>CAZSAY010000005.1:0-57238 GCA_964605225.1 uncultured Thermodesulfobacteriota bacterium | reverse complement strand
AAAGAGCCGCCGAACTACAAATTGAGAGTTTAAAAGACCTTCCGCTTTCTTTTGGAAAAAAGAAAGCTTGGCAAAGAAAACCAATAGGGGGATGATGAGGCCACTAACCTCAACCGCGGCCACCCTTGGATAGAACCGTTGCCTGGCAAAGAAAACCAATAGAGAGGATGGGGATTAACCCCATTGTAATTTTATTAAGGCCCAACGTTGATTTTTAATATACAAAGTTAGGCTTCGCTTGCTCGCCCATTAACAACTTAAGGTGATTATGGACATACACTCAGGCCGTATTCTCATACTGGACTTCGGCTCTCAGTACACTCAGCTTATCGCGCGGCGTATCCGCGAGGCCAAGGTCTACTGCGAGATACACCCCTATAATACGAAGATCGCCGTCATTAAAGCCTTCAGGCCGGCGGGAATTATCCTCTCAGGCGGCCCTTCAAGCGTATACGGCAAAAAAGCGCCCCTTATATCCAAAGATATTTTCGGGCTTGGCATACCCGTTCTCGGCATCTGCTACGGGCTTCAGCTTACGGCGCGTCTCCTTGGCGGTCTTGTGGAGAGGTCCGGTAAATCCGAGTACGGCGGGGCCGACCTTATCATCGGCGACAAAA
This sequence comes from uncultured Thermodesulfobacteriota bacterium, assembly GCA_964605225.1. Taxonomy (GTDB): domain Bacteria; phylum Desulfobacterota; class GWC2-55-46; order GWC2-55-46; family JADFVP01; genus JAJRZX01. The sequence continues at coordinate 56,621 of CAZSAY010000005.1, read as the reverse complement.
CAGACCTATTCAAGGGCATTAGAAAGAAAAAACTCCGCGTCTGGATGAGTCACGGCGATAAGGTAAAAAAACTCCCCTCTGGTTTTAAGGCCATCGCACGGAGCGATAACTCCGCCTTTTCTGCCATAAGGCATGCCAAAAAAAGGATTTACGGAGTGCAATTTCATCCCGAGGTGGTGCACAGCGAGTCCGGGGCAAGGCTTATCAGGAATTTTCTCTTTAATATATGCAGGGTAAAACCCCTCTGGACTATGAGCTCTTTTATAGACTCAAGTATAGAGGAGATAAGGCAAAGGGTAGGCAAAGACCGCGTCATCTGCGGCATCAGCGGCGGAGTCGATTCCTCGGTAACGGCCCTTCTTATTCACAGGGCCATAGGAAAGCAACTGACCTGCATATTCGTTGATAACGGGCTCCTTAGAAAGGGCGAGGGTTTGGCAGTGGCCCGGGCCCTCAGGAAAAACTTCAAGATGAACCTCATCTGCACTGATTCTGCCGAGAGGTTTTTAAAACGCCTTAAGGGCGTTGCCGACCCCGAACGAAAACGTAAACTTATAGGAAATGAGTTCATAAGGGTCTTTCAGCATGAGGCCCGCTCCATAAAAGACGCGTCTTACCTTGCACAGGGTACCTTATATCCCGATGTCATCGAGAGCGTCTCCACACGCGGCCCATCTGCCACCATCAAGAGCCACCACAACGTGGGAGGACTCCTTAAGAATATGCGCCTGAAACTCATCGAGCCCCTTCGAGAGCTCTTTAAGGACGAGGTCCGTGAGCTTGGCAGGGAGCTCGGCATGGCCCGGCAGATGGTTGACCGTCATCCCTTTCCCGGCCCAGGACTTGCAATAAGGATTATCGGTAGTGTTACACAGAGTAGGTGCGAGATTCTCCGTGAGGCCGACGCCATTGTCCTTGATGAGATTCGCTCCGCCGGGTTATATGACGAGGTATGGCAGTCCTTTGCCGTACTCCTGCCCGTAAAGACCGTTGGTGTCATGGGCGATGAGCGTACATACGAGAACACCGTGGCCGTACGCGCCGTGCAGAGCCTTGACGGCATGACAGCCGATTGGGCCCGCCTGCCCTATGAGGTCCTTGAGCGTATATCAACGAGGATAATAAACGAGGTGAGGGGTGTTAACAGGGTGGTCTACGATATAAGCTCAAAACCGCCGAGCACAATCGAATGGGAGTGAATTTATGGTAGAAGACCTTAAGGGCAAAGAAACATGGCGTATTTTCAGGATTCTCAGTGAGTTCATCGAGGGCTTTGACGAGCTCTCCGATATAGGCCCCGCCGTCTCCATCTTCGGCTCGGCAAGGACCCATCCCGATGATAAATTCTATTTAAAAACCGAGGAGATAGCCGGCAGGCTCTCGGACGCCGGTTATGCCATCATTACGGGAGGCGGCCCCGGTATCATGGAGGCCGCCAACAAGGGCGCCCATGATAAAGGCGGCCTCTCCGTGGGACTTAATATAAATCTCCCCAAGGAGCAGGCCCCCAATAAGTATCAGACCCATTCCCTGAACTTCCGTTACTTTTTTGCCAGAAAGGTCATGTTTGTAAAATACGCCATGGGTTACATCTGCCTGCCCGGTGGTTTCGGCACACTTGATGAGTTTTTCGAGGCCCTTACCCTTATTCAGACTCACAAGATTTTTCCCCTTCCAATAATTCTTTTCTGCAGTGAGTACTGGAACCCCCTCCTTGATTTCATGCGGAACACTATGTTTAAATACAATACAATTACAGCCGAGGACCTTGATATCATCAAGGTTACCGATGATGCCGACGAGGTAATCGATACGATAAATAAGTACAGGCATATTAAAGAGGAGTGCGTCAAGGCGGCGGCAAAAAAAATAAAAGAAGGCCATGAGAGGTCTTTTAAGGAGTGTTGAAGATGAGCGGACATGGAGGGCATGGCCACGACCATGACGAAGAGCTTAAGAAGATATCCATAATGCTTGAGGTGGATCAGATAGACGCCCTCAGGGAGCTTGCCGAGGAGTATAAAAAAAAGCTCGGTCAGCGCTGGAGCATCAGCGCCATGGTACGGACCGCCGTGGGCGGTTTTTTAAGCAACATGGGCAAGATTTCCTGAAAGTGCTTTAAGTTTCAGGCATTTTAGACGATATTCAGTATATATTTCAACTGGGACGATTTTCATTCTTCCGTCTTAATGGTCTGTTCGTACGGGAACTCTCTTCGTGGAAGGAGAGTATCTTTTAGGGAACTCTGTATTTTTCATATAGGCCTCTCGGCGCTTCTCATCATGGTTTTTCGCGGTTTCTCTTACAGGTGTTTTTATTTTCTTTTTTTAAAGACTTTAATCGAGGTGAAAGATGCTCTCCAACTTTATCACTGATGAGAAAAAAAGGGTTGATTCCGATAAGGAAATTGACCTTAAGAGAAGAGAGGAACTTGTAAAAATTGCTCTGGCAAAGCTAAATGAGGGCTTTGAGACCTATCACTGGAAGGCCGATATACACGGCATTACCATTGAGCTCATTACGAACTCATTTCATCTATATGATTTCTGGGTAGAGAACTGGTACCCCGCCCCGGGGGGGCAGGGGGCCAAAGCCCACGGCACGCTCTACGCCGTAATGGGCGTTGATGGCGAGGAGCCGAGGGGGTATTATCACCACGATACAAAGACGGCTATATTCCTAAATACGGAGTACTACGGCCAGTGTAAGTCCTGGGCCCTGGGCATAGCCGCCGATATCCTTGAGACTCAGCACGACGTGCACTCCATTCACGGCTCATGCGCCGTCCTTGATGGGCGAGGTGTTGTAATAATAGCGCCTACGGGCACGGGCAAGAGCACCCATACATGGGGGCTCATGCAGCTTTCAGAGGGACGCATACACTCAGATGACTGGATATTTGTCCATTACAATGCTGATGGGGCCGTGGCCCATATATCAGAGAGAAAGTATTATCTCCGCACCGATATGGTCGATAGTTTCCCCGAACTTACCCCCATACTTGGCAGATGCAGGTGTGAGAACGTTGCAGACGAGGACTTTACCTCTTTCGGGAATTCCCGGGCCATACTGGACCCCGAGTGGATTGGAGGAGCCGATAAATTTGTAACCGAGGCGGACGTACACTCCGTAATACTTCTCCGTCGTGATAAAGATTCACCTGCAGAGGTAAAGCTTACGGCCGAAGAGGCCATAGACGTCCTTGAGGAGGGAAGATATCAGGTCCTCTCAGGCGCGGGAGACAACGTAGGGGAGTTCAGTTACGAGTCTTTTTACAACCCCTATCTCCTTGTAAAAAGGCCCGAGCTGCAAAAGGCGTTTTTCCGCCGTCTATTTACGAGCGCCACCTGCCATATACTCAACACAGGCGTTGAGGGCGTATCCGAGACACAGGACCGGATACGGAGGATTATAAAAGAGGCAAAAGAGGGGTGATGACAAAGAGATTTTTCTTACTCTTGTCCCTATTATTTTTTCTATCGGGCTGCCTTGCCGTGAGCATGCCCTCGGTAACCCCCTTGAAGGAAAAAACCCTAAGCGGAACGGCCCGCGATAAGATCCTTCTTATTGATATCTCAGGGATAATAAGAGACAGGAAAGAGAAAAATATCCTTGGAACAGAGACCTCGCGAACCATGACCGCGCGGATTCAGGAAGAGCTCGACAAGGCCCGTGAGGATAAAAAAATAAAGGCCCTTATTCTCAGGATAAATACCCCCGGCGGCCATGTCACTACTTCGGATATAATCTATCACGAGATAATGACCTTTAAAAAGGAGAAGGGTATCCCCGTTGTGGCTGAGTTCATGGATATGGCCGCCTCGGGGGGTTATTACATAGGGGCCGCCGCCGATAAGATAGTAGCGCAGCCCACTACCATTACGGGTAGCATAGGAGTAGTGGCCTACAACGTAAACGCAGTGGCACTCCTTGATAAAATTGGCATTAATGACCAGACTATAAAATCAGGCGATAAAAAAGACATGGCCTCGCCGCTTCGCGATATGACGGCAGAGGAGCGTGAGATTCTCCAGTCCATAATAGATGAACTTTACGAGCGTTTTTTGCTCGTTGTCTACGAGGGTAGAGGCGGTCTCATGGATAAGGCCCGCCTGAGAGAGATAAGCGACGGCCGTGTCTATACGGCGGGGCAGGCCCTGAAGCTTAAACTCATTGACAGGATAGGCTACATGGAGGACGCCGTAAGCTACGCAAAAGAGCTTGCCGGCATTGATGAGGCCAGGGTAGTCACATACGCCGAGAGCGGCTCGTACAGGAAGAACCTCTACTCCGGGGCCCCGGCGCTTATCCCCACAACCCTTAATCTTGTGAATATTGATACGTCTTTTATAAGCACCGCCGGCATAAGCTTCATGTATCTCTGGAAACCATAGGCATAGGAATTAGCGGAGGTTGTTTTTATGGCCCGGGACATACCCGTTGGCAACGGACGGCTTCTTGTCACCTTTGACAGTAGCTATCAGATACGAGATTTTTATTTTCCTCACGTAGGTCAGGAAAATCACACAGGGACCGGTCCCTTCAGGTTCGGCGCATGGTCTAACGGGCGCTTCAGCTGGGTCCCCGATGGCTGGGATATTACCCTTGATTACCTTGACGATACAATGGTCTCTGACGTTAGGCTAAGTAACAAAGAGCTTGGCATATCCATAGTTTCCAACGACATAGTGGACTTTCATGAGAATATATTTTTAAGAAAGCTTACCGTAACCAACACATCTGAAGAGGATGCCGAGGTGAGGCTTTTTTTTGCACAGGACTTTCATATCTATGGCAACGATATCGGCGACACCGCCGCATACCGGCCCGAGTCCGGCTCTATCGTTCATTATAAAGATAAACGTTATTTTCTGGTAAATGTCTTCTCCAGCAATCACTTCGGCGTTACCCGCTATGCCACCGGTCACAAGGAGCATGCCCCTTACAAGGGCACATGGAAGGATGCCGAGGACGGAAACCTCAGTAATAACCCCATAGCTCAGGGTAGTGTTGATTCCGTTGTTTCCATCCCGCTACGCCTCGGCCCCGGGGCGAGCACTTCGTGCTTTTACTGGATATGCGCCGGTAAATCCATGGAAGAAGTCAACGCCCTTAATACCAAGGTCATGGCAAAGGGGCCGCCCCGCATATTAAAACGCACTCATGATTACTGGAAGCTATGGGCCGATAAAGAGAAGCTTAACTTTGATCTCCTGCCCGAAGAGGTAACAGCGCTTTACCGTAGAAGCCTTCTTATCATCCGCACCCAGATAGATGACAGCGGAAGCATAATAGCCGCCAACGACTCGGACAATCTTTCTTTTAACCGTGATACCTACAGTTACATGTGGCCCCGTGACGGCGCGCTCTCGGCGCACGCCCTTGACATGGCCGGGTACCCGGAGATTACAAAGTCCTTTTTTGCCCTCTCGGCGAGGATAATTGAAAAGGACGGTTTTTTTCTCCATAAATACAACCCCTCGGGCACGCCGGCAAGCTCGTGGCACCCATGGCTCTATGAGGGGCAACCACAGCTTCCTATTCAGGAAGATGAGACGGCCCTTGTTATCTGGGCGCTCTGGGCACATTACCTGAAATATAAAGACATTGAGTTCATAAAACCCCTTTACAGGTCTCTTATAAAAAGAGCGGGTGATATGATGATGAGGTTCCGGGACCACGCCACGGGTCTGCCGCTTCCGAGCTATGACCTCTGGGAAGAGTCTCGCGGGGTCTTTACCTTTACGGCCTCGGCTGTTTACGGCGGGCTCAAGGGGGCCGCGGGGTTTACCCGCGCCTTTGGCGAGACCAGTAAGGCCGACGAGTTTGATGAAGGGGCCCTGGCTCTACGTAAGGCCATGGAGAAGTACCTTTATCTTAAGGACGAAAAGCGTTTTGCACGCATGATAAAAATAAAAGATGGCCATGTAGCCTCAGTGGACAAGACCGTTGACGCGAGCCTCTTTGGTATTTTCGCATTCGGTGCCTTTGACCCCACTGACGAAAAGGTTGCAGAGACCATGAAGCAGGTATATGAAAAACTCCACCTTAAGACGCATTCGGGCGGGCTTGCCCGTTACGAGAACGACGGATATTACCGCGTAAGCGATAAGACCACGGGCAACCCCTGGTTTATTACAACGCTCTGGATGGCCTGGTATCATATCGCCTCGGCTACCGATAAGGCGGGCCTTGAAAAGGCGCTGGAACTTATACAATGGACTACCAAAAGGGCGCTACGAAGCGGTGTCCTTTCCGAGCAGATAAACCCCTTTTCCGATGAACCCGTCTCTGTCTCTCCTCTCACATGGAGCCATGCCACATATGTTACGGTGGTCCATAAATATCTCGATAGATTGATGGAGATAGAGAGGTGCGGCTCCTGCGGTCATCCGCTTCATTCAAAGTTTGTGGATGGGGGTCTCATCTGATATAATTCTTCCGGTTTTTTTTATTTCTACCTCAAGAAAGGATTGTAATAGCAATATGACTGAAGAATTAAGAGAAGACAACAAGACCTTCGCCGTCCACGTCCTTGTCTGTATTATCTACGCCATACTCATAGTCTCATTTTATTCTCCTGTTATTTTTGGAGGTAAAAGCCTTCTCCCGGCCCTGTATCAGCCTCATGGCGTTACGGCCCGTGGTGTATACGGCGAGAAGGGGAGGACCCCTGTAAACACCTTTAATGTCGATACGGCGACCCCGGCCTTCTATGAGTTTCCCGTTAATAAACTCGTTGGAGATATGTACAGGGATGGCCATATCCCGCTATGGAATCCCTATCAGGGCGGCGGCACGCCCCTTGCGGCGCAGTATTCAACGAGGGCCTTTTTCCCATATCAGATAGCCGAGGACCTGGCGCCTGTCTCTTCGTGGGATTATTTTCTCCTCGGAAGGCTCCTTATAGCAGGCTTTTTCACCTATCTATTTCTCCTCTCATTGGGCGCGGAGCCATGGAGCGCCTTTGCGGGCGGTCTCTTTTACATGTTCTCAGGCGTCTTTACCTGGTTCATAAGCCTTGAGCAACTTACAAATACGGCTATGATGGTACCCGTTCTCCTTTTATCCCTCGATATATTGGCAAGAGGAGTGCCCCGGGCGCGGTGGGTGAAGGTGAAGATAGTTTTTGCCGCGTTCTGCTTTGCCCTGACCCTCCTTGCAGGTCAGCCCGAGACGGCCTTGTATGTCCTCACGCTTGCACTTTTATATTATTTATTCAGGGCCTTTACGAGTCATGGGATAGGGGCGGGCCTTATGACGATTCCGCGCATAGCTATCGCCTTTGTAACAGGGCTTGCCTTAAGCTCACCTATGATACTGCTTTTTGTAGAGCTTGTTCAAAAGGGGGCGCATATACATCACGCCGGAGGTCTGATGGGCACGCAGAGGCTCGCGAACTGGCGGGCCCTCTTTAACATCATTACACCGACCCTCTCGTACTTTCCCGCGGACCCGGAAACGATAAAAGGAACGAGCCTCCTCGTGAAGGCGGGTGAGGGGTTTTTCAGGTTCCTCCCCATTAACGGCGTCTGGGATACCCTCGGCGGGTATACAGGGGTTTTGCCCCTTTTTCTCATTATCTCGGGGATTTTCATCAGTCCTCTTAGAAAAAAATTACCCCTTAGAAAGGATTTTTTCTTTTTCATCCTTATCGCCGCGCTTGTTCTTCTTAAAAACGCCGGTATTAAGCCTTTTTACCTCATTGGAAAGGCGCCTCTCTTTGATATTGTCTGGTCCCTCCGATGGGCCGGGCCTGTATGGGTCTTTGCCATAGCCGTGGCCGCGGCCCTCGGGTTAGGGCTAATTGATACTCACCTCAAGCTATACGCAAAAGAGTCTGCTTCGGGCGAAAAGACCCCGGTCATACCACGGGGAGTCGTCTTTATCCTTACAGCCGGGCTCATCGGCGGAGTTTATATCGTATATTCCTTTATTCCCTCTATCGGGATATTCATGCACAGGGGAGATGTCTTTAACGGCGCCATGTCTCCCTTTGTATTCCCGTCCATCATCGGCGGCTCGGTACTGACGCTTATAGTCATTGCCGTGGCATTCGCGGTGACATATTTCTGGAAAGATGAAAAAAACGTCTACGCCCTTCTCGTACTCGCCGTTCTTGAGCTGTGGTGGGCTATCCCCAGGGGCTACGCACCAGAGTCGCTTGCCATGAAGTGGGCGCCTCTCGTAGTGGGGCTGGTAGCTGTCTTCTTCTTTTTTAGAAATAAGCTCACCTTTGCCTTCATGGCGCTTGTGGTATTTTTCGTTGCCGCCTTTTTCATGGACTCACTTGCACCGAATGGCTATCCGCCAAGAGACGACCCCTTTAAACCAGCCCCTTATGTCTCTGCCATCCGACATGACTCTGCGGGCATGAGGCCGCGCGTGGCAGGCGCGTACGGCGCGCTCATTCCCAATTACGCCGGTGCTGTAAAACTCGATGACCTTAGATATGTAAACTCCATTGTTCCTGAGACCTTACAGTCTTTTCGTAATAATTATCTTTATGAAAAATCAGCCGAGGGGCTCTCGGAGTCATCGCTCTGGTTTACAGGCTCACCGGAGAGGAGCGCACGGGTGGATAAGGATGGCGCCCATCTTTACAAGAGGATAGAGAGTCTGCCGGAAGATGATTTTGTTCATATGGAGCGTGCCTATTCTTTACTTGGAGTAAGGTACTTTATATTCCCCGATGCCGAGAGTAGCGCGGGGGCAGAGAGTGAGATAGCGGATACATTTAAAGAAAAGTTCCCCCTTATCTACGATAAGGCCGACGCGAGAGTCTATAAAAATCCCGACGCTCTTCCAAGGGTTTTTCTTGCTACAGAGACGTTAAAGGCCCCTTCATGGCAGGAGGCTCAGAAGGCCTTTATGGAGGGTGAGTTCAACCCCGCCCGCACAATCGTCATAGAGGAGGATGTAGAATCTACTACCACATCCTCTCATCTATCTCCTCTTAAGGCATATATAAGAGCTACGGCGGAATCTTCCGGCATAAGCGCATTTTTCACCCCGGCATCCGCTGAGGCGGCATCTGAGGTTAACGCCCCCCTGGTGCCTCTATCGGCTCCCGCTCCCATGGGAGTAGAAAATGCCAAAGAAGCGGTATCAGGTCATGTTAAGGGCACGCCACCGGTGGCAGGCCCTGAGATAAAGGCTTCCGAAAAGGCCGCTGAGAAGGTCTCGCCTCTCCCTGCAAATGCGCATCCCATGACTACCGTCCCTGAAGCCGTTGTTGCACCTGCGGAATCGGCCCCGGAGACAACCAGGACCGCGCCCGGGGCTCTGGCTCCTGAAATGCCCGTTGCAGAACCGGTTGTAAACAAGGCTCCTGAATCGCAAAAGGCACTGCCTGAGGGTACCGCAACTGAAAAGGCCCTTACCGAGCCGGTGACGGAAAAGGCCCCTAAAAAGGTTTTAAAAGGGCCAACAGAAGTGCATCCCGGGGAGCCGGTTCATAGTCCCGCGGAGAAGGCCACCGGGGCCGCACCTACTAAGGCCTTGAAAGAGGATTCAGATACAACAAAACCAGAAGGGCCGCCAGAGGCCGCCTCAGAAACTCAGCCCCAAGAAGAGCCTGAAGCGGCAGAGGCGCCGGGGCCCGAAACGCCTATAGCCGAATCTGTCATGGATAAGGCCGCTGAAGTTGATTTGGAAGCGGCCGCTGAGAGGGCCCTTAACCAGTACGGCGCCTTTATCCGGGAGTACAGCCCAACGAAGGTTACCGTGGATGTGAGGGCCGATAAGGCAAGCGTTCTCGTGCTTGGCGATATTTTTTATCCCGGCTGGAAGGTCAAGGTAAACGACGATAAAACAAAAATCATACGCGTTAACGGCCTCTTACGGGGTGTGCCCGTAAAAGAGGGCCGTAGCCGTGTAGTCTTTTATTATATGCCCCTTTATTTTCTTCTTGGCCTGCTTTTCATGGTCCTAAGCGGTATCTTCTGTATTTATCTAATATTCAGGGACCTTAAGGGTGACTGATTTGTTTAAGAAGAATGCCTTTGCCGGACTCTTTTTTACGAGTATGTCGGCCCTTATGTTGGAGATTCTACTCACAAGGGTCTTTAGCGTAGCCACCTGGTATTACTTCGCATTCTTCGCCATCTCTCTTGCCATGTTCGGCTTTACGGTTGGCGCCATCATCGTCTATCTTGGTAAGAATTTTTTCACCGACGAGAGGCTCTATGATAGGCTCGCCATATTCGGCCTTTTCTTCGGCATAAGTATTGACCTTGCCCTTATGGTATTTCTCGCTACACCTTTCATGCCAAGGCTTACAGGCGTAGGTATCTTTGCCACGGCCATGACCTATACGGTTATCGCCGTACCCTTTGTCTTCGCAGGTGTTGTAATATGCCTCTGCATGACACGTTTTGCCGCCAACATCGGTATGGTTTATGCCGCGGACCTTATAGGCGCCGGTGTGGGGGCCTTTCTCGTCTTTCCCGTTCTTAACGCCATGGACGCCCCAAGCGCCATCTTGCTTACAGGGGCCATTGGCGCCCTTGGCGCCATATGTTTCGCCTATGACCGCCATGTCGCCAACAGGCATCTTAAAAACTCAGCGGCCATTATATTTATCATACTCACGGCCTCAATGGCCTTTAACTCCCTCTATCATCCCGTACGCGTGGAGTGGGTAAAGGGGCGATATAATACACCTCAGGTAGAGACGTGGAACGCACTTTCCCGGATAGCCGTCTATCCCTTTAAATTAAAGAAGATGCCCTACAGCTGGGGTATCAGCAAAAGCTATGATTTTAAAAATATCATCGGTGAGAGGATGATAGATATAGACGGCGTATCGCAGACCGTCATGACCCTCTATGACGGAAAACCAGATTCCGTCAAACACCTTAAATACGATGTTACCTCAATAGCACATTACCTTAGAAAAAACGCAAAGGTCTTTATCATAGGCGTCGGCGGCGGCAGGGATATCCTCGCGGCAAAGGTCTTCGGGCAAAAGGAGGTCGTGGGCGCTGAGATAAACGACAGAACCATTGATATGATAACGCGCGTCTTCGGTGACTTTACGGGCCATCTTGATAAGCTCCCCGGCGTTAGGATTATAAACGACGAGGCCCGGAGCGCCATAACGAGGATGGATGAGAAGTTCGATATAATACAGGCCTCGTGCATCGCCACATGGAGCGCCACGGCGGCGGGGGCCTTTTCTCTTGCCGAGAACAGCCTCTATACCGTAGAGGGATGGAAGATATTCTTCGATCACCTGAGCCCCCGAGGCGTCCTATCCTTCAACAGGTGGTACAGCCCCGATTACCCTGCACAGCTCCTCAGGCTTACCACCCTTGCCGCTTATACGCTGAAGCACGAAGGGGTCACAAACCCTGAGGACCATATCATGATCATCAAAAGTGATTCCATCGGTCACGTAATGCCCTCTGCCACTATCCTTGTTAGTAAAAGACCCTTTTCAAAGGCCGATATTCAGACGATGGAGGATACTGTAAAGAAACTGCAGTTCCACTTTGTCTTCAACCCCGCAGGTTTTAAGGACAAGCTCTTTGTAGATGTGATACAGAAGGTAGGTGATAAGGATTACTACGCCTCCACGCCTCTGGACATAAGCCCCTCTACGGACGACAGGCCATTTTTCTTTTACATGCTCCGCTTGAAAGACGCCCTTGCGAGCAGGGGACTTATGAAGCTCAAGGAGCAGACCTTCAACCTCATGGGCATAGTAATGCTCTTTGTCCTTGCGGTGGTGAGCATTGTGCTGAGTTTTATCTTCATCTTCGCCCCCCTTGTCCTTGCCGGGGGGAGACTTCCCGGCAGGGGTGCGCTCTCGGGGTTCGCGTTTTTCGGGGCCATAGGCCTTGGGTATATCTTTGTGGAGATGGCGCAGTTACAGAGGCTCATAATATTTCTCGGCCACCCCATATACTCCATTACAGTCGTAATATTCGCCCTCTTATTCTCAAGCGGCCTCGGCGCCATGGCGAGCGGCGCTTTTACGGGTAAGGGCAAGAGACCTTCTGCCAGGATTATCGCCCTTGTCATGGCTGTGCTTCTCCTCGTGCTGCTCCTAATAGTCTTCGCTCAGACGGCCTTTCTCGGTGCCTTTATTCAATCGGGTATTAACGCCAGAATTGCCCTCTCTCTACTTATACTCATCCCCCTTGGTTTTATCATGGGTATACCTTTTCCCATTGGCATGACCATAGCCTCTAATAATTTTTCCGGGCATACGGCATGGTTCTGGGCGATTAACGGGGCCATGAGCGTTGTGGCCTCTGTCTTAAGCGTCTGCGTATCAATTGCCTGGGGCTTTACGGCAACCCTCTGGGTAGGTTTTATCTGTTATGTGCTTGCCGCCCTCACGTTGTTTCTCTTTTCCGGGACAGAGAGGTTGGGAAAGTTCAATAGCCCATAGGCGAGGGGAGGGTGAAAAGAAAAAAGAGCTTACTGTCTTTTTGAAAAAGAAAACAACAAAGAATTCAATATGGGGGGATGCCTGAACCGCAGGCATCCCCCCATTATTTATTTCTTTTAGTTAATCTGGACGTTACTTAAAGCCCTTCTCCAGAATCCGCCACGAGGTCTGCGGGTTCTGTGTAATTGGATTGAAGGCCCATATGTTAAAGGGAAAGTGCGCTTCGCTGGTTATGGGTGTGGGATGCGTTCCTACATAGGCGTTAAGGGCGTATCTCCCAAGGGGCGCGCTTAAGGGTACGCCGTGCGTAAGGTGCGCGCTCTTCGATGCACCGCCGTTGAGGCAGAGATGAACCGGGCCGAAGAGCTCGCCCGTGGCGGGGTATGTGGCACCGCTTGCAAGGGCGACGTTCTCCCAGTAATTAAAGCATTGGGTCGTTGTTGTCGTGTTAGTGACCGTAACGGTATAACCGAAGGTGGTGCCCTGTACTACGGAGAAAATATCAGGGGTAAGGGCGAGGCTCAGTACAGGTGGCGTACCGGGGCTTATCTTGGCGAGAAAGGCGTCAAATGATCCGCCTTCAATAACCTGAAGTGGATGTGAGAGTGGAAAAGCGATGGAGAGTGTGCCTCCGGCTATATAGGCGGCCCCTGAGCTATCAACCGCAATATCCCCGGAGTTTTCAAATGACTCACCGCCGAGGTAGGTGGAGTAGAGAAGGGCAGAGCCTGCGGGGTTTATCTTGGTCACAAAGGCATCGTCGTATCCGTTGATTAAATTCTGTATGGGGGTAGCAAGAGGATAGTCCGTGGAGTAGGATATCCCGGCGACATAGGACGCGCCTGAGGCGTCTATTGCTATGGCCGAAGTGTAATCATCGCGGCTCCCGCCAAGATATGTGGAGTACACGAGCGCAGAACCCGAGGGGTTTATCTTTGAGACGACTATATCATTACCCCCGGCATTAGCGCTCTGCAATGGCGCCGCCGTGGGATAGTCAGTGGAACTGGAAGAGCCTGTTATATAGACGGCTCCCGTAGAGTCAATGGCAAGGCCGGGGGAGCTTTCGGTTCCGCTGCCTCCAAGGTTAGTGGAGTATACAAGGGTTGATCCCGCCGGATTTATCTTAGTAACGAAGAAATCAAGGGAGTTCATCCCTCCCGGAGGAGTTCCCTGAAGGGGTGATACAAGTGGAAAGTCAGGGGAGGTAGTAACGCCTGCGATATAGGCGGCACCGGAAAGGTCAACTCCAATACTGTATCCTACGTCGTAGAGAGTGCCCCCGAGATAGGTTGAGTATACAAGGGCCGAACCAGCGGGGTTTATCTTTGTTACAAAGGCATTGTCATCCCCTGCGAAGTTAATGGCTGACTGAATAGGATTTGCCAGTGGAAAGTCCAGGGAGGTGGTCACTCCTGTCACATAAACGGCGCCATTATTGTCAATTGCGATTGCGTTGCCGCCATCATTGTTGGCACCGCCGAGATAGGTTGAATAGGTAATAGCCGTGCCCGAAGGGCTCAGTTTTGTCACAAAGGCATCGCCGTAAAAAGGAAAGCTTCCGTTATCTCCGCCATATATGCCCTGTATAGGGTTGACCATAGGAAAGTCTGTGGAAAAGGTGTTTCCCGTAACATAGACAGCCCCGAAACTATCTACCGTTACTGCTTCAGCAAAATCATCTCCGCTACCGCCGAGGTAAGTAGAGTAGACAATGGCAGTTCCGGCAGGGTTAATCTTTGTTATGAAGGCGTCGGTAAGTCCCCCCCCATGGTTAGCCTGTATGGGACCGATGACGGGAAAGTCCGTAGACATGGTATTCCCCGTAACATATACTGCGCCGGAAGCGTCTATGGCGATTCCTTCACCATAGTCCTCTCCTGTTCCGCCAAGGTAGGTAGAGTAGGTAAGCACGGGGTCGATGACAAGCTCTTTTGACTTATCATAAGAGGCCACGTCGTAGCCGTAGGTAAAAGTCCCATCCTTTCCCTTTAATATCCTGTAACTACCGTCAATGGTTTTTCTTTTTCCCTTAATCTCCTGATAGACAATGGGCTTCTTCTCTATTATCTCGCCGTCAGCGAGGCGCGCCACAAGGTTTCCTTCTTTTGTGATATCAAGTCCTTTTATGCCCTCGTAGAGGAATTTTACGTCACCGGGGTTACCGCCGGGAGAGACGATGATATCGTGCTCAATGTTTTTATTATTCCCGTAAAATTTTATATTGATATTTTTGTAGATATTTTCGTAGGTGACGGCCCTGTAGGTTGGGACGTTGCTACGCCACCTTGATTTGTCGTTACCTATAAAGTAATTAACATGGCCCGGTAACGGTGCTGAAGAGGTTATCTTCGCGGTTTTACTGCCATCGATAAAGGAGAGCCTTACGGCCTCGGTGGAGAATTTTTTATCTTTGTTTTCTTTAATGGCGTTACGAAGAGAAGAGGGGAGGGCTGGCTCTTTCTCACCTTCATCGATACTCTTTGTAAGCGTTAGGACAACGCCCTCAGCTGTAAAAAAGGTGGCGTGTCCGACGCCTTTCTCGTAGAACTTTACCGACCCGTCAACCTGACCTTTATTTTCCGTAAAATAAAGAGGTAGCTTACCGTACGCACTCTGGACGGTGGCCTTTTGGGCAACTATGATATCGATTTTTTCCATGCCGACAGGATTGGCCCTCTCAGCGGCATACGAGGCAAGGGGCAAAAAGACAAGGACCTGCAGGAGCGCAAAGACGAAAATTCTCATGGTGGGTTCTCCTAATAGGAAAGGTATTTTGAATTGATTTTTTAAAGAATTTGCAAGTGCTTATTATGGGAAGTGAGGAATCATTGATTGAGTCTATTGTTGGCTTAACAAAAGCTTGAAAAACTTTACCAAAAGTGAGTACTGCTGTCAAGCCTGGAAGCAATCCGTATTTATAAAGGTGCAAGTACAAAGGGGCGCCCGTAACGCGGCGCCCCTTATGATTTTGTTTTTATACTTGCCGTTACTTCTTTGAAACTTTTTTCTTTACCGCCATTTTCTCTTTTGCCGGTCCAACCACGGAGATGGTATAGGCGTTGAGGTCGATATATTTTTTTGCAACGCGTAAGACGTCCTCTGCGGTTACGTCCTGAATGAGCTCTGTGTATTTTTTACTGAAATCATAACCAAGGCCGAACAGTTCGTTGTTGGCCATGTCAGCGGCCTGACTCGCAGGGGTCTGAAGTCCTATCTCGTAGCTTCCTGTAATGTAGTTTCTGGCCCTCTTAAGCTCGCTCTCTGATACTGGAGTTGTCCTTATCTCTTTTAATTCATCGAGGATGCCTTTTATGGCGTCTTCTTTTTTCTCAGGAGCCGAGGCAATATAGAGGGCGAAAAAGCCGGGGTCAACGCCGTCCCTTAAAAAGGCGCTTACAGAGTAGGCGAGGCTTCTTTTGTCTCGAAGGTTTATAAAAAGTCTGCCGCCCTGCCCGGATAGTATCTCCGAGAGTACGCTAAGAGGGTAGCTGTCTTTACTTCCTATGGTGGTGGCCATGAAGCCCAGCCCCACGTTTGTCTGCGCCTTTGCGCGCACCGCTCCTGTCTCTCGAATCTCTTTGGGCCATTTTGGTTTTTCAGGGGTCTTGATGCCCTTTGATGTGCGGGCAAAGCCTCCGAAGACCTCTTCGGCCTTTTGGGCGGCGTCCTTTACGTCAATATCACCTGCAATGACGAGTATCATGCTCTTTGGGACAAAAACTTTTTTGTAATGAGCCACAAGGTCTTCTCTTGACAAGGCCTTTACCGTCCTTTTGGTTCCTATGGCGGGCATGCCGTATGGATGGTCTTTGTAAAGGGTCTTTAAAAAGAGCTTGAAAGTGTATGAGGGTATGTTGTCCTTCTGTTTTTTTATAGCGGCAAGGACGTCTTTACGGAGCCTCTTTATCTCCTTATCGGGAAAGGTGGGGTTTTCGATAACATCGGCGAAGAGGGCGAGACCCTTGTCAAAGTCCCGGGCGAGAAACCCGGCGCTTACGCCCGAGGTGTTGCGGGCGGAAAATCCTCCTATGGAACCGGCCATACCCTCTACCTCTTTTGCCAGCTCCTCGCGTGTGAGCGTTGTTGTGCCGCGTGTGAGCATGGAAGCGGTAAAGCTGCCTATGCCGTTATTATGAGCGTTCTCGGCCATTAGCCCGCCTGGAAAAGTTGCGTAAAAGGCAACCGATGGGTTGGCAGGCATTTTTTTTACTATAAGGGTGATCCCGTTTTTTAACCTTACTTTTTTAACCTTCGGGGCCTTCTGGATCTTTTTGGCGAGCCGTGCGCCCTCCTTAAAGGCATCCCGAACGGTCTGTGATATCGCCGCTTCACTTAGCCCCTGCTTTTGGGTCTTTGGTGCTACAATGGCTACGGATAGATTGTCGGCTGTAAATCTTTTTTCCAGTACGTCTTTAATAGCCGTTGTTGTAAGGGCCTCTACGGCAGAGAGGTATTTTTGTCCGTAGGTGTAGTCTCCGGCTATGGTCTCATAGTATCCAAGGTCACTGGCCATGCCCTGCATGGTCTGTTTTGAGTATATGAAGTCCGCCGCTATGTTTACCTTGGCACGCTGAAACTCCGTGGAGTCGGGGCCCTCTGCGCCGAGTTTATTAATCTCGAGTATTATCCCCTTTGTGGCGTCCCTGACGTTTTTCGCGTCAAGCCCGGCGGTGATGAAAAAAAGCCCCGGGTCTTTGAGGCTCATGGAGTAGGCGGATATTGAGTGCACAAGGTGAGTGTCTATCTTAAGCGCCTTGTAAAGCCTGCTGCTTACGCCCGATGCGAGTATGTTTGAGATAACGTCAACGGCATAGGTCTCGTCGCTCTTGAGGCCGGGGATGTGAAAGGCCATGCCAAGGTATGTCTCGTTAATGTCCTGGTTCGCAATGGATACCCTTACGCCTTTCTGAGGCGGTTCCGAGGGCCTTTGCCTGCGGTTGAGGGTGCCTTTTTCAAACCCGCTAAAGGCCGCTGAAGCGTCCTTTATGACCTTATCGGCCGATACGTCGCCTGCGACCACAAGTGTCATGTTTTCGGGACGGTAGAAGTCGTTAAATACATCGACTATATAATCCCTTGTGAATTTTTCCACAACCTCGCTTTTGCCGATTACGGGTCTGCCATAGGGATGTTTTTTGTAAGCAAGGGCGAAGATGTTCTTGTAAAGGGTGCGCATGGGGCTGTCCTCGTTCATCCTTATTTCTTCAAGGACAACCTTGAGCTCTTTATCGAGCTCATCGGGGTCAAAGGCGGAGTGTTGAACAGCGTCGCTAAGTACATCAAGCCCTGTGGCGAACTGACTGCTCGGCACCACGAGGTGATAGACCGTATTATCAAAGGACGTATAGGCGTTAATATTACCCCCCACAGACTCGACGAGGCTTGCTATCTCACCGACCTTCTTTTTGGCCGTGCCCTTGAAGAGCATATGCTCGAAGACATGGGATATGCCGCCCCTCTCCGGGTCTTCGTCAGCGCTTCCTACTCGTACCCATACCTGCATGGCTACCACAGGGGCTGTATGGGCCTCCTGAACGAGCACTACCATGCCGTTTGGAAGTACCTTTCGTACGGTCTCGGCTGAAGACGCGGAGCCTGTAGCGGGCAGTAGAAGGACGGTGAGGATAATGGCAAAAAGGGCCTTAAGTGCGAACGGGATTTTTCTATCTCTCATAAGGGAACTCTCCTTTTATTATTTTAATTATACAGGATAAACCCTATGGTCCTGAATTTCAAGTGACTTAATGGAAGGCCCTTATTATTAACCTTAAGATTAGCGTCCTTGACTCTACCTCAAAAGATGATAACCTTTTATTATAAATTTTATAGAGGAGAACTATAATGAGCAGGAATAAAAAGGCCCTCATTATCATAGATGTACAGCGTGATTTCTGTCCCGGCGGAGCCCTTGCCATAAAAGACGGTGACAGTATGGTGCCCATGATTAATAGATATATCGAGGGTTTTTCAAAGTCCAATAACTTTATATATGCTACAAGGGACCTCCATCCCGAGAAGACGCGGCACTTCAAGGAGTTTGGCGGCGACTGGCCGCCTCACTGCGTAAAAGGCACTCCGGGGGCGAAGTTTCACAAAGGTCTTAAACTTACTCCCGAGACCATAATCATCACCAAGGGCCTTGACCCTGACGAAGACTGCTATTCCGCCTTTGATGGTTTCGATGAAGATGGCCGCTCCTTAAGGGACTCACTTCTTGAAAAGGGAGTAAGCCATATCTATCTTGCAGGTATCGCCACGGAGTACTGCGTAAAGGCAACGGCCCTTGACGGGCGGGGCTTTGGTTTTTTCGTAACCATACTCCTGGACGGCGTAAAGCCAATTAATGCAAAGACAGGTGACTCCGAGGTGGCCATAAGGGAGATGAGAGAGGCCGGGGCCGATACACGGGATTATAACTGTCTCCTGCTTCAATTATCCCGGTCAATGCCCAAGGTACAGAGATAGGGAGGAAAAAATGGAAGCAAAGAGGATTAGCGCCGCTGAGCTGAAGGAAAAAATGGATAGCCAAAAGAAAATCCAGATACTTGACGTGCGAAATAAATTTGATTACTTGAAGAGTAATGAGACCATCCCCGGCTCGATACGTATGCATGTAAATAAACTTCTCGATAGACTCGGCGACCTCGACCCTTTTGTGGAGACAGTGGCATGGTGCACCTGAACAGACGAACACTCGAGCGCCCGTGTGGCGACGATATTAACGGAAAATGGGTTTAAGGATACCGCGGCCCTAAAGGGCGGCTTTGATGAGTGGGTAAAGGCGGGTTATCCCCTTGAGGAGACGTAAGGGAAAATAGGGACAATGGGTTTCGCTTCTCTCTACCCATCATAACGGCTTGTGCCATAGGTATTTATTATAGCCTTGAGTAGCCTCGGCCTTATTTCAAGTTTAGAGAGGTCTCTCTCAACAATCTCTATCATAATTATTTTTGAGGAGGCAACAGCTTTATAATCGTCGTAATCCGCCACGGGAAAAATACTACTCCAACGGGCGTATATTACTTTAAAGGAGCCCTTCAGTAATTTAATGGGTGATTTCATGAAAGAGTCCCTGTAAACGACGGCCGTCGGGAGTATCTGACTATCGGCAGGGGCTTGTGCCGTTGTGATTAATTTAATCCAATGATCGGCATAAGATGGATGAGGCTCGATATTATAAGTCTTTACAACAGATTTGTACTGGATGTTATCTGCGACGGTGATTTTATTTTTCACCTCAACACTAAGCATATGTGAAAAATCACTTGAAACTATCTTATCTCGAAAATTCATCTTCGGCATGTGGTATGATGCTTCTTGAGTGGATAATTTTTTAAGTATGAGCTCCCCGGTAAGTTCGGCCCCCCTATCATTCCAGTGAGTGCCTGTTTTGCTGTAGAGCAGAGGCGGCCCCTTCGTCTCTTTGAACGCCTTATCAAGACGTACAAAACCATTGACTGGATATTTTCTAAGGGCTTCGAGAAAGAGATCGTAGAAGTTCTTTCCGCAACCATTGGGCTCCGGCACTCCCCCTATGTACTCGGGGTATATGGTAGCCTTGTTAGGGGCTACGATAAAGACAAATTGCTTTCCGGCTCGATTGAGTTCAAGCTCCATATTGTGTAGCATCCATGCCAGTTTTAAGGCCCGGTCATGCGCTTCGCAATCTGCCTTGAAAAAACTTTCAATCGCAGGCCTAAAATATAACCATCCCTTTAAGCCGATATGTACCTTTGGTGTTGTTGTGGTTTGGAAGATACGTACGTCAAGCCAGTTTTTTGACATTATGAATATTCCCCTGAGGGGGTTACGGTCGTCAAGGTATCTCTCAATGCCATTGTAGAAGGTCGGGTCAAGGAGGGCACCCGCGCTGAAGGCGGGTAGCGGTGAGAGCGAAGGCTTCTCCTTAAAGAAGGCACTCTCATTGAAGATGAGTCCTGCAAGCGGGGGCAGAGTAAGTATGACAAAAAAACTGGTTATAATGATTTTTCTCATATATGAAAAGAATAAAAGGCGGCAGTTACCATTTTACAGATGATAGCATCAAGTAGGGAATCGGTCAATGCAGAGTTGGGGGACAAGCAGTTTCGTAGATAGGTGGAGTGAAACGTAACCCATCAAAAAACATAGTTTTCATTTTATGAAACCTCCTTAATAAAGAAAAACAGAAATTTTAGTTGTAAAAAAAATCGCTAATATGTTGAAAAAAAATAGGTTCAGCGCCTGTTTTTAACAGTCTCGCAGGGTGGGCTCCGCCCACCAAACAGAAAGGCAACCACCCCCAAAAAAACATAAATTTGGTCTATAAAAAAAACCGCTAATATGTTAACGTAAAAAAATGCACCATAGCGGATTCGTACACCTTCATCTACACACTCAGTACAGCCTTCTTGACGGCGCGATACGTCCCTCTGCCCTTGTGGAGCGGGCCAGAGAGTTCAAGATGCCAGCTGTTGCCGTCACAGACCACGGCAACATTTTCGGTGCCGTTGAGTTCTATGAGATGGCCATGAAGGCTGGGATAAAACCCATCATCGGGGCCGAGACCTATATCGCCCCTACCTCCATGTCCGACAAGACGCCGCCATCTCGTAGCGGCGCGCCGACCAAGGCCTTTCACCTCATACTCCTTGTAAAAAACGCTATCGGATACAAGAACCTCTGTAAGATACTTACTAAAGGCTATACTGAAGGTTTTTACTATAAACCACGGATAGATAAGGCCTTTTTGCGTGAGCATAACGAGGGCCTTATCGCCCTCGGCGCCTGCATTCAGGGCGAGACTGCCTTTTACGCCCTTCGCGACCAGATGGACAAGGCCCTTACAGCGGCGGCTGAGTATAAAGAGATTTTTGATAACAGACGGTACTTTCTTGAGATTCAGCCCACGGGCATTAAAGAGCAGGTCAAGGTCAACGCCGCCCTTATCGAGATAGGGAAAAAACTCGATATCCCCGTGGTAGCCACAAATGATTGTCATTACCTGAAAAAAGAAGACGCCAAGATTCACGACATACTCCTCTGCATACAGACGGGCACCACGGTAAACGCTGAAAAGAGGATGCGTTTTCCCGCAGACGAGTACTACATGAAGAGCCCCGAGGAGATGATTGCGGCCTTTAAAGACACCCCCGAGGCCATTACAAATACCATTGAGATAGCCGAACGGTGTAACTTTGAGATGGAACTTGGAAAGTCCTATCTCCCTGATTTTCCCCTGCCTCCCGGGCAATCCCTTGATGAGGTAATCGTGGAGCAGGCCCGTGCGGGCCTTGAGCAAAGATTATCCGCCATGACCGCGAAGGGCATTGATGTTGAACCCCTCAGGCTGAAATATCTTGAACGCCTGAACCGTGAGCTTGATGTCATAAAGGGCATGGGTTTTCCTGGTTATTTTCTCGTTGTCTCCGATTTTATCAACTACGCCAAATCCCAAAATATCCCCGTGGGTCCGGGAAGGGGCTCTGCCGCGGGAAGTCTTGTGGCCTTTTCACTCGGTATTACGGCCATAGACCCCATTGAGTATAACCTCCTATTCGAGAGGTTTCTGAACCCCGACCGAATATCGCTACCTGATATCGACATAGACTTCTGCTTTGAAAAACGCGATGAGATAATAAAATATGTTACGGAAAAATACGGCGCCGAACACGTAACGCAGATAATTACCTTTGGGCAGATGAAGGCCCGCGCCGTCATACGGGACGTTGGAAGGGTCCTTGATATACCATACGGCGAGGTTGACAAGATTGCCAAGCTCATACCAAAAGAGATAAATGTCACCATAGAAAAGGCCCTGAAGATGGAGCCAAAGCTTGCTGAACTTGTTGACAAAGATAAACGTGTGGCCGAGCTCATCGAGTACTCAAAGGCCCTTGAGGGCCTGCCGAGGCACGCCTCTACGCACGCCGCAGGCGTTGTCATATCAAAAGAGCCCCTTGTGGAGTATCTCCCCCTTTACAAGGGTCAAAAAGACGATGTAGTTACAACGCAGTTCGCCATGAAGTACGCCGAGAAGGTGGGGCTTGTAAAGTTTGATTTTCTGGGACTTAAGACCCTTACGGTAATAGACAAGACCATAAACATGGTAAGGGATAATCGCGGCGAGTCCCTTGTTATGGATTCACTGGACCTTGCCGATACTGAGACGTACAAGGTAATTGCCTCGGGAGAGACGAACGGCATATTCCAGCTTGAGAGCTCGGGCATGAAGGATATGCTTAAAAAGCTCGCCCCCGAGCACTTCGTGGACCTCATCGCCGCCGTGGCCCTCTTTCGCCCCGGGCCTCTGCAGAGCGGCATGGTAGATGATTTTATCAAGCGCCGCCATGGCAGGGTTCCCGTAAGATACGAGATACCCGAGCTTCAAGACATACTGGACGACACCTACGGTGTCATCATCTATCAGGAACAGGTCATGGAGATAGCCCGTGTGCTTGCGGGGTTCAGCCCCGGGGATGCCGATGTCCTCCGTAAAGTCATGGGTAAAAAACTCACAGACGCCATGCTTGTTCAGAGAAGAAAGTTCCTTGACGGGACAAAAGAGCGCAAGATTCCCGCGAAAAAGGCGGAGAAGCTCTTTGAGCATATTTCAAAGTTCGCCCTCTACGGCTTCAACAAGAGCCACAGCGCGGCCTACGCCCTAATAGCCTATCAGACCGCATACCTGAAGACGCATTACAGGGTGGAGTTCATGGCCGCCCTTATGAGCACAGAGACGGGAAATACGGATAAGATAGTGCGGTACATCAACGACTGCCGCGACCTTGGCGTGCCCGTGGATCCGCCGGATGTAAACGAGAGTCAGAAGGACTTCGGTGTCTCGAATGGCAGGATAAGGTTTGGCCTTGCCGCCGTAAAAAACGTCGGCCTCTCGGCCATTGAAGAGATAATCTCCGTCAGGGGCGGCGGGCCTTTTACCTCCATGGTGGATTTTCTCTCAAGGCTATCGACACGGAAGGTCAATAAAAAGGTTACGGAGAGCCTCATAAAGTGCGGGGCCTTTGATTTTACGGGCATTGAGCGTCCCGTGCTCATGGCCTCCCTTGACTCCATGATAGAGACGGCGCAGGGCGTTCAGCGCGACCGTGAGATAGGGCAGGGCTCTATCTTCGACGTCCTCGGCGGAGGCTCTCCCGGAGCGGCACTTCAGGCCCACGCAACCCTGGCATCGGCCGAGCCGTGGACTGAAAAAGAGCTCCTCGCCGCTGAAAAAGAGACACTTGGTTTTTATTTCACGGCAAACCCCCTTGACGGCTTTAAGTCGGTCCTTGACCTTAATACCACTTCTTCCATATCGGGACTTAAACAAGCCAACGGCAAGAGCCCTGTCACCCTTGGCGGCATGTGCGTGGGTCTAAAAGAGATAACCACAAAAAAGGGGCAACGCATGGGATTCATGCGCCTTGAGGACCAGACTGACGGCGTGGAGGTGGTGCTCTTTCCCGGGGTATATTCCGATAGCGCCGAGATTATCGCCGAAGATG
Source organism: uncultured Thermodesulfobacteriota bacterium (assembly GCA_964605225.1). Lineage (GTDB taxonomy): Bacteria > Desulfobacterota > GWC2-55-46 > GWC2-55-46 > JADFVP01 > JAJRZX01. The sequence continues at coordinate 32,732 of CAZSAY010000005.1, read as the reverse complement.
TGCCCATTATGGTAAAGGGCAGGCTTGAGCGTGATGACGATGACGTCAAGATAATAGCCGAAGAGATTTTGAGCCTCCAGGAGGCGCGCGATAACCCCGAAAAGTTCATGTGCAGGGATACCCATATCACTATTAATGCCCATTGCATCAACGAAAAAGGATTGCTCGCCCTGAAGGGACTCCTGCAGAGTAATCCCGGGGCCTCTCGGGTTATACTGAAACTTCGTTACGAAGATGGGAGGCGTGTGATTATAGCCCTGCCCGAAACCATACGGATAAATCCCACGGAAGGTCTCCTTGTCAAGATAAGCGCTACTATTTCCGGCGCCACGGCGAGCCTTGCGTAATTACTAAAAAGGATGTAAAGTCACCGGGTATGACGATTTATTTAAATTTGTAAGCTCAGTCCCGTGGCGTTTCAAGATAGGTCCGGGCTTTCTCAGATATTTACAGGTATAGGAGAGAGAGTATATATGCAGCGCTTTACATTCGAGAGTTCAGTAGAGAAGATAGAGGATAAGATAGAGCACCTCAAGACCTGCTCGGGAAAGGACAGCGTGAGCACCACCGGGGAGATTAAGAAACTTGAGGCCAAGGCCGCCAAGATATTAAAGGGGCTTTACGCCAAACTTACGCCATGGCAGATTACGCAGGTTGCCCGTCATCCACAGCGTCCCTATACCATGGACTATATCTCCAACCTCTTTGAAGACTTCGTGGAACTTCACGGCGACCGCTACTTTAGCGACGACCCTGCCATGGTATGCGGGTTTGCCACCTTCAACGGCGACCCCGTCGTTGTAATAGGTCATCAGAAGGGCAGGACTATCAAGGAAAAGGTGCGTTATAACTTTGGGATGCCCCATCCCGAGGGTTTTAGGAAATCGCTTAGGATACTGGACCTTGCCGAGAGGTTTGGCAGACCCGTCTTTACCTTCATTGACACCCCCGGCGCCTATCCCGGCATAGGCGCCGAGGAGAGGGGCCAATCCGAGGCCATAGCCGCCAACCTCATGAAGATGTCCTCGCTCCGTACCCCCATTATAGCCACTGTAATAGGCGAGGGCGGCTCAGGCGGGGCCCTTGCCATAGGTATCGCCGACAGGGTGCTTATGATGGAATTTGCCACATACTCCGTTATCTCCCCCGAGGGATGCGCCGCCATACTCTGGAAAGACGGCACAAAGGCCGACCTCGCGGCCAACGCCCTGAAGATAGACGCGCGGAGCCTCTTGAAAAGCGGAGTCGTGGACCATCTCATCACCGAACCCGTGGGCGGCGCCCACAGAGACCCTCAAGCGGCCTTTAAGCAGATGAAGATGTCCCTTATCGATGTCTTCAGAGATATAAAGCATAAACCCGTAGATCAGCTTGTTGAAAGCCGCTACATGAAATTCCGTTCTCTCGGTCTATTCTCCGAAGACTAACTCACCACATATCCGCCCTATGCCCATCTTTTTCTATCCTGAAGGAAGTAAACTATTGATTTTTCTTGTTGAATCAACTAATCTATAAAATTAACCTTATGTATCGCCGCAAACTTCGCGACTCAGGCCTGTTATGAAGAGTGATAAGAGAGATTTGGATTCACATAGAAAAAAGATTGATGATATTGACCTTGAGATAATGGAACTCCTAAACAGGAGGACCGATGAGGTCATAGCCATCGGCAAGGCAAAAAAAGCGGCCCGCACGGAGTTCTATGTTCCCAAACGGGAGCAGGAGGTCTACAGGCGTCTTCTTGAGAGAAACAAGGGCCCCTTTCCCAATAACGCCCTCAAGACGGTCTACCGCGAGATTATGAGCGCCTCGCTATCCCTTGAAAAGCCCCTCAGGGTCGTCTTTCTCGGTCCTGTTGCTACATTTACTCATCAGGCCTGCATTCAGCACTTCGGCCTCTCTGTTGAGTATATGCCTCAAAAAGAGATAGCCAATGTCTTTGAGGAGGTAGAGAAGGGCAGGGCGGATTTTGGCGTCGCTCCCATCGAAAATACCGCCGAGGGCGTTGTAACGCATACCCTTGATATGTTCGTCTCGTCAAACCTCACCATCTTTGCGGAGATAATGCTTGAGGTATCTCTGGCGCTTCTCAATAAGACGGGCAGGCTTTCTGACGTGAAGAGCGTATCATCTCACCCGCACGCCCTGGCGCAGTGCCGGGGCTGGCTGAAGGGCCATCTTCCAGGGGCCTCTATTAGTGATACGTCAAGCACTGCCATGGCCGCAAAGATGGCCTCTGAGGACGAGAGCGTCGCCGCCGTATCAAGTATCGCCGCCGCGGATCTATATAACCTCCGCGTCCTTGAGAATCATATTGAGGATACGCCCCATAACCTTACGCGTTTTCTTGTCGTAGGCAGACAAAACGCCAGGGAGACGGGAGATGACAAGACCTCAATAGTATTTGCCATAAAAGACGCCCCCGGCGCGCTTTATAATATGCTTGAACCCTTTGCGAGAAGGGGGATAAACCTTACAAAAATTGAGTCCCGACCCATAAAGACACGGGCCTGGGAGTACCTTTTTTTCATAGACCTTGACGGTCATATCACTCAGGCTCATGTGAGCGAAGCCGTAAGTGAGCTTGAAAAATTATGCTCTTATATTAAAATTTTAGGCTCTTATCCCAAGTGTCACGGCCCGCAGAACAACGGCTGAGTTAAGTTCGTATAAGGCAGGAGAGATTAATAATGAGACTAAAGGTCTCCGAGGACATAGAAGAGCTCGTACCCTATCCTCCCGGTAAACCCATCGAGGAGCTTGAGCGTGAGCTTCGTATCACCGGGTCCGTTAAGATGGCAAGTAACGAAAACCCCATGGGGCCTTCTCCAAAGGCGATTGAGGCCATTAAAGGCGCGCTCTCGGGGCTGAACAGGTATCCCGACGGCGGTTCGTATTATCTTCGCCGCGGCCTTTCCAAAGCCCTCTCAGAGCCCATGGAGAGGATAATAACCTCTAACGGTTCCAACGAGATAATAGAGCTTCTTATCAGGACCTTTCTCTCTCCCGGCGATGAAGTAATCATGGGCGAGCCATCCTTTGCCGTATATCCCCTTGTAACAAAGGCGGCGGGCGGGGTATCCGTAAGGGTCCCCCTGAAGGACATGACCATTGATCTACAGGCAATGAGAGAGGCCGTTACGGAGAAGACGCGAATTGTCTTTATCGCCAATCCAAATAATCCCACCGGGACAATGGTAAAGGGAGAGGACCTTCACCGCTTTGTCGAGGCCATGCCCGACGACGTTATAATCTGCCTTGATGAGGCCTACAGAGAGTACGTCTCTGATGAGGCCTACCCCGATACGCTCTCCTACCTTGAGGGCGGCAAACCCGTTATAATACTTAGGACCTTTTCCAAGATATACGGCCTCTCGGGGCTACGTGCGGGATACGGGGTAGGTCCCGGGAAGATGATAAACTACCTTAACAGGGTCCGTCAGCCCTTTAACATGAACTCACTTGCGCAGGCCGCGGCTTTAGCGGCCATTGACGATGAGGCACACGTAGAAAAGAGCCGGGCCGTTAACAGAGCCGGGCTTAAATATCTCTATGGCGAGCTTGAAAAAATGGGTCTGGATTTTGTTCCTACAGAGGCCAATTTTTTACTCATAAAGGTAGGGCAAGGTAGTGTGGTTTATAACGCCCTTCTTAAAAAAGGCGTAATAGTGCGCCCCATGGATAGCTACGGTCTTGGAGATTATGTCCGTCTAACCGTTGGGCTAAGTGAAGAAAACGTGCGTTTTATAGGTTCGTTAAAAGAGGTCTTGCGGGAGCTCGATTAAGAGTGCCTGAAGATTAATAAGATGAGAAGGGGGAACATCAAGATGATAATTGTAATGAAGAGCTCGGCCACTGAAGATGAGATAAACCGTGTCATGGATAAGATAAAGGACGTGGGACTTGCCGTGCATCTTTCAAAGGGTGAAGAGAGGACCATAGTGGGGGCCATAGGTGACGAGAGTCTCATGGAATCCGTACCGATAAAGGCCCTTGGCGGCGTTGAGAAGGTGATGCACATCATGAAACCCTATAAGCTCGTTGGCAGGGAGTTAAAGTGTGATGATACCGTTATAGACGCCGGGGGCGTTAAGATAGGCGGCGATGAGGTCGTTGTAATGGCCGGCCCCTGTAGCGTGGAGTCCAGGGAATCCATAATCGAGTCCGCCCGTGACGTCTGCTCCTCTGGAGCGCGCATATTAAGGGGCGGCGCCTTCAAGCCCAGGACCTCGCCATACAGCTTTCAGGGCCTTGGCGTAGAGGGGCTGAAATACATGGCCGAGGCAAAAAAAGAGACGGGGCTACCCATAATAAGCGAGCTTATGGACCCGCGCGACCTTGACGTTATCTGCGAGTACGTGGACATCATTCAAGTCGGGGCGAGAAATATGCAGAACTTCAGGCTCCTCAAGGAGATTGGCCGGGTGAATAAACCGGTGCTCCTCAAACGCGGGCTCTCTGCCACGATAAAAGAACTGCTCATGTCCGCCGAGTATATTGCCGCCAACGGTAATGAAAATATCATACTCTGTGAGCGCGGGATTAGGACCTTTGAGACGGCAACGCGAAATACCCTTGATCTCAGCGCCGTGCCGGTCTTGAAGGAGGAGACGCACCTTCCCGTTATAATAGACCCCAGCCATGCCGTCGGGTTATGGCAGTACGTGGCGCCTGTCTCAAGGGCGGCCATAGCAGTGGGAGCCGACGGTCTCCTTATTGAGGTCCATCCCCATCCCGCTAACGCCCTTAGTGACGGCGCGCAGTCACTGAAGCCGGAAAAATTTGCCGCCTTAATCGAAGAGCTCCGGCCCATCGCCGCGGTGCTTGGCAAGACCATCTAAGGTCATATGCAGGGGAAAAAGCCTTTTTTTGAGAAAAGAACATATGAGCGAATCAAAAATTTTTTTTGAAAAAATAGCCATAATAGGCGTGGGCCTCATAGGGGGCTCACTTGCCCTTAAACTCAAGGAAAAAGGGCTTGCCGGCGCCATCACCGGTATCGGCAGGTCAATGGAGAATCTGGAAATCGCCCACTCTCTGGGCATGGTGGACTCATACACCCAGGACGTAGCGCGTGGCGTAAAGGGGGCCGGGCTTATTGTTGTCTGCGTCCCCGTACTGAAGATAGTAGAGGTAATAAAAAAGGCGTTGCCCGGCATTACGGCGCCCTGTATTATTACCGATGTAGGCAGTGTAAAGCATGAGGTAATGAAGGAAGTAGAGGCCATAGTGCCGGAGGGTGTGGAATTTGTCCCTGCCCATCCCGTTGCCGGTACGGAGGAATCAGGCGCAGGCGCCGCCTTTGCCGAGTTGTTTTCTGAGAGTCTCACCATTATTACCCCCGGGCAACGCACCTCAACCAGGGCTTTGGAAATAGTAAAAAAAATCTGGACCGAGGCAGGCTCCAGGGTCGTGGAGATGGACTCCACGGATCATGACAGGGTCTTTTCACTGGTAAGCCACCTGCCACATGTAATTGCATATAACCTTGTAAATACAGTCGCTTATGACATAAACCTCAGGGGAAGTCTAAGAGCTATTGATTATTCGGCGGGTGGGTTCAGGGATTTTACCCGCATCGCCTCAAGCTCGCCTGAGATGTGGAGCCACATCTGCTCCATGAATAGGGAGTTTCTTCTTGATGCCATAAGTGCTTTTGAAGTGAGGCTTACGGGGCTTAAAGAGCTCATAAAAAACTCTGATTTTGATGGCGTGCAAAAAAGCTTTGAAGAGGCGAAAAATATAAGAGACTCTCTGGATTAAGGGCGTTAAACGGTAATTTTGCCGCACCCATCACACATTTCCGCATCTCCCGATTTTCCCTGAAGAAAATGGAAAAAAACATTACAATAACCCCGGCCACAGTACCCCTAAGGGGTGAGGTAACTGTGCCGGGAGATAAGTCCATCTCTCACAGGGCCGTAATGCTCGGCTCTATCGCAGAAGGCGATACCGTTATAAAGGGTTTTTTAGAGGGCGCCGATAACCTTGCCACCATAGCCGCCTTCAGGGCCATGGGCGTTAAGATTGAAGAGGACCTTGAAGGTGATATTAAAACTCTTGTAGTTCACGGCGCTGGGCTTCGCGGGCTGACCGGTCCTGCCAATGAGATCGACTGCGTCAACTCCGGGACAACGGCGAGGCTCCTTACGGGGATTCTATCGGGACAGTCTTTTTCTTCTTCTATTACAGGAGACGGCTCCTTGAGGGCCCGTCCCATGGGCAGGGTAGTAAAACCTCTTACTCTAATGGGCGCGAATATCACCGGCAGGCAAGACACCTCTCATAAGGGGAGAAAAGACACAACCTTTTTGCCCCTTAGTATAACTCCGGCGCGGCTTAGGTGTATGAGCTATGATACGCCTGTTGCCAGCGCCCAGTTAAAGTCGTCAATACTCCTTGCCGGCCTTTACGCCGAAGGAGCGACAAAGGTAACCGAACCCGCCAGAAGCCGTGACCATACGGAACGTATGCTAAGGGCCATGGGCGCGGATATTAACGTCGAGGGGCTCACCACCACCATCCGGGGCAACGCGCCACTTAAGGGCCTTCAGATAAACGTACCCGGAGACATCTCGTCAGCGGCCTTTTTTATGGTCTCAGCCCTCATAGTGCCCGGCTCCGAGCTTTTAATAAAAAACGTTGGAGTAAATCCTACAAGGACCGGTATTATTCATATCCTCAGAAAAATGTGCGGTTATATTGAACTTAAAAACATAAGAGGCGAAGGCCTTGAGCCCACGGCGGATATACTCGTAAAGGCCTCGAAACTAAAGGGCGTGGATATTGACGATAAGGCCCTTTTACCCGCCTTAGACGAGTTTCCGATTATTACCGTTGCCGCCGCCTTTGCAGAGGGTACAACGAGGATAAGCGGGGCAGGGGAGCTACGCGTAAAGGAATCAGACAGGATTGCGGTTATGGCCCGTATGCTTTCGGATATGGGCACCATATGCACGGAAGCGCCCGATGGCATCAACATAGAGGGCAGGGAGTTTGGTTCGCTTAGTGGCGGAGTTTTCATGGCTCATGGAGACCACCGCGTGGCCATGAGCATCGCCGTGGCGGCCCTTGGAGCAAGCGGGGACGTGACAATTGAGGATAGTGACTGCGTTGACGTATCTTTTCCGGGTTTTTTTGAGCTCCTTCAAGGGGTTCGTGGAGGCAAGGCAAAATGAATCAAAATGTAATAGGAGAGATAATCTCGGACAAGGGCTTTATCATTGCCGTGGACGGCCCCGGAGGCGTTGGAAAATCCACTCTAAGTGGACGCCTCGCCGGGGAGCTTGGCGGTATATACGTAGACACAGGGGCCATGTACAGGGCCTTTGCCCTTGCCATGAGCGATGCCAAGGTCAAGGCATCCGATGAAAGGGCTTTACAGAATTTTTGTGAAAATGCCGAGATAGTCTATCGTACGCGTTCAGGGGAAATTTTCATAAACGGCTTTGATTATTCCCAAAAGATACGCTCCGAGACCGCCGGGGCGCTTGCCTCGGAAGCGGCCTCGAAGAGTATCGTAAGAAGGACCCTTGTGGCCTATCAGCGCTCATTTCGCTACGAGGGTATCCTTGTAATAGAGGGTAGAGACATTGGGACCGTTGTCTTTCCCGATGCTGATATAAAGTTTTTTCTCGACGCGGAACCCTCGATACGCGCAGGCAGAAGGCACGGCGAGGGCCGCGATACCATGGGCGCAGGGGAGACGGAGAGGGCCATGCGTTCACGTGACACCCGGGACCGTGAGAGGGTGGATTCTCCTTTAAAAAAGGCTGATGACGCCATATATGTGGATACATCCAACATTAACCTCGAAGAGGTGCTCTCTGTTATACTTGAGGAAATTAAAAAAAGGCTTCCGTCTCACGGTTAGAGCATCTGCTCTGGCGGGGAAAGTGTCCGCCAACATAAGGAAAATATGTGAAATTAATTTGCACTTTGTTTTGTGCTGTGCTATCTTTTGAGGATAAAAAAATATTGGGGGTACTATAATTAATGCTTGACTCAAGCGACAATGAAGAGAAAGTAACGGAAGAGAATGAGTTCGAACGTATGTTCGAAGCGGAGATAAAAGAGTTTAAAGAAGGCGACGTCGTAACGGGTACAGTTGTTGAGATATCCGGTGACGCCGTTGTTGTGGATATAGGATTTAAATCCGAGGGCGTTGTATCCATAAAGGAGTTTGCCCAGGTAGACGGAGGCCCCGCCATCAATGTCGGCGATGAGATAAAGGTCTTGATCGAGCGCCGCGAGGATGAGAATGGTTTTATAGTCCTCTCAAAGACGAGGGCCGATCAGCTTAAACTCTGGGACAACATCGAAGATGCCTGCGACAACAACCATGAGATTGAAGGCACTATTACCAACAGGGTGAAGGGCGGATTCTATGTCAACATCAAGGGTCTTAACGCCTTTTTACCCGGCTCTCAGGTAGACCTTAAACCTGTGAGAAACCCCGACGGCCTTCTGGGTCAGACCTTTTCCTTTAACGTCCTGAAGTACAACAGGCGAAAGAGCAATATCATCGTCTCAAGACGCGCTATCCTTGAAAAAGAGCGCGAGGGTCTCCGAAAGATCACCCTTGAAAAGCTCGAGGAAGGGGCCGTTCTTGAGGGTTATGTAAAAAACATTACAGACTACGGTGCTTTTGTCGACCTTGGCGGCATAGATGGCCTTGTACACCTTACGGATATGTCCTGGGGCAAGGTCTCCCATCCAACGCAGTTCCTTAAGATAGGCGATACTATCTCCGTAAAGGTCCTTCGCTATGACAAGGACGATAACAAAATATCCCTTGGCATTAAACAGACAAAGCCCGATCCATGGCAGACGGTACTGGAAAAATATCCCCTGGGCTCGAATGTTACGGGCCGTGTCGTAAACCTTACGGACTACGGCGCATTTGTGGAACTTGAGGAAGGCCTTGAGGGACTCGTGCATATCTCGGAGATGTCCTGGACAAAGATAAGGCACCCCTCACAGAAGGTAAAGGTAGACGATGAAATTACGGTTCAGGTCCTTAACGTTGACCAGGCCAGCCGCCGCATCTCCCTTGGAATAAAACAGGTTGAGCCAAACCCATGGGATGATGCCGCCGAGCGTTACCCCAAGGGCACAAAGGTAAAGGGGCTTGTGAAAAACATCACAGACTTCGGTATCTTCCTTGGAGTTGAAGAGGGTATAGACGGCCTCGTCCATATATCGGACTTGTCGTGGAGAAAGGTAAAACACCCTTCAGAGATATTCAAAAAAGGTCAGGAAGCCGAGGCCGTTGTCCTGCATATAGACAGCGTTAACAAGCGTTTCTCCCTCTCTACCAAGCTCCTTGAGAAAAACCCCTGGGAAGGTGTTGAGCAGAGGTACAAACCTGGAACCATCGTTGAGGGGCAGATTACGGGTATAGCGGATTTCGGCGCCTTCGTGCTCCTTGAAGAAGGCCTTGAAGGCCTTATTCATGTCTCGGAGATAAGCCGCGGCGGCGGGGATGGACCGGATATTAACGTAGGCGATACCGTTGTAGTAGAGGTCCTAAACGTTGATTCCGCGGATAATAAAATCGGGCTCAGCCTGAAAGAGATAAAGAGCCGCAAGGCCGATGAGTCTGCTGATGACAAATCTTCAGCTGAAGCGGCCCCTCTGACGGAAAGTCCCGCTGAAGAAGATGCCGTAGCCGATGCTCCCGGGGCTGAAGAAAAAAACGAAGAAGACGTACCCCCGGTAGCTGCTGAACAAAAAGCCGAAGAAGAGGTAGCCCCCGAAGCTACTGAAGAAAAAGCCGAAGAAAATGAGACTACAGCGGCCCCTGAAGAAGCAGAACAAGGGGCTGCCGTGGTAGAAGCACCCGCCGAAGAATCTGCCGGGGAAGAGACCGCCGAGGTAGATGCCTCTAAGGAAGAGGCCTCCGGAAAAGAACCTGAGGCCACACCAGCTGAGGCAACAGACGGGGACAATGAATCCGACGAGACCCCGGAATAGTAACTAAAGGGGCGTTTATGGGGGGAGGTTGTACTAAAGGGTGTACGGGGTAGGTTTGTACTAACGGGGCGTATTATGAGGGGCATGAAGGGGCGTATATGGGGGTAGGTTGTACCAGGGGCCTTGTAGCCTTGACCTTTTGCATCACCCTTAACTCTCACCTCTTACAGGGTGAATATATAAAAGAATGGGGAAATACCAGGGGTTATGGCGATACTTAAAAAACTCCTTACCCTCTTAGGCGCGCTTGTTGTCTTTGCATTTCTTGCCATGGTACTATCCCTTTTGTTTTTTGGAGATGGACTGCATAAAGACAAGGTGGCCGTAATCCGCCTAAGTGGTATAATCGGAGATACAACTCACCTTACAAAGACCATAGAGGCCCTTGGCGAGCGTAAAGACGTAAAGTCCATAGTATTGAGGATAGATTCTCCCGGCGGGGCAGTTGGGCCGTCTCAGGAGCTATACAGCGCCATAAAGAGGCTTGACAGCAAAAAAGCCGTTGTCGCGTCAATGGGTTCCGAAGCCGCCTCGGGAGGTTACTACGCCGCAACAGCGGCAAGAAAGATTGTGGCAAACCCGGGGACCATTACAGGAAGTATCGGTGTTATTGTGCAGTTCCTAAGCGCCGAAGATCTCCTCAATAAATTAGGTCTCAAGGGATATGTAATAAAGAGCGGGAAGTTCAAAGATTCCGGCTCGCCGCTTCGCAAGATGAACGCAGAGGAAAAGGCCCTTCTTCAAGGCCTTGTTAATGACGTAAACTCACAGTTCATCAACGCCGTGGCAGTGGGGCGCGGCATGAAGGTGAGTGAGGTAAAAAAACTCGCCGACGGGAGAATCTTCACAGGGGCGCAGGCCAAAAAAAATGGACTTATCGACGAGCTCGGCGACCTTACGAGAGCCATTACGCTTAGCGCGAAACTCGGAGGCATTAAAGGCAAGCCATACGTCATATATCCTGAAGAAAAACTACTCGGCAGTTGGGAAGGTCTTTTTAAGGGTGATATTTCAAGCCGTTTATCGGGCCTTTTCCCCAATATGCGTTTAATGTACATAATGCCCGGGCATTGAGTTAACAGAGGAGGTTAGAAAATATGACAAAAAGTGAACTCATCGAGGCCGTATCCTCGGAGGTGAAGAGCTTTTCAAAAAAAGACGTGGAGATTATCGTAGATTCTCTCTTTCAGTCCATGTCCGAAAGCCTCTCAAAGGGTGAGAAGGTAGAGATACGGGGCTTTGGAAGTTTCAAGATAAAAGAGCGCGACGGCAGGCAGGGAAGAAACCCCAAATCTGGAGAAAATATCTACATCGAGGCCAAACGCGTTCCCTTCTTTAAGGCCGGCAAAGAGATACGCGAGAGGATCAACAAGTAAAGATGAAGAGCATCTGGGCCCCCTGGCGAGGCGAGTACATCGGGGCCGCCAAATCCAAGACCTGCCCTTTTTGCCATGCCCGTGAGAATCCGAAAGGGTCCCATCTTCTCTATTCAGACAAAGTCAACATTATTATACTAAATAAATACCCTTACACAGGCGGCCACCTGCTCATAAGCCCCATCAGGCACATCGCGGCCATGGATGAGCTGACCTCAGATGAATCTCAGGGCCTCTTCAGTCTTGCCAGCCTCTCAGTTACCGCCCTTAAGAGCGCTTTCAAACCTCATGGCTTCAACATAGGCATGAACCTTGGAACCGCGGCCGGCGCCGGCATAGCAAATCACATCCATATGCACGTTGTGCCCCGCTGGGATGGGGATACGAACTTTATGCCCGTAATAAGCAAGACAAAGGTCCTGTCCATGCACCTTGACGAGACATATAAGATTTTAAAACCCCTCTTTAACCCCTGAAATCTCCCCATGTTTTCCACGGGAGATTGCTACTGAAACCAAGCCAGGGAAAAATTTTAAAACCCCTCTTTAACCCCTGATATAGTCTCATATCTCTCCCATCCCCTTTATCCTGCCATAGCCCTCGAATTCTAAAAACTATCTCTTGACAAAACCTGCCCATTATAATACAGTTCAATATCACAACAACTTAAACTTCGTAACTGACGGGATTAAGGTGGTTACCACCGGGGAGCGAAGTTCAGATTTTTTTTTAGTCGACCGTCTGGGCATGGCACCCTCTTAAAATAGGGATTACCACTGCGCCATGACGGTTTTTCTTTCTCTACCGCTGACTTTATCCATACCATGGACAGGGTCACGAGGTAATTTACGGGGAGTTTGCAGATAATACTGAAAATGTAAGGGTTTTTCATTATCAACCTTAAAAAATGGAGGCTTTTTTATGCAGCTTACCGGACTACTCTGGGGCGCGAAGCTCTTAGACCGCGTGGAGTTTCCTCACTCCGAGGTCCTCGGTCCCGAGGCCAGCACTGATGAGATAAAGGCCCTTCTGAAAAAATGCGGTTCCGTCTTCATAAAACCCATATTCAAGGGCGGCGTCGGCAAGAAGGGAAAATCCGGCCTTATAGGCAGGGTCACTGATATCGAAGATGCCCTTAGCGAGAAGGAACGCCTCTATTTTGTCGAGCATGTCCACGGTACCTCCCGCGCCAAGGCCGATGGCGTTACCTTCGAGGGGGCCGTACCAGCCGAACATGAGGTCTATTTTTCCATAAGCGACTCCACCATCTACCGCGCGCCCACCATGACAATAACCCACCACGGCGGCGTGGACATTGAGGAACTTCCAAAAGACAAGATAGCCGAGATCCCCTTTGACCCGCTTACAGGTCTAAAGAGCTTTCACGTCTCGAACGCACTTGAGGACCTTGGCGCCCCTGCCGAGATAATCAGCCCCCTTGTGCAGAACCTTCCAAAGCTATGGACACTCTTTAATAACTACGGCATGAGCACGCTGGAGATAAATCCCCTGCGTATGATGCCCAATAAACGGGGTAGGCTCGTTCCCGTTGCCTGCGACTTCAAGGGCAGTTTTGATATTGATAACCCGGCATGGAAGCGCCTCGGCCTGCCCTCCCATTTATTTGCCTCTGATTACTCGGAGTTCGAGCAGGAGATAAACCAGCTCCGCACATATCAGGGCCAGTCCGATGTCTTTATCATCAACAACAAAGGCACTATAACAGCGCCTACCTTTGGCGGCGGGGCCAACGCCCTTGTGACGGAACTGCTTGGCGACAGGGCCACTATCTCATCTGATTTTGGCGGCAACCCGCCATACGCCAAGATGCACGATATTTCCCGTATCGTATTCAAGTACTGGCTCGCACAATCCAATGTCCTCTTTATCATCGGCGGCAAGGCCAATAATACCGATATATACGAGACCTTCCGCGCCATGGCCGATGCCCTTAAGGAACACTTCAAGCACTCGCCAACCCCTCTTTTCGTAGTCATAGGAAGAGGAGGGCCTAACCTTGTGCGGGGGCTTTCCTATATGCGCGATACCCTTGAGGGGCTAAGGCTTCCTTACAGGATATTCGGTCACGATAGCGCCATGAGCGAGGTCGTCAACTTTGCCGAAAAGGCCGATGACTGGATGGCGGTAGAAGGCAGGGAGAAGTTAAAAAAATCCTTGGGGCTCTCCTAAATCCCCTGGTAAAGATAGTTTTCCTTAATACTATTAGCGCGTCGGCGGCTGGTAAGGGCGGCCTAAACAACATAACAAAAGGGTGGAAAGATGCATAGAACGGGAGTAAGTGAATTTCCATATTATGTGGGTGTAAAATCCCTTTCCGAACTTGCCACACGAGAGGACCGTGTCTGTGTCCTGAATATACTCGGCACGGAGAGCCGTTCCGTAACCCCTGTGAGCCACGCCTATTCAGGCGGTAACATTGTCTTCGGCACAGGCCCGGGCCGGGGGGGCCAGATACTTGAGACACCCGACGGCCCCATACCCGTATATAACTCCATACGAGAGGGCGTCAATGCGGGTCACGAGTTCAATACCGTCGTTATCTACCTGCCTCCCGCAGGCGTTAAAGACGGCGTTGCCGAGGCCATTCGTCACAGCACGGGGCTTAAAAAAATTGTAATCCTCACTGAAAAAGTATCTCTTCATGATGCCCGTACAATAAGGGCCATATGCCAGGCCAACGGTGTCGATGTCTTTGGCGCCAATTGCCTCGGTCTTGCTGATGCCTGGAACGAGGTCCGTATAGGCGGGGCCCTGGGGGGCAGTAAACCTGAAGAATCCCTTGTAAAGGGGAGTGTGGCTATTTTTTCCAACTCCGGCAACTTTACCACTACCATAGCGGTCTATCTGCTTACAGGCGGCTGGGGCACGACTACCTCCATATCAAGCGGTAAGGACGTTTACATACACTACGGCCCAAAGGAATTTTTCTCCGCTCTTGATAACGACGACCGCTCCAGGTGCGCCGTGGTATACGCCGAGCCAGGCGGATATTACGAGGCGGACCTTAAGATAAACAAACCCACCGTGGCATGTGTCGTTGGCCGTTGGAAGGCAAAGCTTACAAAGGCCTGCGGCCATGCCGGAAGCCTCGCGGGCTCCGGTGACGACGCGAAGGCCAAGGAGCGCTGGTTCATGGATTACTTCGGTGTAGAAGATATTTATACGCCTGAAAATCCCGTATGCTCGGCCAGGGGCGCCGTGGTCACCAATATTGCCTATATACCAGAGGCCCTTACGGCGGTAATGGCCCTTAACCTCTTAGGGCCGGATTTTGAGCCAAGTGGCACGCTATCGCTTAAATGCTGGTTCTCCAATGACGCCGGAATAGATATACCGGATAATCTCAGCCCCGCCGTGGTTCAGGCTGTATCGCCATACGGCGAGCAGATAAAGGCCCTTGAAGGTCAGGTGGGGGCGCAGTTTCCACGGGAAAGATTAAAAGACGCCAGCGGGGCATCAATGATGGACCCGAGGACGCAGGTCACAAAGATTCACAATATCTCCATCCTTGACGCCTCAAAGCGTACGCTCGAAGAGAACCTTGTAATGAGCCTGCTTAGGGAATACCCCGGTGAGACTGGCGCGAGACTTGCGAACATCGCCTTTAACGCCTTTGTAAACCACTCCGGCAACGCCGCCCTTTTGGCGGCCGAGGCCTCGCGTCAGGCAGGTAATTCTCCAAACACCGTGGCGACATCGGCGGTATGCATCGCCGGTAGCGGCTCTCTCGGCGGGGCCATTGAGCTATCCGCTCTCTTACTGGAGCGCTTCGGAGGCTCCGGCCTTAAGAGCGCCTGTGATGACTTTGACTATTCCGGGATACTATCGGGGCTCTCCGATGAAGAGAAAAAGCGCTTTGTATCCGGAAAAGGCGACACAATCGCCACAGGCATATCAGGGGCTATAAAGTCCCTTGGAAAGAGCACGGTTTTTCTTGACTTTGTCAATGAGGCCTCAGGCGGGGCGCCATCCTCGGCTGCGCTGCTTAGTGCCATATGGACAAGTATCGGCTGGGGCGCACTTGTAAAAAAGAGGATATCCGGGACTACAATTAAAAATCTTCCCTGGTACTCGAGGATATTCTCCACCATTGTCGGGTGTAGTGTATCAGCCCAAAAGCACCAGAGTGATTCTTTCTGCGGTGTAGCCATGAACGAGCTTCTAAGCGGCTGGTCCTTTACGGAGACGGCCTTTTTGGCCATAGTAGGCAGGCGTCCCGAGGAAAAGGAGCTCTTTGAGTTTTCAACCCTCCTTGGCCTTATAATATCCAACGGTCCCGGCACCATCTCGGCCCAGGGCTCTAAAGGCGCCGTAAGCGCCGATGGCCCCGAGGACCCTTCACGGGTTCAGATAAACAAGGCCTTTGCCGGTTTCATGACGCATACGGGTTTTGCCCACGGAGGCAACGGCTACGAGGCCATAGCCTTTCTCATGGATATGTTCAAGGACTCGGGACTTGCCGACCCGTCAAGGAAGGAACACGGCATAGATCTTAAGGCCATAAGCGATAGATACGCCGAAAAATACAGGGACTATAAGGCAGAGCAAAAGGCCGTGGGAAACCTTAACTACGGGAAAATTCCCTGCGTAAA
This sequence comes from uncultured Thermodesulfobacteriota bacterium, assembly GCA_964605225.1. Lineage (GTDB taxonomy): Bacteria > Desulfobacterota > GWC2-55-46 > GWC2-55-46 > JADFVP01 > JAJRZX01. The sequence continues at coordinate 16,768 of CAZSAY010000005.1, read as the reverse complement.
TCATCCCGTGTTCAAGGGCCAGCCCGTGAACTACGACCCGAGGGAGCGTTTTGTAAGCGAGCTCTTTGAGGAAAAGGGGATTTATAATGTCTTCAAGGAGTTTTACTCAGGCCTTGTAAACTCACTCTTTGAAAAAGGCGTGAGTAAGAACGTATACTGCGTCAATGTAGACGCCATTATAGCCGTAATACTCTTGAAGATTGTCTGGGCCGATTATAAAGAAGGGCGCATCAAAGACGCTGATGTTGAGACGGCGGCCTTTACTACCTTTCTCTTTGGCCGCATGATCGGATGCGCCGCCGAGATAGACGACCATATCAACAGGGGGAGGAACATGGATACACGGACAGCGGCCTCCAAGTGCTCCTATGTGGGATAATGAGCGCTGAAAATTAAAGTAAAAAGAAGCCCGGTTTCACTCCGGGCTTTTTTTTATTTTATTTGACAAGGCTTTTGGGCTAATGTAAAATTTTATTAATACTTTTAAAGGGATAGATATAATTTGAAGATCGGAAAATTCATAAATTCCAATAAGGGTTTTTTTCTTTTAAGCCTTGCCGCGGCCATCCTTGGCCTTGTTATCTCATTTGTTTTCGGCGGTTGCTCTAAAAATGATGAGCCCAGCCAGATCATCGTCTCTAAACGAGTAAAGATAGATGTTAAAGAGGCCGTAAATGCCCCCATCACTGAAGGCGGGGATAAAAAACCGGCGGCAAGTGGGGGCCGGCCATTAGCCGCAAAAGCCAGGATACAGCACACCAGGGCGCCGAAAAAAATCAAAACCCGGAAGGTAAAAAAGGTCCTGAAGAAGTCCGCAAAAAAACACAGGGCGCCTCTCAAGACTCTTCAGAGGTCGTGGGTCATAAATGTAGCCTCTTTTACCCGCCGCCCCGAGGCGGAGAAACTTAAGAAAAGGCTCTCTTCCTCGGGATACAATGTCTATATCACTAAATTTCAAAAAGGCTCCGTCCTCTATTACAGGGTGCGTGTAGGCTTTTATGCCACAAGTAATGAGGCAAGAAAAAAGGGCAGGGTAATTGCCTCTGCCTTCAGGGGCGTAGGCTCTGCCTGGGTCTCAAAGCCGGGCATGGACGAGATTATTAGTCACAGCAAATAAGTTTTTCTATACAAAGAGTTAGATCATTTACCTAAACCATACTCTTACATCTAAGGGTTTTTTCATGGGTCTCAAGGCAGGAGCGTCTACATTAAAAGGAGTTTTTTTAGAGACCTTCGGATGCCAGATGAACGAGAGCGATTCAGCGAGGCTACTCGCTTTTCTCGCCAAATCAGGGTACAAGAGGTTATCACACTCCGATTCCGCTGACCTTATTATCTTGAATACCTGTAGCGTGCGGGACAAGGCGGAACAGAAGGTCTACTCGGCGCTCGGAAGGTTCAAGACACTTAAAGAGTCAAACCCTTCTCTTATCATAGCCCTAGCGGGATGCGTTGCCCAGCAGGAGGGCGCACGCCTTCTTGAACGCATACCCTACCTTGACCTTGTTATCGGGACCAGTAATATCCACAGGATAGGGGCCCTCCTTACCGAAGTTTCTGAGCGCAATAAAAGGCTTGCGGCAACGTCATTAAGTGGTATTATAGATAAGAACGAGTACTCAGGTCTTGCCTCTTCAGGAGGCTCCCTCAAGGCCCTTGTGAGCATCATGCGCGGGTGCGATAATTATTGCTCCTACTGCATCGTTCCCTACACCCGGGGCTCCGAGGTAAGCAGGGACGCCGAGGCCATAGTTACTGAGATAAACGCCCTCTCTCAAACGGGAACTCGAGAGGTAATGTTAATCGGCCAGAACGTCAACTCCTACAGGGACGCTTCTTCCGGCATGCATTTTACAGCGCTACTTCGCAGGGTAGCGCGCATAGAGGGTATAAAACGCATACGCTTTGTAACCTCGCACCCGAGGGACCTTTCCGAGGAGCTTATAAGCTCATTCGGTGAAGAGGATAAGCTATGCAGGCACCTTCACCTGCCCGTTCAATCGGGCTCGGATGCCGTATTAAGGCGGATGAAACGGGGCTATAAGGTTGGCGCCTACCTTCAGAAGGTTGACGCATTGCAGGCGCTTTACCCGGATATGGCCCTTACGACGGATATAATCGTGGGTTTTCCAGGTGAGGAGAAGACGGACTTTGAGGCTACAATGGACCTTGTAAAAAAGGTTCGCTTTGATAATATATTCTCCTTCAAGTATTCGCCGAGACCCGGCACCTTTGCCGCCGGTTATGAGAGACAGGTCCCGGAGAGTGAAAAAAAGGCAAGGCTCGCGGCCCTGCAGGAAGAGCAAAAAAAGATAACCAGCGAGAGAGGCCATGCCCTTATCGGTACTAGGGCACAGGTCCTTGTGGAAGGGCCGAGTAAACTTAATGGCGATGAACTGACGGGCAGGACATCGACTAACAGGGTAGTTAATTTTCCGGCGCCCCCGGCTACAGATAGAGCCGGAGCCATAGCGGGTTGCCTTATAGATGTCCTCATCGTAGAGGCCTATCAGAACTCGCTTCGCGGAATTTACAGAAACGGAGAGGCTTATGCTCCTTGAGATGAAGGTCTTTGCTATCGCCATAGACCCCTTCACCAACGCGCCCATAGTGATACTTAAAGACGCCGATGAGGTGAACACATTACCCGTCTGGATAGGTGTGCTTGAAGCCGGGGCCATTGCCTCGGAGATAGAGAAGATCCGCTTTTCAAGGCCCATGCCCCACGACCTTATGAGCAACCTTCTTAAACTTCTCGGCCTCACGCTCCAGAAGATAGAGATAGCCGATATCAGGGACAACGTCTACTACGCCAGTATCCATATAAGCTCAAAGGAAAAAAAGAGCTATACCCTTGATTCGCGTCCCAGCGACGCCATCGCCCTGGCCCTAAGGATGGAGGCGCCCATATATGTTGACACACTCGTACTGGACAAATCCACGGACATAGACCTTGGTTCCATGCCCGGCAGTGACGGCGGCAAAAAGGCCGGCGCAGAAGATATCCTTGATCTGCTTGATGAATTATCCCCCGAGGACTTCGGCAAATACAAGATGTAACAGGGATTTTATGATAGATTTTCACTCACACACGCTTTTCAGCGACGGATATCTCTTGCCTTCCGAGCTTGCCAGAAGGGCCGAGGTGGCAGGTTACAGGGCCCTGGCCATGACCGACCACGCAGATGCCTCCAATATCGAGACCGTCCTTGACTCACTACTTAGAAGTGCGGCGAGGCTTAATAAACACATGACCCTGAAAGTCCTTGCCGGCGTGGAGCTTACGCATATACCGCCCTCTGATATACCCTTCATGGTAAAAAAGGCACGGGCCCTTGGCGCCCAGATAATTATCGGCCATGGCGAGACCCTTGCCGAACCCGTAGCGCCGGGCACGAATCGTGCGTATATACGGGCAGGTGTGGATATCATCGCTCACCCCGGGCTTGTAACAGCAGGGGAAGCCCGACTGGCCGCGAAAAAGGGCGTTGCCTTTGAGATTACTACCCGTAGCGGTCACAGTATCTCCAACGGGCACGTGGCAAGAGTTGCCTCCGAGTTTGGCGTTAAACTCATACTCGATACAGATACTCACTCTCCATCGGACATCATAAACGCCTCCTGGGCGGAAAAAGTAATTTTGGGGGCTGGACTTGGGAAAAAAGACTATAAAAAAATTCAAAAGAACGCGGCAGAACTCCTTGATAAGGCCTTATCTTAAACTCCCCGTTTTTCTCCTCCTCTTTATTCTCATCGCAGGGTGCTCCACGGTAAGCACGCCCCGCGGCGACAGAGAGGCCGCTACGCCCTGGAGCTCGCTCTACTACAACACCGCAAGGGTAGGGAGAACTCCCGATAACCTTACGCCTCCCTTCGAAAAAATATGGTCAAAAAAAATAAGGCCTTTTGAGCTTTTCAAACTCTATCCACGGGAACAGTTATCCGTGCCCGTTACGATCGGAGGCCTTCTTTATGTTGGCTCAACCAACAAGACCTTCTACTCCTTTGATTTTCTCACAGGTTCACGGCAATGGAAGTACGACGCTGATTCTCCCATAGAGAGCACTCCCACCATTGGCCCTAATTCAATATGCTTTGGCACTGCCAGCGGGTCTCTCCATTGCCTTGACAGGGCCACAGGCGAGCCTCTATGGACCTTCAAGACAGGCTCGGAGATAATATCCTCTCCACTTATCACAAAACACAGCGTCTATGTCTATTCATCAAGCGACCGTATCTTTTCCCTTAACCCCGTTTCCGGCAAGGAGGTCTGGTCGTACAGGCGTTCAGACTACAACATGGTGACCCCGCGAGTGCGCACATCCCCCGCCTTGAGCCCCGATGGCGAGAAGATATTTCAGGTCTTTTCTGACGGGACCCTTGTCTGCTTTGAAGCCTTTACGGGAAAGATACTCTGGGATAAAAAGATTTATAAACCAAATATATCCACCGTTGATTTCAGAAGAACCCCTGCCGTACTCGGTGATACCATCTATGTCCCCGGTGACGGGATGAAGGTGCAGGCACTTCTCATTGATAGCGGCAGAGTCTTAAAGAACTACAAGGTCATAAAGGCCCGTCACTTCATAGTCATCGACAGAAACCGCCTTTTAACGGCCTCATCAACAGAAGTCGCCCTCGTAGATACAAAGAGCGCCGGGATAATATGGAAAGAGAAGATTAACCCCATTAGCGGTACCGGTGAGATATCGGCCATTTCAGTTGCAGGCGATACGGTGCTTGTCCTGATAAATACGGAAAAGACCCGCCTTAACCTTGATTTTCTCACAAGCAGAAAAGGTGATATTATGGCCATGAGCATGAAAGACGGACACTCGATATGGAATAAAAAGTTTTCGTCTACCCTCTCCGGAGGGGTATCGAGTTCCGATGGACGGTTTGCTCTTCTCTCCAACAAGGGGCGCCTTCAGGTTTGGGGGAGATAGTGGCGGGCCGGCTGAATATAGCCTTTGTCTGGCACATGCACCAGCCCCTTTACAGGGATCCCTTTACAGGGAGCTATGATATGCCATGGGTCCTTCTCCATGCCACGAAAGATTATCTCGATATGGTATCCATACTCGAGAACTTCCCCGCCATTCACCAGACATTCAATGTAGTGCCTTCTCTCATGGAGCAACTTAAGGATTATTCCTCTCCAGATGTCTCGGACCTCTACAGGGATATTTCAAAGACACCGGCCAGGGACCTTGGAGTTGAACAAAAGGTCTTCATGCTGAAGAATTTTTTCAGCGCATCACGGGAGAACATGATATGGCCCATACCCGGGTACGCACGGCTACTTCGAAAATTGGGGCTGAATTTTGGCGAGGACCCCGCCAGTGCCGTAAGGTTTTTTAATACAAAAGAGTATCTCGACCTTCAGGTGTACTTTAACCTCGTATGGATAGACCCAACCCTTATATCAGCGGATCCCTTTTTAAAGAGGCTCTACAAAAAAGGCGGCAACTATACTGAAGAGGAAAAACAGGGTCTCCTTGAGAGGCAGATAAAACTCACCGCAGGGGTCCTCCCCCTGTACAGGGATTTCATGGAGCGTGGGCTCATAGAGGTCTCTACCACTCCATATTATCACCCCATCATGCCTCTTCTCTTTAATAGCGACTCGGCGAGAGAGGCCGTTCACGATATACCCCTTCCGCACACACGCCTCTCATACCCCGAGGACGTAAGGGTTCAGCTGAAACGCGCCGTGGAGCTATACGGGAACCTCTTCGGCCAGGCCCCAAAGGGGATATGGCCATCAGAGGGCTCAGTGAGCATGGATATCGTTCCCCTCATAAGAGAAGCCGGTTTCACATGGGCCGCAACGGATGAGGAGATACTTACAAACTCACTGATGCGGCCATTCAGACGTAATGAATACGGTCATCCCGTTGATAATTTTCTCTACAAACCCTGGTCCGTGCGCTCGGGAGAAGCGGAGTTGTCTTTCATCTTCCGCGATCACGTCCTCTCTGACCTCATTGGTTTTGATTACAGTAAATCCGACGCCGAGGGGGCCGCCAACGACTTCATCAACAGACTTGGGCACATATACGAGCATACAGACGACCATGAGAACCGCCTTGTAAGCATCATACTGGACGGAGAGAATGCCTGGGAGTGCTACAAGAACGACGGGCGCGATTTTCTCGAAGCCCTCTATTCACGGCTCAGCGAGGATGGACGTTTCAGATGTATTACGGTGAGCGAGTTTTTTGATAAAAAGCCTTCCCATGGGCATATTGAGAGGCTCTTTGCCGGTTCATGGATAAGCCACAACTTCAGGGTATGGATAGGACACGAAGAGGACAACATTGCCTGGGATATGCTAAGTGACGCAAGGGCGCGGCTCGTAGAGAGGCAGGTGGAGATAAAAAAAGAAGAGGGCGGAGAGCAGACCCTGGCCATGGCATGGGAAGAGGTATACGCCGCCGAGGGCTCGGACTGGTTCTGGTGGTTCGGCGACGACCACTGCTCCGCCAATGATGAGCATTTTGACCTGCTCTTTAGAAAACACATTAAGCGCATATACAGGCTTATCGGTCTTGAGGCGCCCTCAAGGCTGGACCTACCCGTAATGCAGGCCGAGAGGGTCGTCGTGCCTTCCACACAGCCAAGGGCCTACATCAACCCTGTTATCGACGGCGCCATTACCGATTACTACGAGTGGATGTCCTCTGGGCTTATCTCCAACACTTCATTTGGTTCATCAATGCATAGAGAGGCCTTTAAGGAGGTGCTCCTTGACGATATTGTATATGGTTTTTCCGAAGAAAAGCTTTTTTTCCGTTTTGATTACCTTGAGGGCATGGAGCCCTATGAAAAGCCCTGGTCCCTTACCATCCATTTCGTCTCTCCAAGGGCCGTAAAGATGAGCTGTAAGATAGATAGAGCTCAATGCGGGGCCACGGTCTATGAACTGATGGACGAGACCCTTGGCTGGCAGGAGACTGAGAATTTAACGGAGATGGCCTCCGGCAAGGTCGTGGAGCTGGCCATACCCTTTAAGGCCCTCGGCGCCGAGGGCGATGATAATATAAATTTTTTCATACAGATAGACTCCGAAGACTACGGGGCCGAGAGATGGCCCGCAAGGGGGCTTCTTTCCATTCTTACCCCCGGTAAAGAGTTCGAGGAAGAACGCTGGCTTGTCTGAGTGAGATGGCACGAAAAAAAAATTCCAGCGTTAATATCACCCCGGCCATGCGCCAGTACCTTGAGATAAAGGAGAATCTCGGCGACGCCATAGTCTTTTTCAGGATGGGTGATTTTTACGAAATGTTCTTTGAGGACGCCGTAACCGCCTCAAAGGTCCTCGGTATAGCTCTTACCTCAAGGGACCGCGCAAAGGAAATTCCCATGTGCGGTTTTCCCTACCACGCCTCTACCGGTTACATTAAAAAACTAATACTTGAAGGGCACAAAGTTGCCGTCTGCGAGCAGGTTGAAGAAGCTGACCCTCAAAAGGGACCGCTCCGCCGTGAGGTCGTAAGGGTTATAACCCCGGGCACTGCCCTTGAGGACGAGCTCCTTGAGCCGGGTAGCAATAACTTCATAGCCGCGGTAAATTCCATAGGCGGCCTCTATGGCCTCTCATACATGGATCTATCAACTGGCGAGTTCATGGTGACGGAGTTTGATGACCTTGGTGAGCTTAACGACGAGCTCATCTCTTTAAGGCCTCTTGAGGCCATAGTCTCTGAAGAGGTAAAAGACGATATTATGGGCCCGGGTCACTTGATACGAAAAGTCACCGTCCTTGGGCAGAGCCAATTCGGTACGGCCCTCAATATAGAGAGGCTTACAGCCCATTTCCAGACATCCGGGCTTGAGGGCTTCGGGTGCTCGGGATTAAAGGCAGGGGCAGGCGCCGCCGGGGCGCTCCTCGATTACATAAAGGATACGCAGAGGTCAGAGCTACCGCACATCCGAAAACTCACCCCTTACGAGAGGGGCGATTACATGCTCCTTGACTGGTCCACTGCGAGAAACCTTGAACTTACAGAGAATAACCGCGACGGCGGTACCCGGGGCACACTGCTTGCCATCCTTGATATGACTTCTACGGCCATGGGTGCGAGACTCCTGAAAAAATGGATGTCGCGGCCCCTTAAGGAGAGTGCCTCAATAAAAAAACGCCTCAACGCAGTAGACGAGCTCTTTTTGGAGTCCAGTGCCAGAGAAGAGCTCTCAACTCTCTTAAAGGGCGTTTACGACCTTCAGAGGCTATCGGCGAGGGTCTCCATGGGTTCCGCTTCTCCCCGAGACCTTGTAGCCCTCAAAAATTCACTTAGTGAAATTGCCACCATAAAAAAATCTCTTTCCAGCCGTACATCAGAGCTTCTCCATGAGATAGGAGATGGCCTTGATGAGGTCCAGGAGGCCGTAAACTTCATAGAAGAGACCATCGTAGAGAGGCCCCCTCAGAGCATAAAAGACGGCGGCGTCATAAAGGCGGGCTTTAATGACGAGCTTGACGGGTACAGAGAGGCAGGGGCAGGGGGGAAGGACTGGATAGCCGCCCTTGAGCGGCAAGAGAGAGAGAAAACAGGCATACATACCCTGAAGGTAGGTTACAACAGGGTCTTTGGTTATTATATCGAGGTTACGCGCGCCAACCTCGCCAATGTGCCCGAGGGATACGTGAGAAAACAGACCCTTGTGAATGCCGAGAGGTTTATCACCGAAGACCTCAAACTCTGGGAAGAGCGGATTCTTCGCGCCGAAGGCCGCGCCGGGGAACTTGAGATTATCCTCTACAGGGAAGTTATTGAGAGGCTGCGTCCCCTGACAGGCCGGGTTGAGGCTACAGCAATGCTTGTGGCAAAACTTGACGTGCTAATCTCATTTAGCCTTGTTGCCGTTAAATACAACTACACAAAACCCCTCTTGACGGAGAATTCGCTAATACGCATAGATGATGGGAGGCACCCTGTGGTGGAGGCCGCGATAAGCGGAGACTTTGTCGGTAACGACCTCTCCGTAGACTCTGCAGGTGAATCTATTATCATACTAACGGGGCCTAATATGGCCGGCAAATCCACATATCTTCGTCAGAACGCCCTTATCGTCTACATGGCGCAGATAGGCTCCTTTGTCTCCGCCCATGAGGCGCATATCGGTATCGTGGACAGGATATTTACCCGTGTAGGGGCCTCTGATGATCTTCGAAGAGGGCAATCCACCTTTATGGTGGAGATGAACGAGACGGCCAATATCCTCAATAACGCAACCTCAAAGAGCCTTATAATACTTGATGAGATAGGACGCGGCACATCTACCTTTGACGGGCTCAGCATTGCCTGGGCCGTTGTGGAGTATCTGCACGACCACTTTACAGACCCGCCAAAGACCCTCTTCGCTACCCATTACCACGAGTTGACGGAGCTATCCTTGACAAAAGATGGGGTAAAAAATTATAATATGGCCGTTAAGGAATGGGAGGGGTCTATAATTTTTCTTCGTAAAGTCCTTCCCGGGCAGGCTGGCAGCAGTTATGGAATTCATGTGGCGAGCCTTGCGGGACTTCCAGATGAGGTCCTTATGCGGGCCCGGCAGATACTTAAAAACCTTGAGGGCTCAGAGCTTACGGAGAGGGGGCTACCGAGGCTCGCAAAGTCCCGTGGGAAGTGGGGGGAAGGGGCTGTGACGGGGAGGGCGGAAAAGGGCGGAGATGGCGACGAAGGGGAGGGGGGTGCCGGAAGACCGCCCCAACTCGAAGCAGGAGCCAACCTCCTTGGCCCGAGAGACAGCCTGAGAGAAGAGATACGCGGCCTTAAACTCGATTCCACAACCCCGATGGAGGCCTTGAACCTCCTCCATAAACTAAAAGAGATGATAAACGACTCCTAATGCCTTTTCCCAAAAATACTTCCTCACTCACGCGCACCATTATCCTCACTATCCTTTTTTTACTTATATCGGCAGGACCCCTTCTTGCCTCGGGCCATGGAAACGTAACCTCCATAAGGCACTGGTCAAACCTTGATTACACACGCGTGGTCATAGACCTTACAAAAAAGTCCGCCTATAAATACCGTCTGCTCAAGAAAGACCCTTCCATAAGCCAGCCCCGCAGGTTTTACGTTGATATAGAGCAAAGCTCTCTTTCACCCGCACTTGACCGCGACATACCCATCAACGACGGGCTCCTCTTAAGGGTTCGCTCGGCCCAGCACAGCAAAAGCGCGGTCCGCGTTGTCATGGATATTGAATCCATAGATGATTACAAGATTTTTTCCCTGAATAACCCATTTCGCATAATAATTGATATAAACGGCAGGCATGGTTCCACGGCCCATCTGCCCGAAAAAAAGACTAAAGCCGCGAAGCCCCCCGTGAAGGCAACGGGCAAAAGAAAGCCATTTACGAAGAAAAAAAGGCTTCTTATAGTAGTGGACGCGGGCCATGGCGGGAAAGACCCCGGGGCCATCGGGCGAAAGGGCCTCCGGGAAAAGGACATAACCCTGAAGCTTGCGCGCCTCGTTGCAAAGGAGCTTGGAAAAAAACTTAACTCAAGGATAGTGCTTACAAGAAAGAGAGACGTCTTCGTGCCCCTTGAGGAGAGAACGGCCATAGCCAACAGCAAGAGGGCCGATCTCTTTATCTCCATACATATTAACTCCAGTAGAAGAAGGAGCGCCACGGGCTTTGAGACCTATATACTAAACGTGAGTACCAGTGAAGAGAGTCGACGCCTCGCGGCCCGTGAAAACTCCACTACAAGACGCGGCCTCGGGGACCTGGAGTTCATATTAAGAGACCTCGTAAAGACGGCCAAAACAAACGACTCCGTGCGTCTTGCCTCTTCCATTCAGGGTAACCTTGTAAACAGGCTACGGAAAAAATACTCGCGCATAACCGGGCATGGAGTAAAGGGAGCGCCTTTTTATGTCCTCGTGGGCACACGCATGCCAAGCGTCCTCGTAGAGGCCTCATTTATAAGTAACTCCAGAGAGGAAAAAAGGCTTCGCAGTAGTAAATACCTTAAAGAGGTGGCAACGGGTATTAGCACCGGTGTCGTTGAGTACGTAAAGTCCGCTTCCGCAACATAATGGTTAAGGTAATGAACCACAGAGAAAATCTAGCGCGCCTCATGGAGGCCGGAGAGGATAATCTCCTTGGCGCCGTGAAGATTTATCTTCAAGAGTGCCAGAAAGCCCTTAAGGAGGCCCACAGAAAAAGCCGTAACGGTGTGCCCGTATGCATGGAGTACACGGCCGTCGTGGACGACATGCTGAAGGTCCTCTATGATGTAAAGAAAAAGGGCCTTGCCTTTACCGAAGATGTTGCCCTTGTGGCCGTCGGCGGTTACGGGAGAAAAGAGCTCAACATACGCTCTGATATAGACCTTCTCCTCATGCACAGAGAAGAGGTCTCAGGGGCCCTTAAGGAATTTACAGAGGCCCTCCTCTACGTGCTTTATGATACAGGCCTTGATCTCGGCTTTGTCATGAGAACGCCAGAAGAGTGTGTAACGCTTGCAAGAGGCGACCTTAACACCCTGACCTCTTTACTTGAGACAAGGTTTCTTACAGGCACCGAGGCCATCCATGATGAGCTCCTTGCCCTAATAAAAAAGAAACTCTTTACAAAAAAACGCGTAAACGCCTTTATTGAGGAAAAGATAGAAGAGACAAAACAGAGGTACGCTAAATACGGGGGCTCTGTATTTATCCTTGAGCCTAATATCAAAGAGGGCGAGGGCGGTTTACGTGACCTCCATACGGCAAGGTGGATACTCACTGCAAGGGACGGTGTGCACGACAAGCCATTTTCCATGTCTCTGAACTCAAAGAGAGATACCGAGGCCCTTGAAAAAGGCCTTGGGTTCCTCCTCTGGATAAGAAACGAGCTCCACTTCGAGTCAAATAGAAAGACAGATCAGCTTACCTTTGACCAGCAGGTGAGGATAGCCGGGCTCATGGGCTTCAAGGACACCCCCGGCTCCCTTGGCGTGGAGGCCTTCATGCTCGAGTATTACGCCCATACAACAGAGATTCACAAGGCCTATGAGCTTATTGCCTCAAGACATCTCTATGAGAGCAGAAAAAGAAGCCCGCTCTGGCCGGCTCGTAAAAAAAGGCTTGACGACTCCTTTTATGTATCAAGGGGTTGGCTGACCCTCTATGATGATACACCCCTAACGCCTCTTGTCATGGTAAGGGCCTTTTTGTATATGGCCCTTCATAACCTTACTCTTGACCAGCAGACAAAGGACCTCTTTATCTCCTATCTCCACTCCAGTAAAGGCGATTTTATCATTTCAGAAGAGACTGCCAGGTGTTTTTTCGATATCCTTCGCTCAAGGACGCCTTATGAGGCCCTCTCTACTATGCACTCCATAGGCCTTTTGGAAAGGCTCATCCCCGAGTTCAAGGATATAAGGCACAGGGTTCAGCACGACCTCTACCATATCTACACAGTCGATATACATTCGCTCTTCGCCATACGCGAGATCGAGCGTCTCGCCGTAGTGTATAAAGATGAGCTCCCCATCTTATCATCAATCTACAGGGGCCTCTCTGACCGGTTGCCCCTTATCCTCTCAGTGCTTCTTCATGACATAGGAAAGGCCTTTGGCAAGGGCCACGCCGAGTCCGGGCGGCGGCTTGTGCCTCTTATATTGGAGAGGCTGTACGCAGGGGAAGAGTTAAAGGGGCACGTAGAGTTTCTCGTTAAAAATCATCTGCTTATCGCTAATACGGCACTATACAGGGATATGCATGACAGGAAACTTATTATTGATTTTGCCAGGACAGTGGGCACCAGCGAAAGACTTGATATGCTTTATCTACTTACATTCGCCGATGTAAAGGCCGTTGGTCCCGATGTATGGTCCAATTGGAAGGCCCTTCTCTTTGATGAGTTATATATTAAGGCAGGCGACGTCCTTGATACCGGGGCCTTTGACCTTGAGGAATCGGGACCGGCCATAGAGAGGATAAAGGCAGAGGTGAGGGTGCTTATAGAAAAAGGGGTGGTAGAATGGGCGGACAAAAGCGAATCTGGAGGCGCCTATGCCTTTCTTGAGCTTCTTCCCGAGAGGTACTATATCGCCAACAGGGCAGAGACCATTGTGGAACATCTGAGGGTCTTAAACGCCTTCAAGGGAAAAAAATCCCATGTCCTTCGTATTAGCCAGGACATTAACGGCGCCTATACGAGCCTTGTCATCGCTTCACTTGACAGACATGGTCTTTTTGCCATGATATCAGGCGTTATGGCGGCAAACGGTATCGATATACTCGGTGCTCAGATAACTACGCTGAAAAACGGTCTCGTCCTTGACGTACTGCAGGTAACAGACGCAAGGGGCAGGGCCGTAACTGATACTTTGAGACACAAAAAGATAGACGAAAATCTTGGCGACGTCCTGAGCGGGGCACAATCCATTAAAAAACTCCTTCACAGAAAACCCTCAATACTTGATAGCAGGCAAAAAACGCCTGTGAAAACATCTATCAATATAGACAACAACATATCGGATACAATGACCATTATTGACATTCATGCAGAGAATAAGATCGGCCTTCTCTATGACATAACAAAGGCCATCAGTGAGCTCGGACTGTATATCAACATAGCAAGAATCTCAACCAAGGGGCAAGAGGCCACGGATATCTTTTATGTAAAGGATATCTTCGGTCAGAAAATATACGGTGATGCCAAGTTTGAAAAAATAACGAAGACCCTTTATGAGGCGATAATGGGCAGGCATACCGGTAAAGATAAAAAAGCCGGGATAAGGAGCAGGGTCTAACGAGACTCTGCGGTCCATGAAAACCGAGAGTAAAGTTAAACAAGGCGAGACCATGGAAGTGGTAAAAAGGTATCTTGAGTATATGGTGATGGAGAGGGGGCTTAGCCAGAATACGATACTATCTTATTCTCATGATATCAATATGTTCTGCAATTTTCTTACTACTTTGGATAAAGATATTCTAATCGCCCTCCCAGGTGATATTAGCGCCTTTCTCTCACATCTATCCAAAACAGGACGCTCTGTACGTAGCTACACAAGGGCCCTCATAGCGCTACGGGGGCTGTACAAGTTTTGTATGAAAGAGGGGCTTATAAAGGAATCTCCAGCTTCACTCGTGGATGTGCCATCCTTTCAGACGGGGCTACCCGAGGTACTGAGCGTGGAAGAGGTGGATAGACTCCTTGACGCAAGGGACGGTACCACCACGCTATCGCTAAGGGACAGGGCCATGCTTGAGACCCTTTACGCCACGGGCCTTCGAGTCTCGGAGCTCGTAAGGCTGCGCCTAAATGACGTAAGCCTGCAAAAGGGCGTTATCGTAACCCTTGGCAAGGGCACAAAGCAGAGGGCAGTTCCCATGGGCGAGGAGGCCATGGTCTGGATAAGGCGCTATATGGAGGAGGCGAGGCCCTTGCTCCTTAAAAATAAGAGCTCTGTTTATTTCTTTTTGTCCATTCGCGGCCACGCCATGACAAGACAGAACTTCTGGGAGGTCATTAAAAAGACCGCCCTTTTGGCGGGCATAGAGGGGCGGAGGATAAAACCGCATGTACTTCGCCACAGCTTTGCCACCCACCTTATCGAGGGAGGAGCGGATCTACGTAGCGTTCAGGCCATGCTCGGCCACGCCGACATATCCACGACACAGATATACACCCATGTTACGACGGGACGGCTTAAAAAACTTCATAAGAAGGGCCACCCCAGGGGATAAGACCTCTTTCATGGCTTCCTATATGTGATTTGACATAATATCCATTATGCGACAACAATGGTTCAGGTAGATCATAGTGAGGGCGGCACTGGCGCGGTATTATCCGCTATTCTGAGACTAAAAGGAAGACAGTTGAATTGGAACAAAAAAAGAGGCTTATAGATTATACTGGTGAGACAAATGAAATATTTCTCTTTGTTGGCCTCGCAATAGCGGACGCTAATTGATATAGGCGGCAAGTTTTGAACTGGTCTTTTCTAATCTGCCCCACCCCTTAAATCCCTTACCCAAAGTACAGGGCAAATTACTCCACGATTACGTTTGTAATGGTCTTTGTTACGAATTTTGTCGATTGCATCTTTGTCATAACCACATCGCCAAGTACCTGAAAATTCGAGGCTGTTACTATTGCAATCAGGTCATATGGCCCTGTCACCATCTTAACCATCTTTACACCGGCTATCTTTGATAACCTTTCCTCTACCTCACGCGACTTTGCATGCTCGCACTCTATAAAGACAAAAGCCTCAACCGCCATGAGAATCACCTCCACGTTAGATGAAGAATTTGATTTAAATTTATTCCATAACCTATTAATATATATGCAATATTTACTAAATATGTTGCATGAATATGTCTACTGATATACTAATAGATTAGCACATATTTTTTTTCTGGCAATATTTTTTTTTACAAGTGGTAAAGACGCGGTCTGCTTTTGAACGTCTCAGGTCTCTGTAAACAGCCTTTTAAGGTCAGCGAGGGGGTCTTTTTTTACGGAGATTTTAAATTTATTCTTTTTTTTAAAATGGAAGTACTCGCAAAAGTTTGATTTCTCTTTTTCACATACTCTCTCTGCCATGGGCTCGGCGCATTGGTTATGCGAGTTAACATTAAAATATCGGCAGTTAACACAGGCCTTCAGGTCGGCGGCGCAGTATGGGCATACTTCGGCTCTTGATGGTTTAGAGCTTATGTTCAACCTCTTTTTACAATGGAAGCAATGTTTCAATGTTTCGAAGAACCCCGCTAACGATAAAGAGAGCCTGCTTTATGATAGGACACTTCCCGAAATCATGCCTTGCTTCTCATCACCCGTTATTGCATTCGAGTGATTGTTGATATAAGTGATTTTATGCACCCTTAGATTAAAGGACGATTAAAACTTCTTAGCCTTTTTCCGAGTTGAGCTCGTAAAGTATCAAAGCAAAACCGGGTGGATTCTATTTGGAATGAAAACATCAAAACGTGCCATAATCGAGGAGGCAATCACGGGTAGATAAGGGTTTGAAAAAAAAGGTATTTTTAAAAATGAGATAAAAATTAAATCTCAAATGAGATTTTTAAGAGGAGATAAAGACACCTTGTTAAGACAATTAAACTATGTTATTTTATAATTGATAAAAAAATTAAGAGGGAGTTTTTTTTATGGGAAGGTCCTCAAGGAAGAAAAAAAAACGCCTTGATAGTGCCGGAGAGGAGGTTGTCTCTCCAAAAAAAAGTGGCAGAACCCTTAAGTGCTATAAATGCGCCAAGGATGTCTCCGAACACGACTCAAGCTGTCCGCACTGCGGGGCAAAGCCTCCGAGGGTAAACCCGGCCGTTCTCGCAAGGGTGCTTCTCGGGATAGTAATAGCTATTGTTCTTTATATTTATTTGATGTAACCATATGTTTTTTCAGGTTTTTTTGGTCTTGATTTTTTCAAGGACCCAGGCGAGCCGATTTGTAGTGACAGGAATAAACAAGATGCAAAAAGCCACGACAATAACACTTACCGTATGCCCAAAGCCCGAGTTTCCTGTTGTATCAAGGACCATTAGGATAAGATAAAAGAACATTATCAGGGCAGGAAAAGCCACTATGAAAGAAAAAATTCTCAAAAATTTTATCACGCCCTCACCTGCTCCTCTTTCCCGCTCTTATGAGCCTATTAAACTTACCGAACTTTATCGTATTCATTAATTATACCCGCACCTTTATAGTCCTGTCAATACCACGGCCCTTCAGCTGACGTGGTCAAGTAAAAATGGACACGCTGTTAAGCGGCCATATGAACCTGCCG
>CAZSAY010000004.1:0-60658 GCA_964605225.1 uncultured Thermodesulfobacteriota bacterium | reverse complement strand
ATTGGTTTTCTTTGCCAAGCTTTTTGCCAGGGCAAGGTTGAATCCAAGGGCGGCCACGGGGAATGTTAGTGGCTCTGTGGATCCCCTATTGGTTTTCTTTGCCAAGCTTTCTTTTTTCCAAAAGAAAGCGGAAAGGTTTTTAAGCCCTTCTCATTGCCAGTCTATAAACTCGTAGCCGCATTTGGGGCAGTGCGTGGCGCTGAATTTGACTTTTTTACGGCAGTACATACATTTTTTGTAGCCGCCGCCTCCTCCGCCGCCGGTACTGGCCACACCCTTAATTATAGAGAGGGCCTTTGGCAAGGCGATAAAAGGCAATAGCGCGCCGTACAAAAACCATTTGACGAAACTGCCTCCGTCTTTACTTGCCATAAAGCCCAAGGCAACGCCCACGCATAGGGCCGCCACTATGTATATTATTATGATGATAGATGTAGTTGTCACATCAAACCCCCCTATGCCTATAATATATCTTAAGTCTCACGCTGAGTCCATGGCAGGACTTAAAAGAGTTCTTCTTCTTTTTCGTCTCTTCCCACTTCGAGAGAAGGTAGAGAGGCCTCTTCAACCTCATTGTTCCCCTCTTCAAGCTCAAGCGCCTTTATAGGGGGCAGTGCCGCGCCTATAATGCCCTCAAGGTCGCCGTACATCCCGGCCGTAGTAATGAATATCTTATCTATCTGCTTATCGCGTTTGCCCCAGAGCCTGTTCATGGCGGCCTTTTCCTTGCTCAGCTCGGCCTTCAGGATATTGGTAGTCTCAAGTACGGCCCTTACTTTTTGTGTGAACTCCGAACCGGATAGATACTTGTATATGGCCTCCATCTTCTCCTCTTTGCCCACGGCTGATTGTACGATACGCGCCGCGTTCACAAGAGATTCTCTGAGGACATAGGCAAGGTTCCCGGCAAGATGGTATTCCGTCACCCATACGCCGTCTATGAGATCAAAGGAACTTGTCTCTTTAGGCATGGCCTCGGTAGCGATAACGGCGATATCGGCCTTTACTTCGCGCTGATCATCTTTTAGTTTTATAAGCCACTCGCCGCTCCATGCCTTTGTGCGTTTCAGTTCCCATATTATTGTGCCGCAGTAGTGTCCCGTATTAGTATGAACCTTCTGTATAATGTCCGCTCCCCGTATGCCTTTTGGCACGGGCACAATCTCGTCAAAGGGGAAACGGACCTTCAGCGCGCCCTCAAGGTCAAGCTCCATGACCTCGCCCTGCGTCTGCATTGAGCCCTGCTCGGATTTTCTCTTGAGCTCTGTTATGATACCTTTCATGTCTTGAATCATTTTGTCTTTTTCAAGATCTTTCAGGCGATGTTCCTCGATAAAGACCTTTTCAGCCTTTTCTCTTATGGCTGTGCGTTCTTCTTCCATGGCGCGGGCCTTTTTCAGTTCGAAGTCTCTTTTTTCATCTTCGAAGGCGCTCTTTTCTTTCAGGTGGGCCAACTCCTTCTGGTTCGCCTCTGCAAGAAGTTTTTTGTTCTTAATGGTTTCTTCCTCAAGGGCGGTTATCTTTACCGCCGCCGCCTGCTCGGCCCGTTTTCGTGCCTCAAGCTCAAGACGGGCGCGCTCTGCCGAGAGTTTTTCCGTTACGAGCCTCTCCACACCGGCCTTTTCCTTCCTTAATTCCTCCTCGCGCCTGTTGATATCTTTTTCCCTTTCGCGTTCGCGCGCCTCATATTCCTTTTTAAAACCCTCACTAATCTCCCGTGAGAGTGCCTCTGTGAGGGGTATGGTCTCGTCGCAGTTTGGGCACGTTATCGTATCACTTGACATCTTTTCGCTCTCTTCTTAAGGTTATGGATTAAAAGATCCTCGTCCCAACGCGGCCTTCCATGGCCTCGCTCATAAGGGCCGGTGTGGTTATTATTACCTCCTCGCCGCCTGACTCGATAAACTCTATGGCCGCCTCAATCTTCGGCCCCATACTACCCGACGCGAACTCACCTTGCTCAAAATATTTTTTGGCGTCTCTTACCTTGAGCTCACGAAGGGGCCTCTGCTCTGGTCCACCGAAATCAAGATACACGCCATCAATACTTGTAAGGTTGAGTATACGCTTCGCCTCCGTCTCTTTCGCGAGAAGAGTCGTTGAGAGGTCTTTATCCACTACGGCGTCTACGCCCTTAAGGGTCCCCTCATCTGTCTCCACAACCGGGACGCCGCCTCCGCCTGCCGCTATTACCACTACGCCGCTCTCCGAGAGGGCCTTGATGACACCTGCCTCTATTATGCGAAGCGGCCTCGGCGATGGGACCACGCGGCGTATGCCGCGGCCGATTTCTTCCCGCATGGTCCAGCCCTTTGTCCGGCCAAGTCTTTGGGCCTCGTCTTTTGTGTAATATGGTCCCACGGGTTTAGTGGGAGCCATGAATGCAGGGTCTTCGGGGTTTACAACGACCTGCGTAATAAGGGTGACTACCTCGGTCTTAATAGCGGCCTTTATAAACTCGTTATATATGGTCTGCTGAATCATGAATCCGAGCCCGCCCTCGGAGTCGGCGTCGGATATATAGAGGGGCATGGGCGGAATAAACTCCTTTGCCGCCTCGTTTCTGATGACGATATTTCCCACTACAGGGCCGTTGCCGTGCGTGATGATTACCCCCCATCCCTCTGCCAGTAACTTTGACGCAAGGGTGCAGGCGGCCCCGGCATTATGAAACTGCTCTTCAATGGTCCCGGACTCGCCGCGCTTTATTAAGGCGTTACCGCCGATGGAGATTATTGCTTTTTTCACTTTAAAAAAACCTTCCGCTTTCTTTTGGAAAAAAGAAAGCTTGGCAAAGAAAACCAATAGGGGAGCAACTTCGCCACTAACATCCCCTGCGGCCACCCTTGGATACTATCGTTGTCCTGACAAAAAGCTTGGCAAAGAAAACCAATAGGGGGGCAACTTCGCCACTAACATCACCTGCGGCCACCCTTGGATACAACCTTGTCCTGGCAAAAAGCCTGACAAAGAAAAGAGATAGGGGAATCATCAAACCGGTATTCTACTCACTCCTCACGCCGCCGTCACCCATTACCCCCGATATCTTCTACAACCATGCCATCAAAGGCAAACTCCATGGCCCCGGGGAGCCTCGGGTTATCCCGCTCGTAATCTATCTCGTGACTGAGGTGCGTGAGGATTGTCCTGCGGGGGGAGAGTTTTCTCACCACCTCTATGGCCTCATCTATGTTCATATGAGTGGGATGGGACCTGAATCTGAGCGCGTCAAGGACAAGAAGTTCAAGGCCACGAAGCTTGCTCATGGAGGCGGGGGGTATCAGGCTACAATCCGTCATATAGGCAAAATCCTTGATGCGAAACCCCAGTACCATGGCCCGGCCATGCCTTGCCTCTATGGGGATGACCTCCACGGGACCTACGCTGAAAGGCCCGTTCACTACGTTTATCGAGAGCTGTGGCGTGATGCTGTCGGCCCTCTCGGGGTTGAATATATAATTAAAGATTGTCTTGATGCGTTCCGCTGTTTCGCTGTTGGAAAAACACGGGATGGGGCCGTCTTGAATCATATTAAAAGAGCGGAGCTCGTCTATTCCGTGTATATGGTCGGCATGGGGATGGGTGAAGAGGACGGCGTCTACTCTTTTAATGCCAAAAGAGAGGGCCTGAGCGCGTAGATCCGTAGATGTGTCGATTAGGATATTAAGGGTTTTGGTCTTCAGAAGGACGGAAGACCGTGTGCGTGTGTTTCGTGGGTCCGCTGAGAGGCATACCTCGCAGGCACACCCTATTACAGGCACACCCGTAGATGTGCCGCAACCTAATATAAGGAGTTTCATGGCGATACCCCATCACAGGACAGAGGCCAGACCCTGACCCGGGAGATGACGACACCGGACAAGACAGAGAAAACCCCTCGTCCGGAACAGCCACTCAACGAGGTCATCCCGCCTGCAAAAAAAGGGCTTCCGTCACCGGGCAGGCCATCGGCAAGCCCCCACCTTATTCTTCGTACTCTCCAACCGCGGTAAGCTCCTCAATGACCTCGTCATCGTGAGGCGCGTCCTCCATGTAGGGAGTAAGGTCACAGCCGGCATAATGCTCAAAGTGCATGCCTTCAACAAAGAGAGGGCTCTTGGTGGCGTCGTATACCTTACCCTTGTAGGCAAAATATATGGGGTCTCCCGCATTGGAGCCATCGAATTTTTTGAGTTCTTCTTCCGTGAATTTTTTCATGATTTAAACAATATAAAATGGCGTTGGCATGAAAGTCAATACAAAAACCACTATGGAGGCTATAGCGGTGAGCTTTCTCCTGTTGTCCATGGCGATGTGATGGTCCTGAATGGGCGGGTGCCTGAGCCCTATAATGGAGATAAGGGCCGCCCAGATAAACCAGCCCGGCCATGTGAGGTAGCCAAGCACGGCCATGACAACCACGAGCATCAGGGAAATGGGCCTCTGCCGCTCACCAAGAAGGGCATACATTACATGACCGCCGTCAAGCTGACCAAGGGGCAGGAGGTTCATGGCAGTAACAAAAAAACCTATCCAACCGGCAAAGGCCACGGGGCCAAGGAAGACATCGAACCCCTGCGGCACCGCTCCGACGGCCAGGTAGGTAAGCCCCTTGAAGACAAGGGACGAGCCAAGGCCCATGGCGCCCGTGCCGTGCATGACAGGCGTAATGGCAGAGGATCGGAGCCCCATGTATGTTACGATACATGCCATTACAAAACCCGCGAGAGGCCCGGCGGCGCCGATATCCACAAGGGCGTTCTTTGCCGTAATAGGGGATTTTATCCTTATCACCGCGCCGAAGGTCCCTATCATCGGGGGGATGGGCGGGGCGGGGATAAAAAGAGGCCACGTTGTCAGGACGTCATGCCTCTTTGCGGCTATGTAGTGGCCAAGCTCATGGGTGCCGAGGATAAGGATAAGGGAGATGGAAAAGGGTAGCCCCAAAAGGAGCTCTCGCGGGTGATGAAATATCTCGGCGCCCTGATAGAGGGCCCCTGCCATAATCGTGGTAAAGAGCGTAGTAAAAAAAAGAAAAAGCGGCACAAACCTTCGCGTTCTCTGTGATAAAAAAGGTCTTCTGCCGGCAAATAGCCTCTTCATATCAGCGAGACCCCTCTCCCGGCCCCTCTTTTAAGGTCATCCTGTATATATCAAGGGCGGATTGGGCAAGGCTCAGTATAATGGGGCCTGCTATTATCCCTATGAAACCAAAGGCGTGCACCGCCCCGAGTACGCTGAAAAAAAGCAGTAGGGGGTGCTGATGAGTCTTGCCGCTTATGATAATAGGCCGGAGGAGATTGTCTACGAGGCCTATGACAAGGGCGCCCCATATCAAAAGAATAAGCGCCTTGACCATGGCCCCCTGTATGAGGAGGTATATTATGGCGGGTATTACAACGGCAAGGGTCCCGATGCCAGGTAGAAATGAGGTGATAAACATGACAAAACCCCATAAGAAAGGCGAGGAAATGCCAAGAAACCAGAAGGCAAGCCCTCCAAGCGCCCCCTGCAGGGCGCCTACAAGGACGCCGCCCGTAAGGGTGGCGGTGATGATAAGACGGTTCTTCGCGATGACCTCGGCCTTTCGCTCCGCGCTTAATGGGAGCAGATCCCTCAGGAGTTCAAGAAGACGGCCGCTCTCCATGAAGAGAAAGAACATGGTAAAAAAGGCGAGGACAATGTTGATAAAGAGCTGGGCAAAATTACTGACAGCGCCCTTCAGGCCGGGTACAACGTAGCCGCTCACCTGCTGTAAGGCGGTGGCGAAGATTTTCCGAAGATCCATGGTAGAGATATGTACATACCTTTCAAGAAAATCCTGAAGGTCCTTTAATAAAAAAAAGTGCGCACCCTCGGGGCCTGCCACGTGGTTGGCAACATAGTGCTGCGCCCCGAGGTAAAGGTCCAGGGCCTCCTTTGTAAGCATGGCGGCGAGAATAATCATGGGCACTAAAAAAAATAAGGCTATGATGATACAGGTAAGCGCCGAGGCGGCCGCCTTTACCCTCAGGCGGCGAAGTATCCAGACGTAAAAGGGGTGGAAGAGTATTACAAAAATCACGGCCCAGAAGACGGGGATAAAGAAAGGGGCCATCATCCGGTAAGTAAGGTACCCGATAAGGGCCACTAATAATAGGCTTACAAGTCTCTCTTTCTTCAAATCCAACAATCCCCTTAGCGGGTTAATGGCCCCCTCTTCCAACGGCCCCTTTGATTTTACTTGCTATTCACAGTATAATTATATTAATTAAATTACAAGGACTTTACCCTCCGGCCCATAACAAATACAGAGGATAAGGTGCGGAAAAAGATCAAAAAGGAGAGATAACTCAATATGACAAAAGCAGTGGCCCTGCTCTCAGGGGGACTTGACAGCACACTTGCCGTAAAGATGATAATAGACCAGGGCATTGAGGTCCATGCACTTAACTTCACATCGGCTTTCTGCACATGCACGACGAGCGCGAGAAAGGCCGGGGGCTGTAAGAGCGAATCGAGGCGCGTAGCCGAAGAGTTCGGCATACCCATAAAGGTTATCGTAAAGGGCGATGACTATATGGATGTAGTGCGAGCGCCGGCCCATGGCTACGGCAAGGGAATGAACCCCTGCGTGGACTGCCGCATATACATGTTTAAGGCGGCGAAAAAATACATGGATGAGATAGGGGCCTCTTTCATCCTCACCGGCGAG
Source organism: uncultured Thermodesulfobacteriota bacterium (assembly GCA_964605225.1). Lineage (GTDB taxonomy): Bacteria > Desulfobacterota > GWC2-55-46 > GWC2-55-46 > JADFVP01 > JAJRZX01. The sequence goes on along the minus strand of CAZSAY010000004.1, from coordinate 53,985 downwards.
GTCCTCGGACAGAGGCCCATGAGCCAGCGTCGTGACAGCATGAGGATAATCGAGCGTGATAGCGGCCTTACCGGCCTTATCCTGCGCCCCCTCTGCGCCGGTCATCTCGAGCCTACGATAGCGGAAAAAGAGGGCCTTGTAGACAGGGAAAAACTCCTCTCCGTAGCGGGACGGGGCAGAAGGCCGCAGATGGATCTTGCCGAGGAGCTCGGTGTAAACGACTATCCCTGCCCCTCGGGGGGATGCCTCCTGACGGATGCCACCTTCTCCAAGAAGGTTCGGGATCTCTTTGATAATAAGGAAAAGATAGAAAAAAGAGACCTCCTGCTTCTAAAGACGGGAAGGCATCTACGCCATGAGGGCTTTAAGATAGTGGTAGGCCGGGACGAGGCCGACAACGCGAAGCTCAAATCCCTCATCACCCCTGAGTACATGGCCTTTGAGCCCGTTGATTTTCCAGGCCCCCTTGTAGTCATCGCCGGCAAAGCAAATGAGTGCCTGCGCCAATTTGCCGGCGGGCTTATCCTCCGTTATGCCTCGGCCAAGGCCGGGGAAGATAAGAGGATAAAGGTATCCTTTAAGGGCAAAACCGAGGAGTTTACCCCCCAAAGGGCCGTAACAGAAGAGGAGCTACAGGAGGCAAGGGTATGCGGATAAAAGAAGGAAACCTTGCCAGGTCGACTCCGGCGAAAGTCCCCGATATAAGAGGGTTAGACGACGAGACCCTTGCAAAACTACATAGACTTGAGGCAATTATAAGGGATATGGGTTCTCTTATGGTGGCCTTCTCGGGAGGCGTTGACTCTACACTGCTCCTGCAGACGGCGGTAAAGGTGCTCGGCGACAAAGCCGTAGCCATTACGGCGACCTCCCCCACGTACCCGGCCCATGAGTTCGAGGAGGCCGTGAGGATTGCGAGAGAGATGGGCGTAAATCATATTATCACCCAATCAAATGAGCTGGAGATACCGGGTTTTTCCGCCAATACGCCGGAAAGATGTTATCACTGCAAAAATGAACTCTTTAAAATCGCCTTGAAAGAGGCCCGCGCCCTTGGTATCTCCCACCTTGCCGACGGGGCCAATCTTGACGACCTAAAAGACTACAGGCCCGGCGGCGAGGCCGCGCGGGAACTCGGCGTAAGGAGCCCTCTACGTGAAGCCGGGCTCACAAAAAAAAATATTCGGGCCATCAGCCGGGATAGAGGGCTATCCACATGGGACAAGCCCGCCATGGCCTGCCTATCATCAAGGTTTCCCTATGGAACGGATATTACGGAAGAGAGGCTTTTGCAGGTAGCCCGGGCGGAGCAATACATGAGGGAGCTGGGGTTTGTCCAGTTCAGGGTAAGGTACCACGGCAATACGGTGAGAATAGAGACCAGCCCCGATGAGATGGGCCGCCTCCTTGAGGAAAACTCAAGAACGGCCATCACAAGGGCCATGAAAGAACTTGGTTTTGTTTACGTCACAATGGACCTTGAGGGTTACAGAACGGGGAGCATGAACGAGGTCCTCTGATATGGATATTTTTCAGAGGGGCTCTTCGCCTGCCTCCCTTGCCTCTTCAATCCAGTCCTTGAGGTGATGCTCTTTGATAGCCGCGAAAAACTCGCCTTCAGGGTTCAGCATCTCGTATACCTCCCTTGGCGGCTCCGCCTCAAAACCACGGAAGATGAGCTCCCCGGCGCGGTAAAAGAGTTCCACCGGGGCCTTATCAAGATTTGCGCTATAGATAAACTCCATCCGTTCCTGTGGGAGAAAAAAGGCCCCTTTTATGGATTCATGCAGATCATCTCTACAGATTATCTTCCTTAAAAAAGACTTCTCCCCCCTGCTCTCTTTTATGTATGCGCCAAGGGCCTCATCGCTAAGGGCCTGCCCCTTGTTGTATATATCCGTAATAGATGTAATAAGCCTTAACTCGGAGAAGGACTCACCGGCGATTATCTTCTCGAAGTCCTTGAGATAGTTCTCCGTAATAAGCCTGGTAAGGGCCCTGGCGTTTGATAGCTTTTGCCCGGAGATGAGTTTTTCAAATGCGTGCTCGATCTCCGGAGGCATCCTCAGCGTATAGGCCGTATGGATATACACATCAAAGGGGTATTTGAGCTCCCTGTTTCTCCGCCTCTCCCTCTCTCCTGAGAGAAGTATCTCCAGAAAGGCCTTGACCATGGGGTGACGGAAGGTGCCGCGCGAGGCCTCGTTTATCTTTTCTCCTATGGAGACGTTAACAGGCCCCTTGTAGCCCCTGGAAAATCCGAGATCTATTACCTCGGCCCTGGCGCCATATGTTATAAAGAGCCCCGCCTCCATCTCATGCTTGATGGCCGCCGCAAGTTCGTCTTTATATATTCTCTCAAGACGGCTCTCTTCCTCGCCTATCCTCAAGATGGCCTCGGCCGAGTCCTCCTTGCCGTCCCCTATCCCGGTTATCGTCTCAAGCCTCTTCTTCCTGATTGCCGCTTTGCGCTCCTCGAACCTCTGGTGAACCCCCTCAAGGGCTTCCCTGCCGCTTCCAGGCGGTAGCCTTCTCTCCAGGGCCTTGCCCGACTCGCTTATTATCCTCTGAATATCATGGGCAAGGGCCACAAGGCGCCTCATGCCGCCTGAAAAGATAATGGCGTCACCGGGGATATTCGTAAGCCTTATCCCCATCTCATCCTCGCTGAACCCCTCCCCGTCGGTATATCCCCCTGCGGCGTCCAGTATGGGCTTAAAGAAGTATTCCTTCATGAAATCAGCCATGGCCAGTTCTTTGACATTATGCGTCTTACGGGTGAAATCCTTCATGTCCACAAAGAGTTGTCCCTCCTCCCTGGAATGAAGGGTCTTTATCATGGCCCTCTTATCAGTGGAAAAACGGTATATCTGACCTTTCAGGTATTCATCACGAAGCATCTTGTTGGAGAGCTTCAGCCGCCTATCTACAAGTATGTCCATCATAAGGTCAACGGTCTCTTTAACCATTTCGTCAAGTACAAAGGCATAGTAACCTTCTAAGACGGAGGCTATCTCGGCGTTTTCCTCCTCCTTGCCGCCTCCTGCAAACCCCCCAAATAGAGACCTCTTTTTGCTCAGCTCAAGTACAATAGCTCGAATTTCCCCGAGCTTGCCGGCGCGGTCATGGTCTTTTTCAACTACCTTTTGCTGCGCCTCAAGAGAGGCCGCAAGGGTAGAGGCCTTTCTCCCATCCTTGATCAGGTTGGAGATAAGCCGGTCCTCGTTATAGAGCTCGGAAAGCTCTTTGCGCAGATCTATATCGGGGACATCGAATGACTTCATATACTCAAGGGCCTTTTGCCTGAAGCGCCTTAACTTTATCTGCCTTATGACCGCCCTCAAAACCGCCTTATCGTTCCTTACGCGCTTTACCCCCTCTGTAACAAGAAGACCCATGGACTCAATATTGTCCGTAAGGGGAACCATGAGCGGCCGCAGGGCCTCAAGTGTATCCATGGAGAGCCCGTAGGGATTATGGGAGGTATTGAGGATGCCGGATCTTACGCTTAAAAAATGCTCTGGAAGAAGGGCCGACCTCAGCACAACTCCGAGGCCATCGTTCTCGCTCCATCCCCCTGTAAGCTCCTCGATAATAGCGCAGAAGAGGTGAAAAAAAGTGAGTCCTACCGCGAGATCGAGCTTATCGTAGGCAAGACCTTGTATGCGGAAATCCTTGAGGTTTTTCTGATGTTTACGCATGGTTTTAATAAGCGCGAGAAGCGTCAGGTAGGAGGTATGTTCAGATTGGCCGTGGCGCAGTTCGTCGCTACGGGCCTTTTTCAAGATGGCCCTAAGCCACTTTACAAACTCATGGCCGCTCTCGCCGGGACTGAGCCATGCGTAAAGAACGGCGCTGTCAACATAGGGTGTATTCTCAAGTATTCTGGCCGCGAGGGCTCTCTCAAAGGATTGAGCGGCGAATATATCAAGTCGTAAGGTTTTTTCTCGTAGCTGCGGTATCTTAACATAAATACCTCCCTCCCTGGGTGAGTCCGCTTCCTTAAGCGCTTGTTTCAAAGATTCGTAGCGGCTTCTGATAAGGGCCGCAAGCCCCAGTACGCCATCCTTGCACACAGCCTCATCGTCAGAACCAAGATGATAAGGCACCTTGAGCTCCGCGATGGTATGGCCGTGCTTAAACCTTAAACCCTCAGGGGATATGGAACAGAGGGCACCGCTATGTATCGCCTCAATATTCCCGGGAAGATTATCAAAAAATTTTATCCGCTCTTTGGCGTATTCCACTCTCATAGGAAAATCACTGGCATTACCCCCCCTCTCAGCACAGTTTATACTAAAAAACCTAAAAAACAAATGCGGACAATCCTTGTATTTAAGTATAATGATAAGTTATAATATGTAGTTAAGTAAAGCCACTATCGTCACAAGCGGCTTTACGCCTATTGGTTTTCTTTGCCAGGGCAACGGCAGTATCCAAGGGCGGCCACAGGTGATGTTAGAACCCTTATCGACCCCCTATTGGTTTTCTTTGCCAAGCTTTCTTTTTTCCAAAAGAAAGCGGGAAGGTTTAAAACTTGCGAAAGAGAAGAATCTTAAGATCACGGTATGTACTCCCTTCTCTCGTCTTCCTCATACCTCTTTTAATCTACTCCATAACCCTTACGGGCGCTTTTGTTTACGACGACAACGTCCAGATAATCGATAACCCCTGGATAAGAGACGCCGGAAAGATCCCCGCCCTCTTTGCCTCCTCGACCATGAGTTTTCTAAATGGACGGCCCTCCAATACATACCGGCCCGTATTTTACCTCGTCTACATGGCCGAGTACTTTGCCTTCGGGCTGAGGCCCTGGGCGTGGCACCTGGTGAACGTCGTGCTTCACGCCATGAACGCTGTGGCCGTCTTCACCCTGGCCTCTCTTTTTCTCACAAAAAAAGAGAGGCCAACACCGGGACAAAATACCACGAGGCCGGGAAGGCTGGTGGCACCCTTTATCGCCGCTCTCGTCTTCGCCCTCCATCCGATAAATAGCGAGGTTGTCGCCTGGGTTGGGGCCATACCAGAGCTTGTCTTTACACTCATGGTCCTCTCTTCCTTCATCCTCTACCTTCTCGCCGATAGGACTCGCGGCAGGGCCGCTTTATATTACGCCGCCTCTGTAGCCGCTTTCTCCGTAGCACTCCTCTCAAAAGAGACGGCCATGGCGCTTATTATCATCATACCGCTTTACGAGTTCACCCGCCTTGGTTTTAAGGCCATGAGACGCTGGAAGGTCTACCTCTATTATCTCATACCGGCCATCTTATATATGGCCATGAGGACCTATGCCCTCGGGGGCATGACGCAGATGCGTCTCATTAATATGAGCTTTTACGAAGGGCTACTGAACGTACTTCCCCTTGTTGCGAGATACCTTGGCAAACTCATCGTACCAGTGGGCCTTAGCGTAATATACTCCTTCGAGCCAGTGCACTCCGCCCTGAGTCCCATGTTCATAACAGGCCTTCTCGCCGCCGCGGTCTTTGGGGCCTTGATATATCTCTTCGGAAAAAAGAAGTCCGCGATATTCTTCCTGCTCTGGATACTAATACCGCTTCTGCCGGTGCTCTACATGCCCATACTCTCAGTAGGGGGTTTTGCCGATCGCTACCTCTATCTCTCCACCGTGGGTTTTGCCTCATGCATTGGCCTGCTGATCTTCAGGTTCTATGAGGGTAATGTAAGAAAAAAGGGGCATCAGACCATTTACCTCGCAGCCGTCATCCTCATACTGCTACTCTACTCAACGGGTTCCATAAAGAGGGCCTTTGTCTGGCGAAGCGACTACTCCCTCTGGTCCGATGCCGTGATTAAATCCCCATCAAGTCCCAACGCGCTCTACAACCTCGGGTGGGTCCTTCAGGGCAGGGCAGAGGCAGGGGACCTTGATCGGGCCCTGAAGTTATATGAGGATGCCATCCGGATAAAGCCCGATAAAGAGGACGCACACTACAACGCCGCCCTCATCTATGAGGAAAAGGGAGACCACCGGATGGCTCTAAAGCACTACATGATATCCCTGCGATTAAGGCCCGCCTCAATGACATACTACAATATCGCCATGATATACCAGAGTGCGGGCCAACGGAGAGAGGCCATCAACTTTTACAATCAGGCCATAGACAAGGACCCGAAAAATGAAGACGCCCACTACAACCTGGCCTGGACCTATCAGGAGATCGGCGATTACGCCAACGCCATCGTCCATTACAGAGCGGTCCTGAGGCTCGCGCCTCGCAGCGCCGATGCCCATTACAACATGGGCATAATATACGAAGACAGAGGCATGGACGAAGATGCGTTAAATGAATTCAAGAAGGCCCTTGCCTCGGACCCGGCGTACGGCCCGGCAAGAGACAAGGTGCGAGAGATCCTCGGCCGCCGCCGCCAAAGATAAGCCGCGGCGCCCTTTTTTCATTAAAAACACCGGCCCCCACGTATACACCGCGGCCCCCCCCGGGGGGACGAAGAAAGAGGCCTTAAAAAGATTTGATTGATAGCAACCTAACGGGTATAATAAAAAACTTAATGTAAGGGCGCTACCAGAGCGGCCTTCTTAGCCATATAATAATATACTACAGGCGACTCAAGCAAGACCCGGCCTACGCTCATAGCTGGTCTGGTCGCGCCTTCTCCGGCCTGATTTTCATAGAAAACTCTCATAGTGGATAGGACGGCATGAACCCATTTATAGACAAACTAACAATCATGTTCTCCAAGATAATCGCCGGTACAGTCTCACGGGAAGAAGGCGCCATACTCATCAATCATCTCGTAAAGGAGAACAGAGAAGAGACCATAAACTCCCTCTCATTCCTTATTGAAAATCCGCCCCGTAATATCTTTCAAAAAACCATGCTCCACACCATAGCGCTTGCGAGAAATAAGGCCCTTTTTAATATCATTGCCGAGAGCATTGAGAGCCAGAATGAAGATGTATCCTCCATGGCCGCCTCGGAGCTCGCGCGGCTAAGGACAGACGGGGCAAAACGCGCACTAATAAAAAATCTGGACAACTGTACCTATCATGTAAGAAGAAGCGCGGCCGTGGCCCTTGCCGAGGATTACGGCGAGGATGGCCTTAATATACTGAAAAAACATATCCTCTCTCATGAAGAGCCTTTCTACCGCGCCACCTCTGCCCAGGGCCTCGCCGCCACGGGAGATAGCGGCATGGCCACGCTATTTGCCATCCTTCATACAGAGATGCCCGGCCCTGTTTTTTCCGCGGCAGAGGCCATAGCCGGGATAGAGGAAGAGATAAAAGTGGAGCATATGCCGGCGGTCATGGATGCGCTGATGCGTGCCGGAGACAATAGGGACATACCCCTTGTGGTGGAGCTACTTAAGGTAGCGGCCCTGTTCAGGAAAGAGGCCATGAAATATGAAGCTTTTATCGTTGCCTTTGCCGATGATAGCTCCGAGGCCATCAGGCTTGAAGCTCAAAAGACCCTGCACAGTATCAAAAGGACGCTTTGACCGCCGTTTAGAGAACCGGAAAAACCATGCGCTGAAAGAGGCTCCCTAGGGGCCTCATCATCAGCATCACTTATCTGCCATACAATTGCTTCAGCCTTTGCCTTGCCTTGTCTCCCGCCGGGTCAAGCCTTAAAGCCTCCCGGTAATACCTTGAGGCCTCTCCAGGCTTTCCCCTTGCTTCCAGTATGAGTCCCAGCTCATAATATCCCTCAGAAAGCCCCGGATCCATCCTTATCGCCATTAATAAGGCGTTAAAGGCCCGGTCCCGGCGATTAAGGGCGTTAAAGGCCATGGCAAGCCTGTAGTATACCCCTGCGTGGCCTCCGCCGGAGGCTATGGCGCTGCGGTAATCGGCCGCGGCCATCTCCGGCGAGCCAAGCTCCATCATCAGATCCGCCCTGTTAATGTAGGCTCTCGCATAATTCGAATCCAGCCTTATGGCATCGTCATACTCCCTCTTCGCCTCGTCAAGGCGTCCCAGCGTACGATAGGCAACACCGAGATTATTGTGGGCAAGGGAAAGGTCCGGACGCAAGGCCAGGGCTATCCGGTATTGCCTTATGCCCCCACGAGTATCACCATTATTCTGGTATATGGCCCCTACGTTAAAATACGCCTTGGCGAGTAGCGGATTTATCTCAAGGGCGCGCAGATTCTCCCTGAGCGCGGCCTCAAGGTCTCCACTTCCGGCCAGGGTCACAGCGTAGTTGTAATGAGGTCTCGCCTTTCCGGGACTTTTTTGGGTCGAGTCGGACCAGAGAGAAAGGGGAGAGAGCCAGATGCGGTTGCGATGAAAAGAGGCTATGCCAAAGGCAGTAATAAGGAGGCCGAATACAAGTATAAATGGAAGAGCGTTTCTATCGTCCACCATCAGTAGAACCTTGCGAATATACGCCCGATCCTGAAAAATATCCTGTTATCCCTTTCGTCCCTTGTGCTCTCCTGCGTGATGGAGTAGCTATGCGTCAGGGATAGAGACCAGGCCCTCAGCCGGTAAAAGGCCGTATTTGCAAATATTGTGTTGTTAGTGAAAACATCCCCTGTCCTCCTTTCAAATCTACTGGCTTTGAACTTCCACATCACACGCCGTAGCAGACTCCTCTGGTAGTCCAGTGTGTAGTGTGTGTTTCGCGTTACATCAGAACCTCCCGAGAATGTCCTGTCTAATATGCTGTAGGTAACATGGCCAGTCAAGGCGCCTCCCAGTAACCCATGTCCATAGCTTCCCGACAAATTCCCTGAGTTTGTATGGCTAAACCCGGAGAGGTCGTTGAAAAACACTGTGCGCTGTGCGCTCAAAGCAATACTTGAGCCTTTAATGGGATTTGATGTTATATGGATCTCTGTTACCTCACTCTTGTCCTCAAGGGATTGCACTGCCTCCTTGGAATTGCTTTTCGTAAAGCCACCGCTAATACCAATATATCTTTGCCAGAATCTATTATTAAAATGCGCACTGAAACTTCTACTCTGGTCATTAACCGTGCCGGCGGTAGTCTTCAGTACGCCGCTGAAATGAACACTTGTGTCAAAGAAAAAGAACCTGGTGATATCTATCCTGTTTAAGCTTAAGCCTCCGTTATGGGTTATAGCCTGCCCGCCGTTATCCGGCGAATCAAGATTGATATCCGTATCCCAGAGGTATCCGAGTCCGTATTGTGCGTTTAGGCCGAAGCGTGAAAAGCTCCTGTTATAAACAAGGTTACTTGTGGTCCTCACAAGCTTTCTGTCGCTCAGATTGATAGTGCTCTGTTCCGAAGAGCTGGACTCCGTAAGAGAGAAGTTCGCTACCTGCGTGGTATAGAGGTGCTCCGTAAGCTTATAGGCGAGAGAGCCCGAGGCGTTGGTAGTGGTAAGATCCAACGAGCTCGTAGGCGTCTCTGTAAAGGTCTTGGATATGCCGAGCGAAAGGTTGGTGGATATCTTCCTTGAAAGATCGTACCGCAGACTACCTCCATAAGTTGTCCCGGTAAAAGTCGTATTATCGGAGGTGTTCCTGAAGTAGGAGAAGTTGTGCGACTGGCTGAAAAAGCGGCTCGGGTATGAGTTAAGCCCCATGGTAACCCCTACGACGGTGTCATTGTCGATATCGTTCGTACTGTTGTTATTGCCTGTAACCCCCAGGTTAAAGGTGGAATGGCTGGACAATAGCGTAGTGTTGGTAAAACCTATTGTGTTGGTACTTCCTGTGGACCCGCTTGATCCACCGCTAAAAGTGCCTCCGTAATTAAAGCGGTTTGTCGTAGGGCCATAATTCTTATCCGCGCTGAATCCTATGCGAAGATCATGACTATTGTCATCTTCAAGGCTGTATGCTGTCCTGACAAGACTAAAGCGCAACAGGGGCAGTACCCTGAATTTACCCGTCCAGTCAAGGCCTACGGTGGTGGTGGTAGCGGCAGGCACGGAGCCCCCGGTGGAAGATGATGAACCGAAGGACCGGCTGCCAAAAAGCGTTAAAGGTATCTGGCTTAAGGGCAGTAGAGTTGTTTTTACGTCAAAGGAAAAATTATTTCTGGTGTGTTTTGAAGAATTATTAGTGGTACTCTCTCTCTCAAAATCAAAAGATCCATCGTATATAGCCAGGGTCCTTGCCATGAAAAAGCCCTGAAGCGTCAACCCGTAGTTCTGCCGGAAATTCGAGGTCTTATCTGCTATTGAGCTATCCGTCTCCGTGCGGGTCTCATGCTCGTACTCGAAAAAGACCGTTCCGATGATGGTATGATAGGTGTAAGGGTCTATATCAACGCACCATCCACTGGACGGCAAAAAGAGGAGAGCCGACAACAGTCCCAATGCCAGGCATATCCTCTTAATGAATTTCATAGCGATTACCCTTTTTATGTAATGCAGGAAGTGGGTAGTGGTGCAAGTGTCTTGCCCTTATACATATCTTTATTCTCTCTATATTTACATTAGAAAGATATTAAAACAACAATCGGAGATAAGGCGCACGCCACTTGAGGCTCTATGAACCTATTCTCGGATACATCTAAAGCCAACGTCATTATAAGCGCCCTTTGGCGGGGCTATGCTCCTGAAAGGGGCGCTAACATAGACCTGCATGGTATAATGTCCCATACCGCCCCAGCCGCCACCTCTTACCACCTTGAACCTCTCGCCGTAATCCTTGTCATCATAGGTATTGCCGGGATACCGGCCATACCAGTCTGCCGTCCACTCCTGTACGTTTCCCGCCATATCAAGGACGCCGTAAGGGCTTGCACCTTCGGGAAACCTGCCCACCGTTGTCGTCCCTCCATATTCGCCAAGGGTGTTTAACTTCTTAATATCAAAATCCCCTTCCCAGGGAAAGACGCGTCCATCCGTGCCCCTGGCGGCCTTTTCCCACTCCCGTTCACCCGGCAACCTGCCTCCCTTCCACTTGCAATACGCCGTGGCGTCAAACCAGCTCACATTGGTCACAGGGTACTTGCCCTTTCCCCCGGGTACCGCCCCGCCGGTCCAGTTTGCGGGGGGTTTTCTGTTTGTGGCGGAGACAAACTTGCCGTAGGCATCCATGGATACCTCGGTCTTATCAATATAAAAGGCCTTAAGAGAGAGCTTTCTCTCCGGCGACTCATTGGCGAACCATGGTTTTCTCGATCCATACTGCATGGCCTTGGCATCGGTGTCCACCCTGTTGCTACCCATTATAAATTCGCCCCCCGGCACAAGGACCATATTCTCATGGAGGTCTTTCTTTTTTTCCGCGCACCCGGAAAGCGCCACGGGCGTAATTAGAAAGAGGGCCATGACAAAATACTTTATCGCACCCCCCCAACCTGCCTTAAACACTGCCACCTCCATTGCTTACATTAAAAAAACATCTGCCTGAAGATCCTGAAGCCCAAAAGGCGCATAGCCCCGCGCCTTTATATGGCATTCGACCTTACCCCTGTCCTTCGGTAGCGCATCTGAACCCGAAGTTGTTATTTTTTGTCTCAGGGTTAAAAAATATCCTGTTATAACTCGGGGCGCTTATCCCGCACTTGTAGTATGTGCAGTCGTACCACGACCCTCCCCGCAGGACCTTGAACCTCTCCCCGTAGTTCTCATCGGGGTGCCTGTTGCCGGGATATGGCTTAAACCAGTTATCCACCCATTCCCAGGCATTCCCCGCCATATCGTAGGCGCCATAGGGGCTGACACCCTCGGAAAAACTGCCTACTTTCATGGTATTGCCGTAGCCGAACTGCGGCGTATTGGCCTTTTTTCGAGAAAACCTCTCTCCCCATGGAAAGGCACGCTTGTCGGTGCCCCTGGCGGCCTTCTCCCACTGCTCTTCAGAGGGCAGATGCTTACCCTCCCATCTGCAAAAGGCATCGGCGTCAAACCAGCTAACATACGTTACTGGATGGCCGGCTTTTTCAGGAGGGATTTTGCCTTCGATCCAGTTCGGGGGAGCGCTATGCCCCGTAGCCTTGATGAAGGCGGCATAGCGTTCGAGAGTAACCTCATACTTATCGATATAAAAACCCTTTACAAACCTTTTATGCTCGGGCTGAGTCTTGGGCCACCAGTCATTGGAACCCATGGTAAAGGCCCCGGCCGGCACAAAAACCATATTCTTTTTTCCTGCAACCGTGGGACTAACGGTTTTTTTCAGGGCCGCCTTCTTAAGGCCCGGTTTGCGGGGCGCCTCTGCCGCCGCTACGGTAAGGTCTTCATCTCCTTCTTTATGGCGATACTTCTTGTTTACCGCGATGTACCGCTCACTGAGACCGGGGCCGTGGCACGAAAAGCATGAGGGCTCTCTTGAGTAATCTATTGAATATTTTTTATCGTTGTTATGACATTTTATGCAACGCGGCTCACCTGTGCCGGGGTCATAATCATCGGGTGCGGGAGGAAGCGCCATGGCAGTTGTCACGGTCAATAACCCAAGGGCCACGATCTGGGCGCTCAAAAAAAAATGGTATCTATTAAGCAACTTCACCTCTTTGTACTCTTTGCAGGACCAGAGGCCCCTTTGTCTCCAATGGGACCAAGCCCCTCACGAGCGCGGCCCTTTCTCTCAAGCTCCCTGATATACGCCAGGACATCCCACCTTTCTCTTTCGCCAAGGATATTCGCCCACCGCGGCATGGCCATGGCCTCACCGCCTATCTTCCTCTGAACGCCCTCGCTTATGGATTTGAAGAGTTTCTCATCGGACTTTCTCATACGCTTGCTATCATGAACAAAATCCGCGGGATGAGGCGTAATGGCCGTGCCTACGGGGCCGTCTCCGTAACCCTGTCTGCCATGGCAGTAATGACAGTATCTTTCGTAGATTAGCTTACCGGCCACGGGGTCGCCGCGCCTGCCCGTAAGCGCGTCCTTCGCCTCTGTAACGGCCTGCCCCGCGCCAAACACGAAATGGGGTGGGGAAAAAAGCCCTAAAGACAAAAGCATACCCAGGCTCAGTACAACCCCCTGGCCCTTAATGGTACGCACAGACCATGATCTATCCTTTAAATCACATCTCATGACCACCTTTATCGTACTTAGATTTTTCTAAGATACTCTACCTTTGCGCCCTTACGAAGATTCTTTAGCCAGGCATCCAGGCGGCCCTTGTAGTCTTTGGCTACAAGCTCAGACTTCAGGCGCTTTAAGTTAAGTTTGGAGAACTTTTTCTGTGTCGCGGGCCTCTTACCCTCAAGTTTAAATATATGAAAACCGTATATGCTCATAACCGGCCTGGATATCTCGCCGACTTTCAGAGCGGACACGGTACGTTCTATGTCAGGTAAAAGGCTACCCTCATGTGCCCAACCCATATCCCCGCCATTTGCGGCGCTTGCGGCCTGAGAGTATTTTTTTGCAAGGGCGGCGAAATCCCCCCCTTTCCTGGCCTCTGCGGATATATCGTGCAACTTCTTTCTTGCCTTGTTCCATAACCTCTGGCTCTCGGACGGGCCCACTTTAATGAGAATCCCCCTCAGATGAAGTTGAGCCGGCACTTTGAACTTATCAAGATGGGTATCGTAGTAATGCCGCATGTACTTTTCGGTGACAAGGTCCTCGGATTTTTTTTTCAGACTCTCCTCCGCATTCCTGCGGACCCGGGCCACTACAATATTGAACTTCATGTCCTCTTTGAGGTCTTTCCTGGTCATATGGCTCCGCTTAAGGACATCATCAAGGGTATCACCACTGCGGAGCCTCTTTTTCAGTACCTTGATGCCCTCTTCAAACTCTTTTGTTGTAATCTTATCCTCCTTCCTCGATACAGCGAGGTCGTAGGCGAGCCTGTTGTTGATAAGCCTCTCAAGGGCCTCTTTTCTTATGGCGCGGAAGCGCCTGTCAGAGACAGTTGTATGAAAGCTCTTCATCGGCATTACGTTGTTTACGGCTATACGGAGGGTTTCCTCTGTTATCTCCTTACCGTTTACTCGAGCTACAGGGTCTTTAATTGAACGAATAAGCGGCAATTCATCAGGACTGGTCTCCGCGGAAAAGACCGGGTTACCGATAAATAGCGCCATAAGGACGACCCCGGCAAAGAGGACGGGCCTCTTAAAAGACATTGTCATTTAATTTCCTCCATGTTAGTTGCCACGTTATGTGTACGCAAGAAAGGCCTAGCGTATTATTATACAAGATTATTTTATTATTGTTAACTAAAATAAGGATTATCCGGGTATTAAAATATTTTAACGTGACAGGCGCCATGATTTTGTAGCATGCCATGGAGGTTATATATAAAAAAGGGACTCAGCTTAAAGACGGGTACTCTTCCGGCCAATATTTAACGCTCCATGGGGAACGAAGAAAAAAAAAGAGGGCCGCGAATCGGCCCTCTTTTTTTTGTGTATGTAGATATGTAACTTACTTGTTGTGGCAGGTTCTGCAAACGCCGGAACCCATGTTACCGCCCACTCTTCTCAGGAATACGCCATCACCTGCGTTAAGGCCGGTGAATTTGTTGTTCGAATCCCTGGTGTACTCAGGATAGCTACCGTTGCTGAAGTGTGGGTCATGGCAACTGGCGCACTCAACCTTGTTCTTTGCTCCAGCTGTTGTGCTGTCAGCCCTGAGGAGGTCTCCGATTGTAGCGGTACTGCTGATGAAACCGGATACAGCCCAGAGGTTGGACTTCATATAGTCAAAGTATGACGTGGTCTGGTTAAGACCGGCAGAGAGGTTGATGGTGGCGATGTCTGTGCCCCTCGGCCTCAGGGAGGCCTTTTTGCCGCCACTGTAATCCACGTTCACCGGATGGTCATTGGTGAGGTCTGTGCCGAGATTTACCCTCGCGGAAAAGCTCAGGGTCTTGTTGGCGATAAGAGCGGTACCGTCATCATAGAAGGTCCAGCTTGAGAACTGGTCGGGGGCGCCGCCACCGACGCCTACCATGGCAAGGCCCTTACCTGGCGCGTTGACAAGGTTGTCAAAGGTGGTTACACCATCATGACAGGAGAGACAGGCAAGTGATACGGAACCCTGCTGCGGCTGGCTTATAGCGGTGCCGGCCTTGGTCGTGCCGTAACCGATATAGCTTGAGGAGTTCGGCATATTCCTGTTCCACAGAGGCATGGTCTCGGTGTTGGAATGGTGAGGCGTATGACAGAACACACATATCTGCGTCGTGCCTGTTACGGTGCCGGCTGTGTTGTCATTCCTGGTGCCAAGGTGATGACTGAAGGCGCCAAGGTTATGCCTGGACTGCACGACGCCGTTGGCGGCCATACCTGCCGTGTAGGTGTCAAGAGGTCCACCAACTGATTTTCCGCTGGTGCCTGTGGCGCCGGCCTGGAAGGTAGAGGCGGCGTTGGCGTGGCCTACGTAAAAGAGGCCCATGGTTGCCGCTATGGCGATGGCTAAAAATCTTTTCATTTGATAGCTCCTTTTCTGTTTTTCTTTAACTTTGTTGAGGAGATTTTTACGCAGAAAAACCTCCGAACCTGCCGCGCCTCATGTCAACGGCAGTATCGAGGCGTCCATCGCCTTTGGCTTCTATGAGGCCCGCCATGAGCCCATGAACCTATATTAACTGTTATTATACCGAAAAATTAATCTCTGTCAAGGAAAAATTAATGTTTTTTTAATAAAAAACATGGGGCGCCGGCAATATTACTTCTCTGTCTTGCCGGCGGCCTCTCTCTCGGCGTGTTTTTTTCCAAGAAACTCATAGACATCCACGCGCTCGTTCCATGAATCAGTTACATATATAAAGTCATCCTGATCAATGGCTATGCCCACGGGCAGTATCATCTGCCCCCTGCCGTTGCCGTAGCTGCCAAAGGACATGAGGATCTTGCCCTCGTCATCGAATATCTGCACGTTATTAAAGGCCGCGTCTACTACATACACATGCCCCTCGCTGTCTATGGCGACTCCCTTTGGCCGCGCGAACTCGCCGGGGGAATCTCCGAAACGGCCGTAGCTGTAAAGAAACCTGCCCAGGCTGTCAAAGACCTGCACCCTGGCGTTCATGGTGTCCACTACGTAAATGTTGCTTTTTGCGTCAACAGCGATATTTGAAGGGAAGTTGAAGCTCCCCTCCTCCTTGCCCCTCTCGCCGAAGGTCTTTAAATACTTCAAGGTCTTAAGATCAAAAGACTGCACGTTGTGAAGGTGGGTATCCACTACATAGAGCCTGCCCAGTTTCTTATCCACGGCCATGCCCGTGGGCTGCTTGAAGGGGGTGCCGGGAGCGAGATATTTCATGAGCCGGCCTCTATTGTCAAGTACGGCAACCTGGTCTGTCCTTGTATCAGAGACAAATATCCTGCCCGAATCATCGGTTGCCACCCCTATGGGCTTGGAAAATATGCGAGTCCCCGATGAGCTCACAGACGAGACCTTCTTCTTTTTAAGGTCATATATGAAGATATCCGCATGGGCCGTATCAGAAACCAGGATCCTGCCATCCTTATCCACGGTTATGCTGTTCGGCTTTCTCATGGTAAAAGACGTGTCCGCGCCAAGCACAAGGGTACCCACAACGGAGAAGCCCTTGAGGTCTGTGGCGCTGTGAAAGGATCTGACGTATTTTACCCGCGGCGGGTCCGGAGGGCCCGGCCATACAATGTCCGGCACCTTTGGCGGAGTGCAACTGATAACGAGTAAAGGGACGGCTATGATTAAGAGGCCTTTAAGTATCTTCAGCATTTTTTTCTTTCTCCGGTCAGGCGTTATGATTTAAGTTCATCTCTATACCACCGAAATCTATATCATTATTATATAAGTGCCCTTAAGGGCGGCTACTTAAGATACCGCCGCAGATAGGACCACCGATAATCGGCAGATTTTACTACGAGGCCCTTCTTTAGTCAAGCATAACGAGCATGGCGGGAAAAAAATCGCGGCCATGCGCTCACAGTAACAGACCCGGCCTCCCCCCAAAAAGGGGTCCGCCACAGACTTAAGAGTTTACTTCCACTGCTCCTTCTCAAGAGAGCGGCCCTTTAAAATCATATGACATCTCAGGCAATTCGCCCTGGGCCAAAAATCAAAGGCGACCTTGCCGTGGCACCTTCCGCACCATTTGCCCTGCCATATCTCGTTCATTGTAATAGGGTTGGCCCCGGCCTCGGCCAGAAAAATCTTCGGGTGGCAGTTACTGCATTTCAGCCAGTACGTGTGAATGGAATGAGGAAAGATGACATTGGCCATGAGGGGAACCTTGGCCTCTATAAAGATATTAAGGTCAAGGGGAGGCTTTTCCTTGTCCTTTGGGTCGAGTACTCCGCGGGGGTTTATAAAGCCCCCCATAACAGATGCCGTCCAGTTCACGCGGCCCTCCGTGTCTTTTGGAAGGTCTCTCAACGCGGGCAGATCCTCTGGCGAGGAGCGTATAGAGGCCCTCTGCACCACGCTCCGGAAGAACTTGTCGTAATAATCCGTCATATGTCCGCCGGCCTTCTCTTTTTCCGCCTTCTTCGTGCCGGCGTCAATATTAAGAAGATCCCTGGTCTTTTGACGGCACCCGGAGAGGAGCAGGGCCGAGGCCACGGTGAGGATAAGTAGACTTAAAATCTTACCTTTCACAATCACTCTCAATAATCTAAGATTCCCTCTTTAATAGAAGATGAGCCAACCGCGGGCAATAAGGAAAGGGACATAACGCCGTTGAGCCGCACATTCATACTATCTCTTTAGGTGTTATTAGGATAAAATTACTACAAAAAAACTTTTTTTGTCAAGGCATTGATAACCGCCGGGACCTTTACTGCCTGAGGCTCTGGCAAGGACCTCAGGTGCGGGCACGTCCCTTAAGGGCCCCGCAGACCTCGGCCACACTGACCTCGTGAAAATCAAGATAGAACTGGCTCACGGAGAAAAAGTCCGGCGGCGAAGAGGGGCATACCACGGCAAGGACCTCTTTCAACCCGCCCACCTGCCTTATGGCTTCCCTTGAGCCAACGGCCGCGGCGGCGATTATAACGTCGGCCCCTTCGGCGCGGGCGGCCTCTGCCGCGGCGGTCATGGTAGCGCCCGTTGCAAGACCGTCATCGACGATGATTACCCTACGCCCCTTGATGGGAACCTTCTGCTTTACGGCCCTGTATCTGGCGAGCCTCTGCCTCATCACCTCAAGGGCCCTTGCCTTTTCCTCCTCAATCCACTCATCCGTAATCAACGCTAAAGAAAAAGAGGTCCTGTCAATATAGACCTCACCGCCCTCGCTAACCGCCCCTATGGCGAACTCCGGATTTTCCGGGGCCCTTAGCTTTGCAACGGAGAAGACATCAAGCGCTGAGCCCAGGGCCCCGGCCACCACGGCCGCCACTATCACCCCTCCCCTTGGAAGCCCGAGGACAAGGGGCTCAAGCCCCCTGTAGACTTCGAGCTCAGCGGCTAAAACCCGGCCTGCCTCCTCCCGGTCTCTGTAGCGCTCTTTGACGATTTTCAAGCTCTCGCCTTAGCCCTCCGGGGCCCCTTGCGCGGGAGGGCCGCGAAGATGCCTCCCGCCTGAGAAGGGGCCCGGGAAAAAGCTCAAGACAAAAAAACAGGCGCTTCAGGCGCCTATTTTCCGTGACAGGTCCGGCATACTCCCGATGCGAAATTTCCGCCGATACGCCTCAGAAAAAGCCCGTCCATATCATTCCAGTTTATGAACCTGCTGGCCGTCTCTGACCAGCTCTTGTTATTAAAATGGGGGTCGTGGCAACTCGAACACTCTATCCTCCCGTCTCTCAGAAGGTCGCCTATGGTAGCCGTGTCCGAGATAAAACCCTTAATGGACCAGAGGTTGGGGATTATGCGGCCATACATGGTATCATAAAGGCCCGCGCTCAGGTTTATCTGGCTGATTATGGTATTTTTTTGCCTCAGTGAGGCATATTGACCGCCCCTGAAAAGGACATTGACGGGATGGTCGTTGGTAAGGACCGGGCCGAGCAAAAGCCGGGTGCTTACAAGAGCGGGGTTCATCGAACTTTCGGTAAAGTTGAAACCCCACTTAGCCGGTGTCGACATTCGAGCTTTTTTCTTTTTTCCCGGTGAGTTTGCAAGGTTGTCAAAGGCCGTTGAGCCGTCATGACAACTGAGGCAGGCAAGTGACGGCGAGCCCAACCCCGTATTAATGGATTTCACGCCCTTCAAACCCGTACCGTAGGCCGTAAAGCTCGTTACGGCAGGGTCCTGGCCGCCCCAGAGAGGGCCGGGCGTATCGGCGGGACTATGGGGAGTGTGGCAAAAAACGCACATCTCGAAGTTCTTCTCTTTGCGCGTCCGGCCGCCGTATTTGCCGAGATTATGCCTTGAGAACCCTATGCCATTTGCCGCTGAACCAACACTATAGTCACCCTCATAGGCCCCGCTGAAAACAATGCCTTCAGGGATAATGACAAGTGTCAATGCAAAAAGGGCGACAAAAAAAACTCTCATACCCTATACCTCAACCTGGCCTGCCTTGTACGGCGAGGCCTGAAAAACAACGTCTTTATTAACCAGCCCAAGAGCCAAGGGTAGCCCTTCAGGCAAAGTACCACTTTTTACATTTTATCATGGAAGATTGTAGGGCGCAAGGCTTTGTTAAGATGCCTTTGCGCCGGGCATGGAGGGTATATGTCCTTATGGGATGGGGCCGTCTCGGGACGATGGTTCTCTTCGCAGGCCATAAGTGAGTAGCGAGACGGCTGAGGCGTCCTTGACTGCCCTTGCCGGGGCTGATATACTTTCTTGAAGCAAAAAAGGAGGGATCCATGGGACATGGCTCCAATTTCGACGCCGAGAGGGTCTTGAAAACAGCGCTTGCCCGCGGCGGAGAATTCGCCGACATCTTTATAGAGGAGACGGTTAAGACCTCTATAACGTGTGAAGACAGAAAAATTGAAAAAGTCGTTACAGGCATTGAGAAGGGTTGCGGCATAAGGGTTATCGCCGGGCTCAAGACCTTCTACGCCCATACTAACGAGATTACGGAGGGGTCGCTCATAGACCTTGCCGCATCAGTCTCCGAAGGTGTGGCCCGTGGTGAGCCGGCGGGGAGTACCCGGGCGCTTAAAAAGCAAAACGCGCCGGGCCTTGAGATAAAAAAGAGGCCCGGAGACGTAGACCTTGCCGAGAAGGTAGGGCTTGTCAAAAGGGCCGAGAAAGCGGCGCGGGGCTTTGACCGGCGTATAGTGCAGGTAAAAGCCCTTTATGGAGACGTGAGAAGAAGGCTCTCCATGATAAATTCCCTTGGCGAGTGGGTAGAGGAAGAAAAGACAGGCCTTGTCTTTTTCACTTCCGCCATAGCGAAAGACGGAGATGTCCTGCAGACAGGGTACGAGCCCCTTGGCGGGGCCGAGGGCCTTGAGGTCTTCGATAAGACCCCGCCTGAAGAGGTAGGCCTTGCCGCGGCGAGACGGGCGGTGCAGATGCTCGGCGCACAAAAAGCCCCCTGTGGGGCCATGGCGGTAATCCTATCGAGCGAGGCAGGCGGCACGATGATACATGAGGCAGTGGGGCACGGCCTTGAGGCGGACCTTGCCCTTGGCGGACTCTCGGTCTACTCCGGCAGGATGGGCGAGGAGGTTGCCTCCCCCTTGATAACGGTCATCGACGACGGCACAATACCTTACAAAAGGGGTAGCGCCTTCTTTGACGAAGAGGGCACCCCGACTGAAAAGACCATCCTTATAGAGAATGGTATCCTTAAGAGCTACATGTATGACAGGCTGAGCGCCATGAAGGACAAGACCTCCTCCACGGGCAACGGACGGCGCCAGTCCTATCGCTTTAAACCCATACCAAGGATGACCAATACCATGATAGCCCCCGGCCAGACACCTCCCGAAGAGATAATACACTCCCTTGAAAAAGGACTCTTCGTAAAAAAGATGGGCGGCGGTCAGGTAAACACCGTAAACGGGGACTTTGTCTTTGAGGTAACAGAGGGCTACCTCATAGAAAAAGGCCGGATAGGGGCCCCTGTGAGGGGCGCTACCCTTACGGGCAACGGCCCGGAGATACTTAAGAAGATAGACATGGTGGGCACTGACCTGGGTTTCGGCATAGGGACCTGTGGAAAAGATGCTCAGGGCGTACCCGTAGCCGATGCACAGCCGACCCTGCGCATACCAGAGATTACCGTAGGCGGAGGCGGCTGAAGCAAGGCCGCGATGTTTCTTGAAAGGGGGTAAGATTGTCCCCCTCTTGGATTTTTTTGTCTTACTTTCTTTTTTTTAAGGTGGTTTCGCGGGGCAAAAGGGGCCGGTTCAGGGGCGGGACGATTGTCCCCTGTTGGTTCACATTCCCTTGGTTTCTTTTTTCCAAAAGAAAGTAAGGGATTTTGACCCTATTATTATCTTGACAATTCCTTGGCGCATGTGTTAGCAATACCGTGATTAACCAGTATATTTTATCATTTATTTTGTCAATGCGGGGGAGGTATGCACTCCCCTTTGCTATCGGGAGAAAAGGGTAATGTTATCGCTGGACCTTACCATCCTATATCAGATTATCGGTTTTTTCGTTCTCCTCATCATCCTCGACAAGCTACTCTTCAAGCCCCTTTTAAAGGTCATGGAAGAGAGGGACCGTCTGACCACGGGGACCTTGAAGGCCGCGGAAGATATAGAGAAAGAGGTTGCAGAGGGCCGTGTGACCTATGAGAAAAAACTGCTTGAAGCGCGGGTAAAGGGCGGCGAGGTACGGGCCAAATTAAAAGAAGAAGCCCTCAAGGAAGAAAAAAAACTTCTTGAGGCCTCAGGCAAGGAGGTCTCTGCCGAATTAACCTCAATGCGCGAAAAAATAGCCGTCGAGAAAGACTCGGCCATCAAAAAACTTAACGTAGAGACAAGGTCCATCTCAAGGGATATAGCCGGGAGGCTTATTGAGCGAAAACTGGCCATCGCCCTTATCGCCGGGATTCTTACCTCGCTTCCCCTTTTATCAAGGGCCGCGGAGCACGCCGAAGAAGGCGGGCACATCCTCGGCATCTGGAAGATACTCAACTTTATAATCCTCATCGTGGCCGTATATTTTGTCTGGAAAAAGGTCATCGCCGTAGCCCTTGACAAGAGGCAGGCCGATATAAAAGAGGCCATGAGTGAGGCGACGCGCGTAAAAGAAGAGGCGGAAAAAGCGGCCTTGCAGTACAGGGAACTCGTTAACACCCTCGAGTCAAGGCTCGCCTCCATAGCCGAAGAGCTCCGGCTTGAGGGCGAGGCGGAAAAAAGGCGTATTATAAGCGAGGCCGAGCAAGCCGGTATAAGGCTAAAAGAGCAGGCAAAGCTCACGGCCGGGCAGGAAATAAAAAAGGCGCGCATAGAGATACGCGCCGAAGTCGCCGAGCTTGCCGTACAGATGGCAAAAGAGTTACTCGCCGAGGAACTCAAACCCGAAGACCAGCAGAGGCTAATTAAAAATTACATCTCGAACCTGCGGCTGAATTAAAAAGCAGTGGGCGTAAGAAGGGATATTTGCAAAAAAAGGGGCAGTAGGGGGTACTGGGTGGCCAATGGGGGCAGTCGGGGGTAGGGGGCGGCCAATGGGGAATAGATGCAGGCGGAAAATTGGGCTAGGAACACGCTTTTATAGCAACAATTAAATCAGGCATTTTGGGGATAAAAGAGGTCTAACCTCCTTAAAAACATGAAAAACACTGGCGTAGCTAAAAAACTGGCCAAGTCCCTCATGGATGTAGGCAGACCCGGCGGAGAGGCAGAGAGATTTGGCTCTGACCTTAAACAAATCGCGGCCGTATTCCGTGCCAACGGCCAGCTTGCCGGCACCCTCCTGAACCCTATGTACAGCCTCGATGAGAGGATAGACCTTATGAATAAGGTCTCCGTTGCGCTTGAGGTCAGCACTGCCGTTGAAAAATTCATGGTCATCCTTATAGAGACAAGGCATATCCGCCTTATAACGGAGATAGAGTCGGCCTACGCAAAGCTCGACGATGAGCTCTCCGGAAGGGTGAGGGCTACAATAGAGGCCCCGAAAGAGCTCTCTGGCGAGGTAGTATCAGAGATAAAGTCAAGACTAAGTGAGATTACAGGTAAAGAGGTGGTGCTCACCTCCGCAACAGATCCTTCCCTTATCGGAGGGCTTGTAATAAAGATGGACAACACCGTAATAGACGGTAGCATCAGGACCCAATTAGAACTCCTCAAAACCAGGATGACGGGTGCCTGACCGGGCTTTATCGGGGAGCTATGATTCAAGGGGGGCATAATTAAGGGCAGGCCGAGACGGTTAAGAGGGTAATATTGTTTTTTTATCTTGCTTTCTTTTTTTGTACTTAGTTTGGAGGGGCGCAGGAAGTAAATTCAATAGCAGTACGGGTAATTCCCTATTGGTTTTCTTTGCCTTGCTTTCTTTTTTCCGAACTTTAGGCTTAGCGGGGCGTTGGAAGCAGGTTTTATAGCAACAGTGTTAATTCCCTATTGGTTTTCTTTGTCTTACTTTACTTTTTTCCAAAAGAAAGTAAGAAAGGTTATAACGGCAAATTCTTCAAGGGGTGGGATAATATGATAAAGGCAGAAGAGATAAGCAACCTTATCAGGACCCGCATAGAGGGTTTTGAGAAAGAGGTAGACATTCAGGAGGTTGGCACTGTCATCTCCGTAGGTGACGGCGTTGCCAGGGTCTACGGACTTGAGAAGGCCATGGCCGGAGAGCTTGTGGAGTTTTCCGCAGGTCTTTACGGCATGATACTGAACCTTGAAGAGGACAACGTAGGCGTCACCGTCCTTGGCGAGGACTTTGGCATTAAAGAAGGCGATACGGTAAAGCGTACTGGCAGGATCGTCGAGATACCCGTTGGCGAGGCCCTCATGGGCAGGGTCGTGGACGCCCTTGGAAACCCCATTGACGACAAAGGTCCCATAGAGTCTGATCTTAACAGAAGAATAGAGATAAAGGCCCCGGGCATTGTAGCGAGAAAATCCGTTAAAGAGCCGCTCCAGACAGGGATTAAGGCCATCGACGCCATGATACCCATTGGCAGAGGCCAGCGCGAGCTCATCATCGGCGACCGCCAGACTGGTAAAACGGCCATCGCCATAGACACCATCATCAACCAGAAGGGCCTTGACGTATTCTGCATATACGTCGCCATAGGGCAGAAGCAGTCCACAGTGGCGCAGATAGTGCAAAAACTCAGCGAGCACGGAGCCATGGACTACACCGTAATCGTAGCCGCCACGGCATCAACTCCCGCGCCCCTGCAGTTTATCGCCCCATACTCGGGCTGCACCATAGGCGAGTATTTTAGAGACAAGGGCCAGCACGCCCTTATCATATACGATGATCTATCCAAGCACGCCGTGGCGTACCGCCAGTTATCACTGCTCCTCAGAAGGCCTCCGGGCCGTGAGGCCTTCCCCGGAGACGTCTTTTATCTCCATTCAAGGCTCCTTGAGAGGGCGGCAAAGCTCAGCGACGCCCTTGGCGGCGGCTCCCTTACCGCTCTACCTGTTATTGAGACGCAGGCAGGAGACGTCTCTGCGTATATTCCCACAAACGTCATCTCCATTACCGACGGACAGATATACCTTGAGTCCGACCTCTTTTATTCGGGCATCAGGCCGGCCATTAACGTTGGCCTCTCCGTCTCCCGTGTGGGCGGTAGCGCCCAGGTAAAGGGCATGAAGCAGGTTGCCGGAACCATGAGGCTTGAGCTCGCCCAGTACAGAGAGCTCGCGGCCTTCGCGCAGTTTGGCTCAGACCTTGACCCGGCCACACAGCGTCAGCTTGCCCGAGGCGAGCGTCTTGTTGAGATACTCAAACAGAACCAGTACACGCCTCTACCCGTAGAGAGGCAGATTATCGTAATATACGCCGCCACAAACGGGTACGTCGATGATTACCCGCCTGAGGATCTCCTGAGGTACGAGCAGGAGCTTTACAGTTTCTTTGAGACAAGGCGCCCCGAGGTTCTAAGCGCCGTAGCCGATAAGAAGGTCCTTGACGATGACCTGAAGGCAAAGGTAGTTGCCGCACTTGACGAGCTGAAAGACCTTTTTGTCCCAAGCGACAAGAAGTAAGGGGCCAAATAAGAGACGAAGAGCGCCTTCGATTCAACAGGCAAGAGACTTAAAGCAGGATCAATTCAAGGGGTTTAATATCAGCGCATGCCGGGTTTAAAAGACATACAACGCCGTATTAAGAGCGTCAAGAACACTCAGCAGATTACCAAGGCCATGAAGATGGTCGCCGCGGCAAAGCTTCGCCGCGCCCAGGAGAACATCGAAGCCGCGCGGCCCTATGCCGAGAAGATGGCCGAGCTGGTCACCTCGCTGGCCTCCATGAGCAGTCCCGAGAGCCATCCTCTGCTTGCGGGAAAGGGCGGCCCAAAGGCGGGCCTTGTCCTTGTCACCTCTGACCGCGGGCTCTGCGGAGGCTTCAATACATACCTTATAAGAAAGGCCCAGGATTTCATCTCGGCGCGGGACGCCGGTGACGTAAGCCTCAGCATAACGGGAAAACGGGCCATGGACTACTTCAAGAGACGTGATGTAACTACTATTGACGCGAGACCTGCTACCTCGGGCACGCCATCCTATGAATCGGCGCGCGAGACGGCCCTTAAACTCATCGGCCTCTTTTTAACCGGGGAGCTCGACGAGGTGCATATTATTTACAGTCAATTCGAATCGGCCCTTACACAGACGCCTGTAGTACAGCGGCTTTTGCCCCTTGCCCCGCAGACCGGGGAGCAGAGCGAAAAAGGCGAAGAAGACGGCAGTTCGGTAGAGGTTATTTACGAGCCCTCTGTTGACAAGGTCCTTGAGAATCTACTGCCAAAATATATCGAAATTCAGATATACAAGGCCCTCCTTGAGTCCTCTGCTTCCGAGCACGGGGCGAGGATGACGGCCATGGACTCGGCCTCAAGAAACGCCTCGGATATGATAGGTTCGCTGACGCTTCGCTACAACAGGCTACGTCAGGCGGCCATTACAAGTGAGCTAATGGAAATCATAAGCGGGTCCGAAGCCCTTAAATCATAAGGCATGCCCGTTAACAAACTTCAGCAATAAAAGCCGTAAGGAGGTCTCCTCAATGAGCGAAAATATCGGTAAGATCACCCAGGTCATCGGGCCGGTCCTTGACATAAGCTTTCCCCCGGGCAAGCTCCCGGCCATATACAACGCCCTGAAGGTGACAAATACTGCCATAAACGACCAAAAATGGAACCTCGTCGTAGAGGTAGCCCAGCACCTTGGCGATAATACCGTAAGGTGCATCTCCATGGACTCCACGGAGGGTCTTGTGCGAGGCGATGAGGCCCTTGATACAGGCTCCGGTATCAACGTCCCCGTGGGCACGGAGGTCCTTGGCAGGATCCTTAACGTAATCGGCGAGCCCGTTGATGAGCTCGGAGAAGTAAAGACAACAAAGACCTTTCCCATTCACAGACCGGCCCCTACATTCGCCGAGCAGTCAACGGAGATGGAGGTCTTTGAGACGGGCATTAAGGTTGTTGACCTCCTGACGCCGTACCTTAAGGGCGGCAAAATCGGCCTCTTCGGCGGCGCGGGCGTGGGTAAAACAGTGCTTATCATGGAACTTATCAACAACGTGGCCATGCAGCACGGCGGATACTCCGTCTTCGGCGGTGTCGGCGAACGTACAAGAGAGGGCAACGACCTCTGGGAGGAGATGAAAGAGAGCGGCGTCCTTGAAAAGGCCGCCCTTGTATACGGACAGATGAACGAGCCTCCCGGCGCGAGAGCCCGGGTAGCTCTGACGGCGTTGACTGAGGCCGAGTACTTCCGTGATGAAGAAGGTCAGGACGTGCTCCTCTTTATTGATAATATTTTCAGATTTGTTCAGGCCAACTCCGAGGTCTCGGCGCTTCTCGGGCGTATCCCCTCTGCCGTTGGATACCAGCCCACGCTCTCAACGGACGTTGGTGAGCTTCAGGAGAGGATTACCTCGACGACAAAGGGCTCCATCACCTCTGTTCAAGCCATTTACGTTCCTGCCGATGATCTTACTGACCCGGCCCCTGCGACGACATTCGCACACCTTGACGCCACAACGGTCCTCTCAAGGCAGATCGCCGAGCTTGGCATCTACCCTGCCGTGGACCCTCTTGACTCCACATCAAGGATACTCGACCCGCAGATAATCGGCGAAGAGCACTACGGCGTGGCAAGGGAAATTCAGCAGATACTTCAGAAATATAAAGACCTTCAGGATATCATCGCCATCCTCGGCATGGACGAGCTATCTGAAGACGATAAACTCGTCGTGGCACGGGCAAGGAAGATTCAGCGTTTCCTCTCACAGCCCTTCTTTGTTGCCGAGCAGTTCACCGGAGCGCCCGGCAAATACGTCTCCATCAAAGACACCATCAAGGGCTTTCAGGGCATTATCGACGGCACCTACGATGAGATACCCGAGCAGGCCTTCTACATGGTAGGCCCCATAGAAGAGGCCATGGAAAAGGCCGAAAAACTAAAGGCCGGCGGCTAAAGGACGGGGCGTATTAGAGACGGGGCGTATGAGGGGCGAAGTGTTTGGGAAGACGGAGTACGGGGGCGTATGGGGAGTACGGGGGCGTATTAAAGACGGGGGATAGTGGGGGACAGGTTGCTTGGACTATACATGTAGGGTGGGCACTGCCCACCAAAAAATAACGAACTTAACAGGACCTCATGGCAAACACTTTTTTACTTGAGATAATAACGCCCTCAAGAAAGATACTCTCTCTTGACGCCGAAGATCTGACGGCCCCGGGAGACCTTGGCGAGTTCGGCATACTTCCCGGGCATATGCATTTTTTCTCCCTCCTGAAGGCCGGGGCGGTGAGCTACAAGGCGGGCTCCAAAAAGGGCCGCATAGCCATCAGCAGCGGCTACGCCGAGGTTGGCCCTGAAAAGACCATCCTCCTGCTTGATAACGCCATGACAGAGGCGGAGATAGACGTAGAGACTGCGAGGCAGGAGATTACAGAGGCCACGGAAAAGATGAAGGGCCTTGAGCCCGATGACCCGGTATTTAAGGCCGCAGAAGACGACATTGCCTACGCCGAGGCCCGTATCGAGATGAAGCAGGGGCCGGGAAAGTAAAAAGACAGCCCGTGGGGTGAGATATTAAAAATATATAAAAAAATCAGAGGGGCCTTGATAAGAGGGCCCCTTTTTTGTTGTGGGGTCGGGGATTTTTAACGTAAAATGGGTTTCGGTAGTAGTCTCCTTAAAAATAATAAAAACTCCTTATGGAATTACAACTCTCTGTATTGCAAAAAGAAATCCCACATTTCCCAAATATGCCTGTTATAAGCATCATATTTGGGAAAAATCACAAAGTATTTGATAAGTCTTAATAAAATTGATTGAGTTGAAAAAAAACGCCACAAAACTACACGGTAGAGATATCATGGAAGGCTTTAAAATATATCAAAAATTTTTAATTGACAACTTTCGTGAATCTAGCATTTACAATACTTTTAAAAATGACCCGGAATATCTAACGGTTTTCAAAAATCATCTTTTTAGGTTATCCGGGCCGACGCATCTAACAAGAAAAAAGGCGCCTGCAGACATCTTTTTCTCAAAACTTTTCTATGGTTTTAGTGAGATTAGTGGCTCATATTATAGCCTTGTAGATATAGAAACATACATCGGCAGTTTTCCATATTCTAAGAAGAAAATTTCAAGAGTTAGTTGTATGAATTATCATATAGCAAATTATTTCAGCGAAATTTCTATTTTGAGAAATCGACTCCGAGAATACGTTACTACTGTAGGACGTTTGTACAAGAAAAATCCTAACCATGCGGATATTCTGAAGCAAACTAAACCCCTATTCTCTCTCATCAAGAAATTTTTTTACGGGATTTCTGAAACCAGAAATATGCATGTCCATGAAAGAAGATTTAAAAATGAGGATTTAGCCCGACTATCTTCTTTGGAGCTGTTAGTCGAATATGGCGGAAAAGAAATGCGTGATTTTAAAGATCTATTAGAACCAGATTACAGAAAAATAAGAAAAAAATATAAAAACACTTTTGTAAACAACAATAAGGAAATAAAGAAACTATTAGATATATATTTCGAGACCCTTTACGAAATAGTAACTACAAAAGATGGAAAGCTAAATTATCCGAAAGGGATAAAAATCTAACCAATAGGACAGTCCCCTAGGGAAAAACAAGGGACACTTCCCCTATCTCTTCTCTTCCCTACCCCTCCTCCCTTACAAATAAAAGCATTCCCATGGCCAGGACCGTCAGCCCTAATGAAAGATAAAATGGGGCTAGCATGCCCACCCTCTCCCAGAGGATGCCCGCTACAAGCGAGGCCGGCAGGGCGCAGAGCCCCATGACCATCTGAAATCCTCCAAGACAGCTTGCCCGCAATTTAGTGGGGGCAAGCTCTGCCACCAGTGTTCTCTGTACTGTTTCAAGGCCCCCTTTGTGCAGACCGTAGAGGATAAAGGTGAAAATAATTGCGGTATAACCGTGGGCAAAGAGGAGGCTCAGGCATACGAGGACCCAGAAAAATAGAGAGAGCAGGAGAACGCCCTTTCTGCCCACCCGGTCCGAGAGGTGCCCGAAGGGAAGGGATACGAGGGAGGCCGAGGCCGTATAGATGAGGTAAAGAACGGGGATGAAGGTAATCTGAAAGCCTGAGCGCTTCGCGAATATGAGCAAAAATGAGTAGCTGAATGAACCCAGGGCAAAGACAGCGCTTGCCAGAAGAAATAACCGGAAGTTACCGTCAAGGTCGCCGAGGGAAAGGCCCTTGAATATTTTTTCGCGTGGGGTCCTCTTTTCATGGATGAAAAAGAGTATGAGAAGGGCGGCGATGACCGAGGGGATGGCCGCGAGGAGGAAAAGATTTCTGTAACCGAGGCGCTTAAAAAGCACGATGCAGATGATGATGCCCGTTACGGCGCCGAGGTTGTCCATGGCGCGCACAAGGCCGAAGTTTCTGCCCCGCGCTCTCTTTGTGGAGATGTCCGCGATGATGGCATCGCGGGGCGAGCTCCTTATCTTGCCCGCACGGTCCAGTACGCGAAAAGGTATTATATGTTGCCACGTCCCTGAGAAGGCGTAGCCCACCCTTGATAGGGAGCCCAGTACATAGCCTGTCCAGATAAAGGCCTTTCTCTTCTGTAATCTATCGGAGGCGTAACCCGAGACGGCCTTTGATACGGAGACAACGGCATCTCCGAGCCCGTCGATAAAGCCCAGCGCGGCCATATCGGCGCCCAGAAAAATGGTCACAAATAACGGCCATATGGGATATATCATATCCGAGCCAAGGTCGTTAAAAAACGATGCCAGGGCAAAGATACGTACTGTTTTTTTTGATTTCATAAAAAGGGGTGCGCTGTTGTAAGGATAATCACTCCGCCTTGACTCCGGCGGGTTTTATGACGAGCTTTACCTGCCCGTCTTTCTCTATGACCGTAACCTCGGTCTCCGTCACGTCATAGGTGCGGGCTATCCGATCTCTTGTGTTCTTTACGCTGGCAAGGAATTTTTCCTTACTAAGGCCCTTTACATTGATATTGTTTTTCTTTCGCGCCTCGATATACTCGTTATAAAGGGGGGTAAGGTCTTCTCTGGCCCTTGACTCCATCTCCGGGCTCCGGTGTTGCGCCTCTTCGGGGCCCTCTCTATCATTTCCGGCCCTGTGGGGGGCGCTTATCCCCCCCCAATCCATGGAAGATACTTGAGAGGCGATCGGCCCGGACTCGGCCCTCCTCACATATACGCCGTCCTCAATGGCCCGCAACGTCCGAACCCAGTACTGCCTGTAGGAGTTGAACCTTGACATGAGGCAGTTCAATTTAAACTGATCGGCAGTATTATTTATGGTCATATTCGTATAACGCAGTATTAGACCCTCAATCTCCTTTTTGTGGATAAGGGGCTCGCGTTTCAGGATACGCAGGAAGTACTGCTCGTATTCCTGCTTCAGCCTTCTTATCTTCACATCCAGCGCGTCAAGCTCCTCTGGCATGGTAGTCATATATACGGCACCTCTAAGTATTTAATAACTCTATTTATTTACCATAGGCTAAAGAGGAGGCCTTTACGGGGCGCGCCTTTTACTCCCTTTTAACTCGTCAAAAGATTTTTTTTCTGATAACCTGTCTTAAGAGGTGGTGCCCCGGCAACGAGAGTACGGCACAAAAGACTGCCGGCTCCGAGATGCGTTCTTCCATCAGGCCGGGTAAAAAACAGGCAACCCGCGGCCTTGATTCTCGGTAATCTTGTGCCCCCTTGTCCGTGTCCAGAGTTACATACACGAAAGGGCCGTGGGCAGTATCTTATTTTCATAGAAGAGAGCCCCTTTGGCAAGGAAAAATTAGCTCCTCTGTCTTTTTCCCTCGGCTTTTTTTTCGGGCAACCTCCCTCCCTGGCAGGCCTTGCGATAATCATAACAGGATATCATAATCTCATGGCCGGCAAAATACTTATCATAGATGACGAAGAAGCGGTGCGCAAGGTCCTTAAGACCCACCTTACCCGGGAAGGCTACAAGGTCGTGACCTCCTCGGGGGGCAGTGACGTATTAGGGGACATCAGGCAGAGCCGTGCCGAGATAATCATCTGCGACATCAAGATGCCTGAAGTAAGCGGTCTTAAGATACTCGATTACATGAGGCTCCACATGAAGACCGTGCCCGTCGTAATGCTCACAGGGCTTACGGACGTCTCCATGGCCATTGATGTAATGAAGCGAGGCGCCTTTGATTATCTGATGAAACCTGTAACAAAGACCGATCTCCTAAGTGTCGTATGCAAGGCATTTGCAAGAAGAGAACTCCTCCTTGAGAACAGGCGCCTCGCCCGTGAGGTCAAACGCTATCAGATACTCCTTGAGAAAAAGATAAGCGACAGCGCCGAGGACCTTGGCAACAGGAGCGTCGAGCTTATGAAGGCCTACGGCACATTAAAGTCCATGAACTTCCGGTTCGTAAACGTACTCGCCGAGACCATAGAGGCAAAGGACCGCCATACACGGGGCCATTGCAACCGTATGCGCCAGCTCTGCGTGGAGCTTGGCAAGATTATAGGTCTTGAGAAAAAACACCTCGAACTCCTCGAATACGCCTCCATGCTCCATGACATAGGCAAGATAGGCGTAAACGAAGTGGTCCTTAATAAAAACGGCCCACTGAACGACGAAGAAAAGGAGCATGTGAAGATACACCCGGAGATAGGCAAAAAAATCCTCAAGGGCATACCTCTCATGGAGAGTGTTGCCGATATAATAGTTTCACATCATGAGAACTTCGACGGAAGCGGTTACCCCAGAGGGCTGAAGGGCGATGCCATACCCCTCGGGGCGAGGATTATCTCCGCCGCCGACGTCTATGACGCCATGAGCAACGACCGCCCATACAGAAAAGGCATCAAGCGCGAGGACATCGTAAAAGAGATGAAGCGGGTCTCGGGCACACAGCTGGACCCCGAGATAGTGGAGATTTTTTTAGATAATATGGACACCATTATCCATAAGAGCGAGGCCCTATGTTAAAGCGGGATGCTATAAAAAAGACCGGTCTCATTAAAGGCCCCGGGCAGGCAAAGACCCTGCTGAAGGGAAAAAAGACCGTAGACATCGCGCGGACCGTGAGGGAACTTAACGGCATAAGCACCTATCTTCAGATGATACTGGACAACTCCAAGGCCCTCATAGTGACAACGGACAGGGCCGGGTTCATTGTGGAGTTTAACCGTGAGGGCGAAAGGCTCCTGGGCTACACCAAGCAGGAACTCTCCAGAAAATCAGCCGCCATACTCTTTGAGGATAAATCCCGGTCTAACAAGGTCCTTAGCGAATGGATCAAAGGCCTCAAAAAACCAGAGACCATACATAACCACGAGGTTGTCTTAAAGGCAAAATCAGGCCGGCTCGTGTATATAAACCTCACCGTCTCACAGATGGTAAACGAGGCGGGCAAGACCATAGGCGCCGTTGCCATAGGCAAGGATATCTCCGAGGAAAAGAGGCTTCAGTTCAAACTCATGCAGGCAGAAAAACTCGTGGGCATAGGCACCCTCGCAACAGGCATAGCCCATGAGATAAATAACCCCCTTGCCGGAGTACTCGGCATGGCCGAGGCCATAAGGGACGAGGATAATATCAATACCATCAAGGAATACAGCGGAGATATCATAAGGTATGCCACCGTGGCGGCCAACATCGTCAAGGAGCTTTCCGCTTACTCAAGGGCGGCCACGGACGAATCGGATACGCTCTTTGATATATCCGGGGTCATGGCAAGGTCCCTTAAGATGAGCAAGCATTCCATCTCCTTCAAGCGCGTGAAGGTTGTGCAGGACCTGAGGGAAGATTGCCAGATAACGGGCAATGAGGGTGAGATTCAACAGGTATTTGTAAACCTCATAATAAACGCCACGCAGGCCATGGAAGGTAGCGGAACATTGAGGCTACGTTGCTACAGGCACGGAGCCCACGTAAAGGCCGAGGTCTCTGATAGCGGCCCCGGCATAGCGCCCGAGTACATTAATCATATCTACGACCCCTTTTTTACGACAAAACCCGTTGGCATAGGCACGGGGCTCGGCCTCTACGTAACACACGGTATCATCTCAAAACATAAGGGCACCATAGACGTTGATACGGGCCCTAAGAAAGGTACATCCTTTGTCCTGAGTTTTAGGTCCTCAATTCCGGCCTCCGAGGCAAGGGAGTGAGTACGTAATATTAAAAAAAAACAGAAAGCCGCCCCTTTTTCGGAGGCGGCTTTTTTATTTCCAATATGAGCCAAAAAGATAAAAAACAAGGTTTAAGATAATCGCGGATATAACCCCTGTATCAAGAGCAACCTGCTATCGTCTTGCATCCACGTTGCGTATGGAAGATAAACTGCCTCTCACCCTCGTATCAAGAGCGGCCCGCTCTGGCCCTGCATCCGGGCCCGTGGTTTAAAAGACAGAGCCCGCACAGGGTTATATATCGCTTTCGTCCTGCATCCGGGCCCGTGCTTTATAAAGACAAATCCCGCCCCGGGTTATATATCGCCCACGTCTCTTATGAAGACGTAATGGAAGGGTTTTTTAAGAAGCGCTTTTGCCGTGCCGTCTACAGAGTTGGTAATAAGAGAGAATGGAAGGGCAACTATAAAGATCCCCACCCCGGCCGCCAGGGCCGCGGCTCCAACGGGTCTCAAGAAGGCAACGTCCGCGAGCACACTAAGATCTGAGGGCTCTTCATGATGCTCATAGGCAAAGGCCGCCGGACTGCTCATCACAAGGGCGATAAAACAGAGGGCCAAGACTATTTTCTTCATGTCTTCCTCCTTTTACTCATGCTCTCATGGCATGTATGAATTATGCTTCAAATAAAGTATATATCTATTTAAGATAAAATAACAGCCTTATTTTACGACTTTCCCGGTTCCCGCCTCTCGAAGCCGCCTCTGCACAAGGTCCCTGAATGAAGGGTGATAGGGTCCGGCTACAACGCCTCTGGCAAGGCTCGCCGTATGCTGAAGGCCCATCCTGATTATCCTTATGCCGGCGTCCCTGAATAGAGAGGATATCCCGGCGCATACATCTACCATCTCTTCCATGGACCATGGCCTGTAAGCGTCGGCAAGGGTCATCTTAAAAAGGGTGGTGTTTTTCATAACCACCGTGGGGTATACGCGCACAAAGTCCGGGGCTAAGTCGATAACCGCACGCGCCGTGGCCAACGCGCTCCCGGCGTCGCCGCCTGGAAGGCCGGGCATAATCTGCAGACCCACCTTGAGCCTTGCCTCACGGAGCATGGCCACGGCCTTTACCGTATCTTCGGCGGTATGGCCCCTATTGCTTTTGGCCAGCACGTCGTTGTCCATGGACTGGACGCCAAGCTCTACCGTATCCACGCCATGGAGAGATAAAAAGGCTGTAATGGCCGTGGAAATACAATCGGGGCGTGTGGAGACCCTGATGCCGTCTATGCGCCCGGCCCGTAAAAACGCCTCTGCCGGGGCCAGGATTGCCTCCTGCTCCGCCAATGGCAGGGCCGTAAAGGTTCCGCCGTAGAAGGCCGCCTCGCGCCGCCCACTCCCCTTCCACGAGCCGAGGTAAAGCTCTATCTGCTCTGTAATATCAACCGGAGCCGGAGCCCTGTCAAAACCCGTAATGCCTCTCTGGTCGCAGAAGACGCATATGGTCTTACAACCCTTAAAGGGAATAAAAAACGGTATGATGAGCATCCTGCTCATGACTCTTCGGCCTCTTCGGCGAGTCTTTCAAGGGCATCCCTGGCCGCCGCCTGCTCCGCCTCTTTCTTGCTTTTTCCAATGCCGCTACCGCGAACCCTGCCCTTTATGGAGACCTCCACATCAAAGGTCCGGTCATGGGCGGCGCCGCTCCTGCCTGTAACGGTATAGATGGGCATGGACTTTAAAAGCCTCTGGGCAAGCTCCTGCAGGGCCGGTTTATAATCAAAATAACCGGGCTCCCGCACGGCGTCATCAATAAGCCCGGAAAAAAGCCTCTCTACATGGGCAAAGAGCCCGGTAAAACCTTCTTCAATATAACGGGCTCCAAGATATGCCTCGAAGAGCCCGGCAAGGGCCTTCTCGTTTTTAGCGCCCCCTGTCCCGGCCATGCCCCGGCCCATGAGGATATGATTCTGAAGCCCCAAATCAATCGCAAGGCCGAAGAGGACTCGTCCGTTTACAAGGCGGGCACGAAGACGCGTAAGAGAGCCCTCTGGCATAAGGGGGTAACGGAGAAAGAGAATATGACTTATGGCCGCGCCAAGGACAGAGTCTCCAAGAAACTCAAGACGCTCATTTGAGCGCCTATCCATGGGCCCGCCCGGGGGTGGGGCCTCGTTCAAAAAGGAGCTATGCGTAAAGACCTCTTTAAGGAGCGCGGGGTCCTTAAAAGGCGGGATGAGTGCGGCGTTAAAGGCATCAAGGCCCTTTTGAAAGTCGTCCATGAAGTCAGGCTTAATTGGTTTTTTTTTCAATGTCTTGCCTTGAGTTATATTGCCTCTGCCCCCGTAAAAGGCTCGCCCTTTAACCCCTTTATCGTGGCAGGCCCCTTGAGGCGAAGTCTTAGAGATTCGTTCTCATGGACTGCATGGCCGGGTATATGGTCAACGATGACATTGATATAGTTTCTTGTCTTGCCATGGGAGAGTCCCGTGGCCTTATCCCTCTTTCCCTCAATCAGTACCTCTGCCTCTACCCCGATAAAGGTTTTATAAAAAGACCTTTTTTTCTCATCGCCAAGCTCCCGTAAACGGGCGCACCGCTCTTTGATGACCTGCCCGTCTACGCGCCCCTTCATATCAAATGCCGCTGTACCGGCGCGAGGTGAAAAAGGGAATACATGGAGGTAGCTGACGGGCAGGGATTTCAGAAAAGAATAGGTATTCTCAAATTCGGCCTCACCCTCGCCGGGAAAACCCACGATGACGTCAACGCCAATGTTTATTCCCTGTACCCTCTCTCTTAGCCCCAGGACCTTATCTCTAAAAAGGGCGCTGTCGTGGGTACGGCGCATGGCTTTAAGTATCTTATCGTCGCCGCTCTGCAGGGCCAGATGGAGATGATTACATATTGATGCGGACCCGGCCAGGGCATGGACAAAATCATCTGTAACCTCATCAGGGTCAATGGAGCTTATCCTGAAGCGGCAGGGGTAGTTTTTTTCCTCAATTTTTTTTAATAGACCGGTTATCTCTTTTGGCGCGGAGAGGTCACGGCCCCAGCCGCCAAGGTGAATGCCCGTAAGGACTATCTCTTTAAACCCGCGCCTCACTATCTCATCTATCTCACCGAGGATTTTACCGGCAGGTAGAGACCTTGAGCCCCCCCTCGCCCTTGGTATTATGCAGTACGAGCAACTTCTATCACAGCCGTCCTGAATCTTGAGGTTTATGCGGGTTCGTCCCGAGGCCGAGCTTGAGCGCAGGCTCCATGGCACGCCCTCTCCGGCAGGCGCAAAAGACGTGATGGAGCCACCGTCACTAACCCTGTTTATATACCGGGCGATATCCGCCTTGGCGGAATTTCCGATGACATAATCAGCCTCTTCCAACCCCGCCACCTCCGCCGCCGAGACCTCGGCATAACAGCCCGTCACAATCACCACTGCCCCGGGGTTTTCCCGCCTTGCCCGCCTGATAAGCTGACGCGACTGCCTGTCCGAGCTTGCCGTCACGGTACAGGTGTTGATGATACAGACATCGGCGGGGCCGGGAAAGGATACGGCGCGAAGACCGAGCTCCCAGGAAAGCCCCTCCTCCATGGCAGAGGAATCGTACTGATTGGCCTTGCAACCAAGGGTGGTCACGCAGAAGGTTTTTTTAATATTACCCCTCACCCCATGGCCTCCTCTATCCAGGCCCCGCCAAGGACCTCATCACCCCGGTAAAAGACAACGGCCTGCCCCGGCGTTACGGCCTTTTGCGGGGCGCTGAACTCCACCACGATATCACCGCCGACCCTCGATACAATCCGGCAGGCGGCCTCTTCGGGGCTATAACGGATGCGGGCCGTGAGGCCAACCGCCCCCTCGGCCTCTTCTCCCCTCCATATCAGGCCCCTTGCCCGAAGCCCCACTGAGTAAAGCCCCTCTACAGGGCCGACGACGAGGCGGTTATTTACAGCGTCTATCTCTGTTACATAAAAAGGCCCACTCCCTCCCTGCAGACCGAGCCCCTTTCTCTGGCCTATGGTGTAGTTAAAAAGACCCCTGTGGCTTCCAAGGATATTACCGGCGCCGTCCCGTATCTCACCGGGAGAGGCCAGGGAGCCCCCATCGGGACGCGAGCGCACAAACTCTCTGTAAGTGCCGCCCTCTACAAAGCATATCTCCTGACTCTCTTTTTTCTCCGAGGTCTTGAGCCCCAGGGCCCTTGCCTTCTCGCGCACATCACGCTTCGTCATCGTCCCAAGGGGAAAGAGCGTGCCGTTCATCTGCGCCCCGGTCATGGTAAAGAGAAAATAACTCTGGTCTTTTGTCCTGTCCACGCCCCTGAAGAGCACGGGCCTGCCGTCTGCATATTTTATACGCGCGTAGTGTCCCGTGGCAAGCTTATCGGCGCCAAGGGCGCGTGCCTTTTTCATAAGGGCGTCGAACTTTAATACATCGTTACACTTAATGCAGGGGTTGGGTGTTTTGCCGTTCATGTAGGCCTTGGTAAAATAATCCACTACCTCTTTTTCAAAGAGCCCCTCCATGTTAAGGACATAAAAGGGCACGTCAAGGGAGTGGGCTACGCGGCGGGCGTCATTTACGTCTTCCAATGAGCAGCATCCGCCCGCGACGGCCCCGGAACCCTCTGCCTCCGAGTAGTCCCATAATTGCATGGTTATGCCGATGCAATCGTAGCCCTCTTCTTTTAAAAGGGCAAGGGCCACTGAGGAGTCCACGCCGCCGCTCATGGCTACAACGACTTTTTCTTTTTTATTTAAGACCATCTCTCGAATCCGTCCCTCTTGGCGGCCCTTTTTCATCTTTCTTCCTTAAGGTAATCTTATCTGAAAAAGCCCCCCTAATGAAGAAAAATAAAAGAGA
The DNA here is from genome assembly GCA_964605225.1 of uncultured Thermodesulfobacteriota bacterium. Classification (GTDB taxonomy): domain Bacteria; phylum Desulfobacterota; class GWC2-55-46; order GWC2-55-46; family JADFVP01; genus JAJRZX01. Next base: position 15,617 of record CAZSAY010000004.1, on the reverse strand, counting down.
CCCCCGGGGTTTATAAATACCGGGGGCCCCTCGCATATACATTAAGATTTTTATCTTCAGCCCTGCTTTTTATCGTCGGCGTGCTGTTCTTTATAGTTCTCGATGGCCGCGTGCAGGGCGTCGGCAGCGAGGTTAGAGCAATGCATCTTTACGGGCGGGAGACCGTCAAGGGCCTCGGCCACGGTATCGTTTGAGATATGCTCGGCATCGTCAAGGTTTTTCCCCTTTACAAGCTCCGTTACCATGGAGCTTGTGGCTATGGCGGCGCCGCAGCCAAAGGTCTTGAACTTCACATCCGTTATCTTCTCGTCCTCGACCTTGATGGTAAGTTTCATTATATCGCCGCAGGCGGGGTTGCCCACGGTGCCCTCTCCGCTGGGCTTTTCTATCTCGCCCACGTTCCTCGGGTTTGTAAAGTGGTCCATGACCTTTTCGCTATACATATTATGCGTTCTCCTTAAAGTAGTGAGTTATTTAGCTCCCGCGTAAAGAGGGGACATGCTCCGCATGCGCTCCACTATGGGCGGCATTATCTCTATAATGTAGTCAATTTCAGCTTCCGTATTGTGCCTGCCAAGGCTGAACCTTACGGAGCCGTGGCTCATCTCGTGAGAGAGGCTCATGGCAAGAAGGACATGGCTGGCTTCGAGGCTTCCCGATGTGCAGGCAGAGCCGCTTGATGCCGCCACTCCCCTCATATCGAGGTGCAGAAGAAGGGACTCGCCCTCGACGTACTCGAAACTTATATTAGTCGTATTGGGGAGCCTCTTCTCAATATCGCCGTTTATCTTCGCATCCGGTACGTTTGCCATAATGCCCTTTTCGAGCCTGTCGCGGAGGGCCTTCTTGCGGGCCATGTTTTCGGCAAGATTCTCTCCCGCAAGCTCGCAGGCCTTGCCGAGGGCCACAAGACCGGCGACGTTCTCCGTGCCGCCTCTGCGGCTCCTCTCCTGATGGCCGCCATGGAGAAGGGGTACAAGGCGCACGCCCCTTCTTACATAGAGGGCGCCTGTGCCCTTGGGGCCGTAGAGCTTATGCCCGGAGAGGGTGAGTAGATCTACGTTAAGTGTCTTTACGTCTATTGGAATCTTGCCCACGGCCTGCACCGCATCGGTGTGAAAGATAATGCCCCTTTCCTTGGCGATATCGCCTATTTCGGGGATGGGAAAGATAACACCTGTCTCGTTATTGGCGTACATAATTGTTATGAGAATAGTCTCGGGCCTGATGGCCGCCTTAAGCTCCTCAAGGTCCAGCATGCCCATTGGGTCTACCTTGAGGTACGTTACGGTAAAACCCTCTTTTTCAAGATATTTGCAGGTATTCAATACCGCCGGGTGCTCAACCACTGTTGTTATGATGTGATTACCCTTGTTTTTTCTGGCAAAAGCGGCGCCCTTTATGGCGTGATTATCTCCCTCCGTGCCCGTTGAGTTGAAGACTATCTCAAGAGGCGCGGCGTTCAGCAACGCGGCCACGCGTTCGCGCGCCCTATCAAGGCCCGCCTTGGGGCCTCTTGCGGCCCAGTGCACGCTTGAGGGATTTCCCCAGTCATCCTGGAGATAGGGTAACATTTCTTCAAGGACCTTAGGGTCCAGCGGTGTTGTGGCGTTGTGGTCTATATATATTTTATCCAACTTAAACGAGACCTCCTTTCAGTAGTCCATTTCTTTAAAGAGGGCCTCTGCCGGCCCCGGTCTTTACTTCTGCCGTAATGTCCTCTATGCTTATGGAGTTCAAAAACTCCGATATCTTATTGGCCAGCCCCTTCCAGACCCCCTGCGTGGAACAGTTTGCCGCTCTGGCGCAACCCTTGGAATCCTTATCCAGACAAGCCACGGGGTTCAGGGGCTCTTCCACAACGGAGATTACCTCACCTACGCTTATCTCGGAAGAAGGTTTCGCGAGTACGTATCCGCCGCCCGGGCCGCGCACACTGCGAACAATCTGGCCCCTGCGGAGCTTTACAAAGAGCTGTTCAAGGTATGATAGTGATATACCCTCTCCCTCTGATATGTTCTTTAGCGTTACAGGTCCGTCGCCGTCATGCCTCGCAAGGCTTACCATTGCCCTTACGGCGTATTGCCCTTTTGTGGATAATCTCATATTATCTCATAACCCTTATAACCCTTAAAAAACGGCGACCTATACATGAGGCCCCCATTAGCCCCCGGAGACGAGGCCCTCTGCAATATCAAGCCCCCTATATCAAGCCCCCCGAAAATATCATGCCCCCGTATATTCAAGCTCCGGAGTTATCATGCCCCGTATATCAAAGCCCCCTCTCCTCTACCCCGGAGCCCAGGACTTTATCGCCATATATGGTTAAATTTAATATACCTTATTATTTTTGTCAAGTATTCTTTTGTGCCGGGGGAAAAAGACTCAAGGGGATTTGCCCCACAAGGTGAGGCCAGAAGAGGACAGGGGGGGAAAGCTCTAACTCCAGGCAGAAGAGGCCCCGGTAAGATAAAAGGCGTGGTTGATACTTAAAATTCGGGGCTATGGCAAAGTATAGAATTATAAGAAAGGATAGAGGCCTCCCCTGAGGTGGAGATCAAGGATATAAAACAAGGCCTATATCTAAGGGCGATGAGGTTTTTACCCGTTGCTTTTCTTCGTCCCGTTTTTTTAAGAAGGTTTGACAGGCGCACCCTTTGCTAAAAGGCACCAGGCCAATCCCATGTTGCTTTTCTTTTCCCCATTTATTTTGTCAAAAAGAAAGCAAAGTCAGGAAGCGGATTTTATCTTTTCCACCTTTTTCCTGAGATTATCCACAAGGTCCTCATATGAAGACCTCTTGATTATTTTACCGAACTGCGTACGGTAGTTACTCACAAGGGATACGCCCTCGATAACGATATCATAGGCCACCCACCTGCCATCCTTCATCATCATCCTGTAAAATATGGGGATCTCCGTCTTCTGACTCGTAACGACCTTTGTCTTCACAAGGGCCCTTGTGTGCTTCTTATTTATCCTCTCCTCAAGATAAATGACCTTCTCATCGGTCTGTTGCTCAATCTTGCTTATGTATGAATTTTCAAGAAGGTCGCTGAAAAGTGAGGTGAACTCTTTTCTCTCGGCGGCGGTCCTCTTTCGCCAGTTGAGGCCAAGGGACCGGCGGCTCATCTCTCTAAAATCTATGGTGTCTTCAATAGCGGCTCGTATGCGGACACGCCGCTCCGCTCTATGGGCCTTGCCTTTCAAGGCCGGGTCTCTGAGGACGCCAAGGGCGCTATCAATGGTGGTCTTTATACGCTCCGTGACAGGGCCTGTCCGGGCATCTGAGGGAGTGTATAAAATGGTCAGAAAGAACAGTGCCATTACCGCGACTAAAATCTTCTTCAAATCCGCACCACCTTTGTTTAGAGTAGCCGCTTTATAAGGAGCCGGCCCCTCTCATTAAATAGACGCCACCTGCCGCATGGACGCCCCTTTTTGGAATAGACTTTGCAGAAAAAATCCGGGGCATAAAAACTCCCGGCCTATCCCCCCGTACACATGCATATCTCAGGGCCTATATACCATAAGGGACTGCTTTAAAAAAGATATATTTCATTGAATACATCGCCCCTTTATACCCTGCACAGGAAGCACTCCTCTCACATACAGGGACCCGTCATATCGCTTCAGCCCTCCCCTTTTAGCCCCTTGCTAAAGACCCAATTCTGTAATATACTATACACCATAAAAGAGATTTCTTCCATTAACTGGCTATTTACTTCAAAAATGGGGGATGGATATGTATATAAGCAAGGCGCTGAAGCATTTCAAGGTTCTGGGCCTGGCATTGCTCATTACTTCTCTTTGCTCTATCTCAGCGGTCCGCGCCGAGAGCATGAACAAGGGCGAACGCCTCATAGAAAACCTTAACAAGACCCTTATCTCAGTCATGAAGGACGCTGAAACGCTCGGCTACAGCGGGCGCTATGCCCGGCTTAAACCCGTAGTAGAGGGCACCTATGACTTTGCCCTCATTACGCGTTATTCCGTGGGCAGGATATGGAAGACCTTTACCGATGAGCAACGCGCCAAACTCATAAAGAGGTTTAGGGTGCTCAGTATCTCCACATACGCGGCGCGCTTTGATGGTTATTCGGGAGAGAAGTTAAGTGTAACTTCAAGTAAACCCCTTAGAAGGGGGCGTCTCCTTGTGCGAACGGAGCTTCTAAAGTCCGATGGCGAAATCATCCACCTCGACTATGTGCTATCAAAAAAAACGGGCCAGTGGCGCGCCATAAACGTCATAGCCAACGGCGTAAGCGACCTCTCTCTTAAACGCGCCCAGTACACCTACATACTGAAAAAAAAGAGTTTCGCCAGTCTTATCAAAAAACTCGATAAGAAGATCGCCGCCTACGACAAGCAATAGCCCCGGGCGCACTCTTTGTTACGAAAAGGCCCCGCCACGAATCAACTATTCATAAACAGCAGGCCTTCTTCGCCCTTCTCATGCCGGGGTACCCCCCGCCGCGCCATTACGCGCCTCTTAATGGCCTTTATCTTCACCTCCCGGAAGGAGCAGGGGCAGGACAAAAAGGGTGGAGATAACCGTCAAAACAATCCCTATGATAAGAAGATGACCCATGCTCGCCATGCCCCTGTGCCTTGAAAAGGCCAGCCCCCCGAAGCTTATAACCGTTGTAAGGGCGCTGTAGAATACGGCCTTTGAGGTAGAAGAGCCGAGGAGCCCGTCCGTAAGGGTAGAAGAAGCGGAGCGCGCACGATGGACAACGTGTATGCCGTTATCAACGCCTATGCCAAGAAAGAGCGGCAGGGCGATGATATTGGCGAAGTTAAAGGGTATCTGCAGTATCACAGTGGCGGCCCCGGTGAGGATACCGGCATAGAGAAGCGGAAGGAGCACAAGGGCCGTGTCTTTTACATTTCTAAGGAGGACGAGCAGTATGATGATGATAAATATAAGGGCATAGATAAAGGCCTGCCTGAAGGCCTTTACAACGGTGTGGCCTGACTCCACTATTACAACGGGGAGCCCCGTTGCAGATGGCAGGGCACCGCTAACGGCCCTCACAAAATCAGTAAGGTCATTGAGGTCTGAGATATTTTTTTTAGGAAAGACCTTTATAAGCCTCTCTCCGTCCTTTCCCACCCAGCGGTTTACAAGCTCGGCGGGTAGGTCCTTGAAGGCCACGGGGCCGGCGGTAAGAGAAGCCTGCAGAACCTTTAGCCTGTCGGGTAGAGAGGCCAGAAGGCTTTTTTCAAACTCATCCAGGCTAAGTCTCATGGCCGCGCCATCCATCTTCCCAAGCTTTACCTCAAGTCTGCCAAGTGCGATACGCGCCTCCCTTGCGGCTCTCCTTTCCCCGGCACTTACCCCTTCATCTGCCCCGTACCGCGCAAGAGCGGCGGTAAGCCCCTTAATGGCATTAAGCCTGCTTTCGCCGTCCTTATTAGCGCCCTGCCCGGGAGTTCCGCCTCCGGGCGTATCAAGCTCCGGGCCCATGAGCATGGATAGCTCCTCTATGATATCGAGTTTTTCGTCCTGCCCGGACGGTATGAAGTCTTCGATCTGCACGGCCTTGTCCACAAGGGCAAGGGCCTTCAGCTTTCGTGCCGCCTCTTTCACGGTATCCTTTTCCTTAACGGCCACTATGGTAAGGGGCGATGAGCCGGGCTCTTTCATAAGGTCGTTAAAGGTGGCCACGGACTCCATTGAGGCATCACGCAGATTCATGGGATTACCGTCAAAAGAGACCCAACCAAGGAGCGCCGTGCCTCCGGCCCCGACAAGGGCGAGGATAACCATGACAGGAAATCTCCTCTGCCGGGCCCATGCCATAAAACCGGCAGAAGGGGTCTTTGTAAGCGGCTTCGCCACTTCTACCGCGGCAGGTACGCGGAGGGGCCGAAGAGATATAAGGGCCGGCAGGAACGTAAGGCTCACAGCGAGGCTTATGAAGATACCCGTGCCCGAGATAAGACCAAGCTCCGAGACACCGGAGTAAGCCGTTGGGATAAAGGAATAAAAGCCCGCCGCCGTGGTAATGGTGCAGAGAACCAGAGAGGCCCCCACGTCGCTGGCGGCCTTTTTAATGGCCTCTTCATGAGGAGAACCCTCATGGACCAACTCCCGGTAACGGAGGCAGAGGTGTATGGCGTAATCAATGCCGAGGCCGATATAGAGAACGGCAAAGGCCATGGATATCATATTGAGCTTACCCACGGCAAAGGCGGCGAAGGCCGCGGTAATGATGATCCCGGAGATAAGGGTAATAAAGGATGAGATGAGGAGCGTGAGACTTCGGAGGGCCACGAAGAGGATTATCAGGACAGCGATGAGGGCCGCTATGCTCGCAAGGCCCGCGCCCCGGCTTATGCTCTTAAATTCCTCGTTGGCAAGGGCCACGGAACCTGTGAGGCGCACTCGCACTCCGTGATCACTATCGAGGGACAACTCCCCTGCAAGGGCCCGAATCTTCACCATGGCCGACTCGCCCTGAAATAGCTCGGAGAAACTTAGCCTCGGCTGAACTACTATGAACCTTCTTTTATCCGATGGCGCGCTCTTTTTTCCAAGCATGAGGTCCTGCCAGGAGAGGCGGTAAAATCGATTCTCCACATTGGCCCCGGCCGCGTCCCTTACACCTCCGAGCACGGGCGCGAGCTCAAACCCCTCGTCAACGTCGCCCTTTTCCACGGCGTCCATGGCCGTGGTAAGCATGGAAAAGAACCCTCCGAGGCTCTGGTCCGCCATGAGGGAGCCAAGAAAAGGCTGAACAGCGGCCATGTGATCGGAGAGGTCTTCCAACTTTTCGGTACTCAGGTAAAGTAGACCGTTCCTGCGAAAAAAATCATTGCCCCCGGGCTCATAGACGCTCTTGAATAGCTTGACCTCGCCTCGAAGGCGCTTTGTAAGCCTCTTCGCGGCGTTATCGGCAAGCCCCGGCGTATCGCCATCAATGACTATAGCTATCTCACCGAAGAACTGTGGAAATTTTTCTTTGTAGGATAGATACCTCTGCCGCCACGGGAGTTTTTCCGATATCATCTTCGAGGCGTCCGTATTTATCCCTATATGATGTATGGTGTAGTTGCCTAAAAAGACGGTTAGAAGGAGGCAAAGGATTACGGTCTGCCAGGCGTGGCGGCTTGCAAAGGCCACCCACCACGAGACCACCCTTCCCGTAAAACCCCTTTTTTCGCTCTTAAGCTTCAATATAATATTCCCATTTACCCGGTTATTGTGGGCCTTAGAGTAAGACCCCCTATGGTAAAGCCTCTTCAGGTTGTCTTTTACAAGTGTCTATGATATCTTTTCCGCGGCAACGCCCCGAGGTCTTATTATCTTAATTTACATAAAAGACAGACCGCCTCTAATAAACAACACCCGTAAACGAGTATCGCCTTAATAGAGAGATACTACAGGAAGACATATTGCTACAGCAAGGCATGAAATACAAGCCATCTCTGCAATAAACGGGCTTTTTATATGAAAAGAAGCGAAAAAAACGTATCCTCAACAGGGGTAAGAGCGGCCGTTATAGTAGCGGCCGGCATGGGGACCCGCATGCACGGCAAAACCCTGCCCAAGCCCCTCCTGCCCCTTGTGGGAGTCTCCCTGATATCCCGCGTCATGGACTCGGCGGCAAAGGCCGGTATCACACATTTTATCATAGTAATCGGACATGAGGCCGAGGTCATGCGCGCCCGTCTGCCGGGGCTTACCCCGGGGGGATGCCAACTTACCCTTATAGAAAATCGGCGTTACACTGAACCAAACGGAGTAAGCCTCCTCGCCGGTATTGATGGACTTCATGAGCCCTTCGCCCTCTTGATGTCAGACCACCTCTTCAGCCCCCGACGATTGGAGGAGACCATCGATGAATTCAAGAGCGACGGCGTGCCCAGGCTTGTGGTAGAGGAAAAGAACACATTCAACGGCGACCTTGATGACGCCACCCTTGTAAAGGTAGAGCACGGGTTTATCTCCGCCATAGGAAAAGACCTCACCGGGTACGATGCCATTGATACGGGCATGTTCGTCCTAAACCCGGAGCTGGTCAGAAAGGCCGCCCAAAAGGCGGGGCAGGCCCCCGGCATATCGGATATAATGCGCGTGCTCGGGGAAAAAAGAAAACTCAAGGCCCAAAACATAAGGGGCGGATACTGGCAGGATGTAGACACTGCCGGGGACATCAGTGAGGCCGAAAAAAAACTCTACGCCTCGCTTGTAAAACCAGCCGATGGTTTCATGGCCCGGCACGTTAACCGCAGGGTGAGCCTCTTTATCAGCACCCGTATCTGGCGCTTCGGTGTAACGCCCAACATGGTCACTACCTTTACCCTCGCCGTGGGACTCCTGGCGGGGCTTGCCTTTTCAAGGGGCAACGCCCCTGCATGGGGGCTTCTCGGGGCCGCGCTCTTTCAGATTCATTCCATCATAGACGGCGTTGACGGCGAGCTCGCCAGGCTTTTATTAAAGGCAACGCCCCTTGGCTTCTGGTATGATATGATTGCTGACAACGCCGCGCATATCGCCATATTCTCCGGCATCGCCATGGGTCAGAAGGCCGGCGGCGTGCCCGGCCCATGGAACGCGCTGGCCATATTCGCTGTTTTAGGGGTCCTGGCCAGCGTCATCGCCGTCTCTCCCCTCTTAAGGCCCTATAAGTACAGAAAAGAGCGGGGGTCCGCGGACGGGTCCCTTAAAAAGGTAGTGGAGGCCCTTACGAGCCGTGATTTTTCCTACCTCCTCTTTCCCCTTGCCATACTGGACTGGCTCGGCGGTTTTCTCTGGATAGTGACTATCGGTACATGGATATACTCGATTCTCGTAATACTCTTAAGGATAAGGGCAGGGAAAAAAGCCGCGCTCTAAAGCCCCTTCTCATAGCAGGAGGACTGCTTCTCGCCATCTACCTTGTCTGGCATCTCGGGCCCGGTGAGGTCTGGAAGGAGCTCTCCGGCGGCTGGTGGCCGGGCTTTATCTTCGTAGTGGGGGCCTATGCGCTTCAGCAGTGCCTCGGCACCTTCGCTCTCTGGCTCCTGGGCACAAGACGCGGCTCAGCGGGCTGGCAGAACACTACCATCTTGAGCCTTACACGGACGCGCTACATAGGCGAGGTACTCAACTACGCCATGCCAACGGGCGGCATAGGCGGAGAACCTTACAAACTCATAGCCTTAGGCAGGGGAGAGGGCAAAAACTCCGCCTTCATGGCCCTTGCGGCGGCAAAGTTCCTGCACGTTGCCGCCGTTGGACCCTTTGGGGCCTTTGTCTTCCTGAGCGCCGCCCTCCATGGCATAGGCGGCCCCTCATGGCGAGCGACCTTTATCACCATGGCCTGCCTCATGGTGGCCATGACCGTCTTTCTATGGCTAATCGTGCTCTGGAGTCAGGTGGGGCGTCAGCTCCTTGGCGGCTATTACCGCGTAAGGTTCCGCGTGCCGAGACGGCTACGGGGGCTTCGCCGTTTTCTCCATATTGATGTCGCGGCCTCAAAGGAGATAAAAGGGGCCCCGGGACGGGCCATGGCGGCCTATGCCTGCTACATGGGCATGTGGTTTACAGCGGCCCTTGAATGGATGGCCATCTCCCATGTAATCGGCACGAATGGTGTTGATCTCGGCATTACCGGCGCCGGGCTCTTCGAGTGCGCCACCATCATCGTAGCCGCCATAATTCCCGTACCTGCGGGCATGGGTACGCAGGAGACAGGCAAAGCGGCCATCGCCGTACTCATGGGCATGGGCCCCGAGACAGGCTTTGCCATGAGCCTTATAAGAAGGGGTAGAGAGCTCCTCATGATACTTACGGGAGTAATGCTTGCCCTCATTTATAAAAAAACACCTGACCCTTAAAAAAAGCGCCGCCTTCTCTATCCTTAGGGGTACCTCCTTGACAGCCGGGAAAGCAGATGCTACCTTTAAATAAAGCGCTATTATAAAAAACCTGCCCTCTATTCGGAAGACTCTCAGATAAACTCATTATGAAAATACACATCATACAGCCCACTCATTTCGCCGCCGCGCACAGCAGGAAACTCTTCAAGACGAAGAAGCTCAACCTCATGCCCCTGACCATCGCCTACCTCGCGGCGCTCATGCCCGAGGGTAGCGAGGTCAGGCTTACGGACGAGAGGACGCAGGACCTTGATATGGACTGGCCCGCCGACCTTGTCCTCATCACCGTATGGACCATAAATTCGCTTCGCGCCTATGAAATAGCCGACAAGTTCAGGGCAAAGGGAGTGACCGTAATACTCGGCGGGCCTCACTGTTTTTTTTACGGTGACGAGGCCGCCGCCCATTGCGATGCCGTTGCCGTTGGCGAGGGAGAGGTGGTACTGCCGGAGATATTCAAGGACCTCTGCGCTAAAAAACTTAAGAGTTCCTACCACGCAAAGGAGTTTCACAACCTTCTGAACCTTCCCCTACCCCGTAGAGACCTACTTGAGCCGCGCACATTCACGCGCTTTCATACCGTAGCCGTTCAGACAAGCCGCGGCTGTCCCTTCTCATGCGAGTTCTGCGCCGAACGTTTTTACCTTGGCTCCAGATACCGCATGCGTCCCGTGGAAGAGGTCATCGCCGAGATAAAGGCCACGGGAAGCAAACGCATATTCTTCGCCGACAGCACCTTTTCCGGTAACCGCGGCCGCACCATGAAGCTTATGGAGGCCCTTATCCCCCTGAAATTACGGTGGAGCGCCCTCTGGACGGCCAACCGCGTCCTTGAGAAAGACTTCATGGTCCTCGCGAAAAAAAGCGGACTCCTCCATGTGAACCTCGGCATCGAGAGCATCAAACAGGACACCCTTGACGGCATGCACAAAAAGACCTCAAAGGCGGGAACCCTTAAAGATGTAATCATGGCCCTGCGAGACCTTGATATCAGCTTCAGCTTCAACCTCATCTTTGGCTGGGATACGGACCACGTAGAGGATTTTCGCACTACCCTTGATTTTCTCAAGACTCAGAAGGTGCATGTGGCCTTTTTCAACTCCTTCTGCCCCTACAAGGGCACACCTGTGTACAAAAAATACCTCACCGAGGGACGCATCCTCGACCCTGATAACCTCAACCGCTGGCCCGGAATCTCGGCGAGGGTAAACCCGAAAAACTTCACCCCCGATGAGCTTGCAGAGGGCATCAGCGAAATGTACAGGGATTTTTACTCCTGGCCATCCATACTCCACCGTCTACCGCTACCCACCTCGCTATCGGCTATAACATCATGGGTGATGAACATCTCGCAGAGAAAGATGGCCTCGGGAAATGCCACCAACTTCGAGCGCTACTGACCGGCATTTCCATACTATTCAAGACCCCGGAGGTTTGAGTTGAAATTTGCGAACCAAAAAGGCCTGTGCTAAACTTTATAAGTGAATTCTTATGACCTCATCTTTGCCGGGATAAGGGAGACGGAGAAATTTAACCTTAAGGTAACCTTACGAATTTTATATAAAACCCCTCTTTTTTTAAAGAAGGACATCCATGAGAGTAGCAAGACAAAAATCCAGCAAACCCGGCCCTGCCTTCATCATGCGCGGCTTAAAGAGGCTCTATGACAGAAGGGCCCTTTACGCGCAGGTAGTCGTCACTACGGACTGTAACCTCTCCTGCGGGTACTGTAACGAATACACAACGGGCGCGCCCGCTCCGCCTCTCCCTGTGCTTACGGCACGCATTGACCGCCTTGATGACCTTGGCGTCATGGTCTACGATCTTCTCGGCGGCGAGCCGCTGATGCACAGAGATATCGTCCCCCTTGTCTCTTACATAAAGGGACTACGAGGCAGTGGCAACATCGTTACGCTCATAACCAACGGTTTTCTCCTTACCACTGAGATTGTAGCGGGGCTTAACGAGGCGGGCCTTGATATGATGCAGATAAGCGTTGACTCTGCAAGCCCCACCTTGAGCTCCGATAAATCCCTGAAGTCCCTTCTCCCAAGGCTTAAGATGCTCGCCGAAAAGGCCCGCTTCAAGGTAAAGGTACAGTCCGTGCTCACAAAAGAGACCTGCGGCGAGTATGAAAGTTTCCGCGCCCTTCTGAAGGGGCTCCCTTTTGATTTCGGATTTTCCCTGCTTCACGGCCCGGGAGGCCGTGTTGCCATAAAAGGCGCTCGATACGTTAGCCTTCTAAAAAAACATAAACTCTTTGCCGGCATGAACCTTTACCGCCGTAACGCCGAAGAGGCCCTCATGGGCGATTATTCACGCCCCTGGAAGTGCCTCGGCGGGAGTAAATTCCTCTATGTAAACGGCGCCGGAAAGGTGCAGTTCTGCAGTCAGAACAGCGAGTTTTCAATGCCCATTGAAGATTTTACGACCAGTGATATACGTACTAATAATCGCCACAAGCCCTGTGAGCCGGGTTGCGTCCTGGGTTGCGCGAGACTCGTATCCCATGCCCTTGGCGAGCCTCTTAAGACCATGCGGACGAGCCTCGCCCTTCTCACGGGTCTTAAGGGAAAAGATAAAAAGGCAGGGCAGGGGCCCAGGGGCCATGGCTCCTCCATGGGAGATAAAAAGGGTTTTAGAGAAGTCTTAAGATAATGAGTACCCTTGTTACAGGCGCAACGGGGTTTGTCGGCTCGGCCCTTGTACGGGCGCTTCTGGCAAAAGGCCGCGAAGTGCGTCTCCTTGTCCGCGCCGGCAGCGACCGGTCAAATATTATCGGCCTTGACACGGAGGTGCAGACAGGGGACCTTACAGACAGGGCATCTCTTAAAAAAGCCCTGAAGGGATGTGAGGCCCTCTTTCATGTGGCCGCCGACTACCGCCTCTGGGTCCCGAACCCCAAGGCCATGTACGAGGCCAACGAGGGTGGGACGCAGTTCATCATGGAGGAGGCCCTGAGTGCCGGGGTGGGCCGTATCGTATATACGAGTAGCGTGGCCACGATAGGGCTCAATTCCGATAGAACCCCTGCCGACGAGACAACGCCCTCGGCGCTAAGCGATATGATAGGCCACTATAAACGAAGCAAATTCCTCGCGGAGCAGGCGGTTATGCGGCTCATCGCCGAAAAGGGTCTTCGGGCCGTCATCGTGAACCCATCTACGCCCATAGGACCGCGCGACATAAAACCAACGCCAACGGGCCGCATCATAGTCAACGCCGTCTCCGGCAAGATGCCAGCATATGTGGATACGGGACTCAATATTGTGCACGTTGATGATGTGGCCGAGGGACATATACTCGCCATGGAAAAGGGGGTTGTGGGAGAGCGCTACATCCTTGGCGGAGATAACATGACCCTTGCCGGGATACTTGAACAACTTGCCGAAATAACGGGAAGGCCGGCGCCAAGGATGCGGCTACCCCATGGTATCGTAATGCCCCTTGCGCACGTAGCCGAAGCGTGGGCAAGGCTAACGAAGGCCCAAAACCCCATGCTTACGAAAGACGGGGTAAGGATGGCCAAAAAATATATGTTTTTCTCAAGCGCCAGGGCAAAGGCAAAGCTTGGATACAGCCCGCGGCCCGCCGCCGAGGCGCTACGCGACGCCGTGGAGTGGTTCCGAGGGCACCATTACTGTTAAATAAGGTATAATAAATATATATGGACCTACTGCTTGCAAAACCAAGAGGTTTCTGCGCCGGTGTGGAACGGGCCGTGCGAACCGTTGAGCTTGCCGTTGAGAAGTACGGCACGCCCATATACGTGCGCCATGAGATAGTTCACAACCGCCACGTTGTCGATGGGCTTAAGAAAAAAGGCGTCATCTTCGTAGACGAACTCAACGAGGTTCCCGACGGCGCCGTGGTTATCTTCAGCGCCCACGGCGTCTCCAGAAAGGTTAAGGAAGAGGGCGCGTCCCGTAATCTCATGGTCATCGACGCCACCTGTCCCCTTGTTACAAAGGTTCACAGAGAAGCGCGCCGTAACGCCACGGAGGGCTGTGAGCAGATACTCATAGGACATGCCGGACACCCCGAGGTAGTGGGCACCATGGGACAGATAAAGGAAGGTATGCACATTGTATCCTCACCGGAAGACGTGGCGGCCCTTGAGGTAAAAGACCCGGATAAACTGGCCTTTGTTACGCAGACCACGCTAAGCGTAGACGATATGGCCGAAATAGTGGCGGCCCTGCGGACTCGATTCAAGGGCATACGCGGCCCAAGGAAAAAAAATATCTGCTACGCCACGCAGAACCGGCAGGACGCCGTAAAGGCCGTTATAAAAGACGTGGATATCCTTATCGTAGTAGGCGCCAAAAACAGCTCCAACTCGAACCGCCTCCGCGAGCTCGGCTCAAGGTACGGCGTGCCCTCATACCTTGTAGGCTCCGCCGAAGACATATCCGACGAGTGGCTTAAAGGCGCCCGGTGCGTGGCCATTACGGCCGGGGCCTCGGCCCCTGAGATACTCGTACAGGAGGTTATAGAATACCTCTGCAAAATAGCGGCGGATATAACGCTAAAAAATATTGAAGTAACTCATGAGAACGTAAAGTTCAGCCTTCCGATTTAAACCCTTGAGAGGGGAATAGAGGAGAATTAATGGGTGTTCCGCTTATACAACAGGTACGTATCGGCGCTTATATAACAGGGCAGTGTCTAAAGAGAAAGAAACGCTTTCCGCTGGTCCTCATGCTTGAGCCCCTCTTTCAATGCAACCTCGCATGCCCGGGATGCGGCAAGATTGATTACCCGTCCGAGACACTTAAAAAAAGGCTCGGCGTAGATGAGTGTATAGACGCGGCCCTTGAGTGCGGCGCGCCGGTTGTATCCATACCCGGAGGCGAGCCCCTTATCCATCCTGAGATAGGTGAGATCGTAAAGGGACTTGTAGGGCTAAAAAAGTTCGTATACCTCTGCACCAACGCCCTGCTCCTCAAACGCAAGATGGAGCTATTCGAGCCGAGCCCATACCTGACCTTCAGCGTTCATCTCGATGGCCTTAAAGACCGGCACGACAAACTCGTCTCCAGTGAGGGCGTCTTTGATAGCGCCGTGGAGGCCATAGGACTCGCCAAAAAACAAGGCTTTCGCGTAACCACCAATACAACTATCTACGGAAGAGAGTCCATCGACGAGGCCATAGCCCTCTTTGACTTCATAACAGGTCTCGGCGTAGAGGGCATGACGCTCTCACCGGCCTTTCACTACGGCAACGCCAGAGAAAAAAAAGACTTTCTTGGACGCGAAGACGCCGTTCTCATCTTCAGAAAATTACTGGCAGAGGGGGCGAAGAGGGGATGGAAGTTCAACCACAGCAGTCTTTTTCTCAATTTCCTGGCAGGCAACGAAGACTACAGGTGTTCGCCGTGGGGTAACCCTACGCGAAACATATTCGGCTGGCAGATGCCCTGTTACCTCCTCAACGAAGGCTACGCAAACTCCTACAAAGAACTTATGGAGAAGACGGATTGGGATAGCTACGGATATGACAGGAACGCAAAATGCGCCGACTGCATGGTGCACTGCGGCTACGAACCAACGGCCGTCATGGACACGGTGAACCACCCGCTGAAGGCCCTTTTGGTAAGACTGAGGGGAGTGGATACGAGAAAACTTGAAAAGCCCTCCAGCGTACACGCCGAGCCTCCGGCAGAGGCTACATAAGAAAAAAACCTTTCCACTTTCTTTCCGCTTTCTTTTGGAAAAAAGAAAGCTTGGCAAAGAAAACCAATAGG
>CAZSAY010000003.1:0-66601 GCA_964605225.1 uncultured Thermodesulfobacteriota bacterium | reverse complement strand
TGAGCTCCTCTTTTATCCTCTCGAATATAAGGACGTTGGAGTCCACGCCCATGCCTATGGTAAGTATCATCCCCGCTATGCCCGGTAGCGTCAACGTGGCGTGAATCCAGGCCATGGCGCCAAGGAGCATTATCATATTAAGGAATATGGCAAAATCGGCCACAAGACCGGAGGCCCTGTAGTAGATGACCATAAAGATTAAAACGAGCGCCCCGCCAAGCAGAGCGGCCCGTATCCCCGCCCGGATGGAGTCCGCGCCGAGGCTCGGCCCCACGGTGACGTTCTCGATAATCTTTACGGGAGCCGGAAGCGCGCCCGCACGAAGCACTATGGCAAGGTCTACGGCCTCCTCACGGGTAAAGCCTCCGCTTATCTGCGCCCTGCCCCCCGATATGGCCTCTCGTATGGCAGGGGCGGAGTGCACGTTGCCGTCAAGGACAATGGCCATACGCCTGTCCACGTTCTCCGTGGTAAGCCTCTCGAAGATCCTTGCGCCCGTAGCGTCAAAGGTAAGGGAGACATAGGGTTCGTTGAACTGCTGATCAAAGGCTACACGCGCATCAGATAAGGAACTTCCCGAGAGGGGAACCTCTTTTTTGATAAGAAAGGGAATCTTTATGGGTGGACCCCCGTCAGGAGATTTTTTTATCTGATAGAGTATCTCCGAACCCGGCGGCACACCCTCGGCCGCGGCCTTCTGCGGGCTCATGGACTCGTCCACAAGCCTGAACTGCAGGACAGCCGTCTTGCCTATAAGGTCTATGGCGCGCTTTGTGTCCTTCAGCCCCGGGAGCTGAATAACTATCTCACTCTTGCCCTGTTTGTGAATAAGGGGCTCGGAGACGCCGAACTTGTCTATTCTGTTTCTGATGGTCTCAAGGGCCTGTGAATGGGCCCAGTCACTTATCCTCTTTGCCTCATCGTCATCAAGGGTAAAGGAGAGCTCATTGGCGTTTAAACCCGTCTCATTAAAGACCTGCGCCTCGTCCTTTACTACCTCGCCGATCTGACGGCGCGTATTCTCGTCAAAAAAGCCGATGGTCATACCGGAGATGCCCTTGCGTTTTACATACCTGTAAGGGATGTTCTTTGTGCGAAGCACTCCCTCTATGGAATTTACAAGCCTCTGCGTGTAGCTCTCCACGGCCTTATCCTTATCCACGTCAAGAACAAGGTGCATGCCCCCCTGCAGGTCAAGCCCCAGGGTTATCTTCGGTATCTTATCGCCCCAAAAAGACGGCAAGAGGTGCGATACCGGAGTTGAGGGCAAAAAGAGGGCTATGGCCACAAGCGAAAAAATGCCAAGCAAAAAAAGACGTAGCTTTATACTCTTCATATAAGAAAACCTGTCCTTAAAGGCTTCAAGGACGGCGCGCCCCACGGGCGGCCGCCGGCGTGAGCCTCGTTATTCTCCCTTGATTTTTCTCTTGGAGATAGCGTTTTTATCTACCTTTACCCTGACGTTATCGGCTATCTCCACTGTAATAATATCCTCGGAGACGCCTGATACCCTTCCGTGCAGACCGCCGGTGGTAACTACATAATCGCCCTTGGCCGTCTTGGATAGCATCTCCTTATGGGCCTTGGCGCGTTTTTGCTGAGGGCGTATCATGAGAAAATAAAATATTGCGAAGAGCACTATAATGGGGGCAAAACTGATTATCCCCTTGGCTCCGCCTGTTGCTGAGTCCGCGGCAAATGCCAGCGCGACCGGTGTTATTGTAAGCAAACTCAATCCTCCCTGCAGTTCGTTAAGTATCGTTGATGTGTCCCTATTGTCGCTACATCCCGGCGCATGGACCGCTGAAAAAATCCCTCTTGAAGGAGGCGAACGTTCCGGCCTCTATGCTCAGCCTCATCTGCTCCATGAGAGAGGCGTAATAAAAAAGATTATGTATGGAATTAAGCCTTGCCCCGAGCATCTCTCCTGACATGAACAGGTGCCGGAGGTAGCTCCGCGAGTAACTCGCGCATGTGTAACAACCGCATGCTTTATCCAGAGGCCCGTAGTCACGTTCATAGCGACTATTTTTTATAATCAATTTTCCGCTATTTGTAAAGAGCATGCCGTTTCTCGCGTTGCGAGTGGGCATAACGCAGTCAAACATATCAACACCCGCCTCAACGGAACGGACAAGATCTGCCGGTGTGCCAACGCCCATGAGGTATCTTGCGCTTGACTTTGGCAGGACCTCTGTTACAACGCGGGTCATCTCTGTCATAACGTCCTTTGACTCACCCACGCTTAGCCCGCCTATGGCGTAGCCGTCAAAACCCGTCTCCACCATCTCACGGGCGCTCTCCACACGCAGGTCCTTATACATGCCGCCCTGCACGATACCAAAGAGGAGATTACCTCCCGGCCTTTTCGCCGCCTTGCTTCTTGCGGCCCATCTACTCGTAAGGCCGACTGACTTTTCCGTATATTCTCGCCCCGCCCCGGCCCTCACGCACTCGTCAAGGGGCATGATTATATCCGAGCCAAGCTCTTCTTGAATTTCCACAACAGACTCAGGCGTAAGACGGCACTCACTGCCGTCAAGGTGAGACCTGAAGGTAACGCCCTCTTCGTCTATACGGCTTAGCCCCTTAAGGCTGAAGACCTGAAAGCCCCCGCTGTCCGTCAATATGGGGCCCTGCCAGTTCATGAAACCGTGTAGCCCGCCTGCCCCCCGTATCACATCATGGCCGGGCCGAAGATAGAGGTGATAGGTGTTGGCCAGTATTATCTTCGCCCCTGTTGCCCTTATCTCCTCGACGCATAAACCCTTTACGGCGGCCTTTGTCCCCACGGGCATGAAGACGGGGGTGGCAAACTCCCCGTGGGCCGTGGTCAGACGGCCAAGCCTCGCCCCTGAGGGGTCTTCTTTTATAAGCTCAAAGGGCCTCAATTCAAGGCCTCAGGAAATAAACATGACATCGCCGTAACTATAAAACCTGTACCCCTCTTTAACGGCCTCTTCATAGGCCGCCATGAGACGCCCGTACCCGGCAAAGGCCGCCGTCAGCATGAGTAGCGTCGAGCAGGGCAGATGAAAATTTGTAATCAGCCCGTCTATCACCTTAAAATCAAAACCGGGCCTGATGAAAAGACTCGTCTTTCCCTTCAGCAGGGGTTTTTCAAGGCCGTCAATTACGGCGCCCTCAAGGGTGCGCACCGTGGTAGTGCCAACGGCGATTACCCGTCTACCCTCTTTTTTTGCCCTCATCACGGCGCCAAATACAGAAGGGCTTATACAATAAGACTCGCCGCCGAGCCTTATCCTCTCTATATCATCCTCTCTTACAGGCAAAAATGTAGCCGGTCCCGTATGAAGGGTAATGTACTTTAACTCAACTCCAAGCCCTTTAAGGGAGCTCAGCATGGACCTTGTAAAATGAAGCCCCGCCGTAGGGGCCGCCACGGCCCCGGTATTCGCGGCAAAGACGGTCTGGTATCTCTTCCTGTCTACTTCCTCGGGCTCCCTGCCCATATACGGGGGTATGGGAACGAGCCCGGCCTTGTTAAGGGCCTCTTCGTTAAGCCCCTTAAAGGCGCAGATGATAAAACCGCCTCCCTCGGAGCTCCTTACAACGGCGCTTATCCCCGCATCAAAAAAAACCTCACGCCCCTCTGCAAGCCCCTTCGCGGGCCTTGCAAGGCAGCGCCAGCAAATGCCCTCCCCCCCCTCATCCCCTTCGACCCTCTCCACAAGGAGCAGTTCAACAGAGCCGCCCGTGGCTTTGTGCCCTTTTAGCCTCGCTGGAAAAACCTGTGTATCGTTAAGGACAAGAAGATCGCCGTGCCTTAAGTGATGGGGCAGATCCCTGAAGACCCCATGGGTGAGCCGCCCGGAACCGCGGTCCAGAGACAATAGCCTCGATGCGTCCCTCTCGTCAAGGGGATACCTGGCAACAAGGCCCCCGGGAAGGGCGTAATCAAAATCCTTTAACTCCATAAGGTCATATCATAAAAACCTAAAGATGGCCATTGTAACATAAAAATCAGAGTATACAAGCACTTCCACTTTCTTTTGGAAAAAAGAAAGTGGAGCAAAGAAAACCAATAGGAGATGAACTCTGTCTTACTAAAGATACACTTTTCGCCAAAGGGCATATAAAACAAAAAAAACAGGGCAAAGTAAACCAATAGGAGATGAACCCTGTCTTACTAAAGTCAGCCCCTCTGCCCTGCCGGCTAAAACAATTTTTTCAGCCTTGCCCCGGGGTAGTAGTGCTTCAGTATCTCTTTATATGAATAACCGGCCTCTGCCATGCCTCGGGCGCCCCACTGAGAGAGGCCCACACCGTGGCCCGAGCCCCTGCCGGTGAAGATAAAGAGGCCGCGCTCGCGGCTCACCTTGAAGAGGGAGCTCCTCAAGATGGAATATCCAAAAAGCCTTCGAAGGTCCTCGCCGCCAATGACCAGGCTTTTTCCACGCTCGTCTGTAAGACTTATTTTCTTAACCCTTCCGCCCGGAGTAACCTCTATTGGTTTTACGCTCCGCAGTCTCCCGATGCGGTGCCCCTCTCCCAAGAGGAGCCTCCTGAAGATAGGAGCGGGTATGGCAAAATCCCATGTATAACGGGGAGAGACCTTGTCATAGGGGCTAAAGACGGAGCGCAGATAGGGGTAATACTCATCCCCTCCTCTCCATATATCCACTGCGGCGTCTGTACGGCCTCCGCCGTTTGAATGGTATACCGTAAGGGCAGGTTTGCCATTGTAGACAAGGACCTCTCCGCGGCACCTTTTAACGGCCCTTGTTGCGGCCTCGTCCTCGGCGGCGGCGCCCCTGTAGACCTGTCCGGCCGTTGTTCCCTCTATGTCATAAGGCCCTGCGGGGGCCCGCTCCATCCTGTAAAGCACATAGGTCCTTGCCGCCACGGCCTGTGCCATAACGGCGTCCTGGGGCCAGGCGGAAGATATCTCGTAATTTATTATCCCGGCAAGATACTCCTCTATATCCAGCTCATTTACCACGAAAAGACGGGAGCCTCCGTCGGCGTATACGCTCAGCCTTCCCCTGTAAGGCCTCTTGTTTATATATATGAACTTCCCGCGGCGCGGGCTAAAGGACTGCGGCAGTTTTCTGGCCCTGCCGTTAACAAGGACCACGCTCCCCGCGCTCCTCTTAAGAATCAGATCACCACGCATGCCCGAGGCCCCTTTCACGGCGATCACATCCGCACCCTGCAGGACAAGGACCCTTACATTCCTGCCGGCCTCTGCGACAGAGGGCAAGGCGAGAAGGGTTATAAAAAAAGAGACGGCGAAGATAGTGAAAATCTTTTTCTTCATATCCTGAAAGGCCACGCTAAATTTACATCACGCCCTCACCTCTTGCACGCCGATGGCTAAGGGCGCTGACAGCGGCAGAGGGCCCGCAGATAATCCTTAAGCTCCTCTATCTCTTTATCGGACAATGTTTTTTTAAACGGCGGCATTAATGTGGATTTACTCGTGGCCGCGCCGCCGTTATGCAAGACATCTATAATATCAGAGTCTGTGAGTTTTTTCATATCATAGGCGCTGGTGTGGTCACGGGGGTCAACGGGCTGGCTCTCCGTGGCGTTGGGGCCGTCGCCCCTGCCGCCGGGACCATGGCACTGGGCGCAGTAAAAGGCATAGTTATCCTTTGCCGTGGCCGCGATGGCAAGGGTCTCGAAGGTAACGATAAATAGCAGGGGAAAAACCAGTACCCCTAAAAAAAACCTTATCCGCAAGAGACTTACTCCAACTTTTTTCATCTTACTCAAGGCCCGCGACATATTCGGCCAGGGCCTTCATCTCGGCCTTTGTGGCAAGCCCCTCATATACAGGCATCCTGCTCACGGGGGTAAAGGCGCGGGGGTTAGTTAAAAAGGCGTATATCCATTCGGGGTTAAGCCTCTCTCTAACCCCCTCGAAACTCGGCCCCGAGAGCCCTCCGGCAGGGGTTGTGCGCACCGCCACAAGATGACAGCCATAACAGGCGAATTTTTTTATGAAGACTATCCTGCCTCTTACGTTTACCCCTGGCCGTATCCCCACGGGGGCCAAAAGGCCCGGGGCCTTAAGGGTCATCAGCCACGAGGCCACGGCCTTTGCCCCGGAGACGGCAAGGCGGGGATGGTCGGCTTTATTTTTTTTTACAAGGGAGTTATAGGCAAGTGGTCTTATGGGTTTGGGTGCGGCGAGCCAGGAAGATAAAAAACCAGGCTGGAATTTTGTTCCGGCGTACCAGAGGTCCGGGCCTTTTTGGGCAAGAAATCCCGCGCGCGTAAGACCAACGGGCTTTCTCACACTATGACAACGGCCGCACCCTTTGGCCTTAAAGACCTTTTCGCCCGCCTGCCCCGAACCATAGGCAGGAGAAAGGGGGAAAAAAGAAAAGGCGATAAGCGCTATCAGTAAAAACGGTATGGACGTCTTCATATCTCTCAAGATAAAGTATATTAAAGATGCCCCGCCCCATGGAGGAAAATCATACACAGGTTAAGCGCAACCCCTCGCCTTAACCGCCGCCCCCCCATCTACCACACCTGCCCCCGGGGCGCCTTTAGAGGACCTCGAACCTGTCTTGCTGAAACCTCTCCACCGGGACGATCGTAACCTTCGCATCAAACCTCTTCTTAAGGTCATCGATGATAGCGGGAGCATCCTTCAGGCTCTGCGCTACAAGGGTGCCGCAATAGAGGGTAAGGTCTTTTTTCACGTAGAGGTCTCTCTCAAGCGACCTGTAGATATCCATCATAACGGTATGAGTTGATTTTATAAACCCCACACCATCGCAGGTGGGGCATGTCCTGCAGATCGATTGGATAAGATTATTGCGAAGACGCTTACGCGTCATCTCCACTATGCCAAGATCCGATATCCTCAATATATTCGTTCTGGCCCTGTCGGCCTTAAGGGCCTCCCTCAAGGCATTATATACCTTGTCCCTGTCCGACACCTTCAGCATATCTATAAAGTCTATGACGATAATACCGCCGATATTCCTGAGCCTCAGGTTTTTCACGATAACGTCAATGGCCTCGAGGTTGGTCTTGACTATGGTATGCTCGGAATTTTTTTTGCCGACGTACTTACCCGTATTAACGTCTATGGCCGTCAGGGCCTCCATCTGGTCTATGACGAGAAAACCGCCGGAGCGAAGCCAGACCTTGTTCTCAAGGGCCCCGTCAATCTCTATCTCAATGCCATACCTCTCGAAGATGCCCTCTTCACCCTTGTATAGTTCAAGCTTTTTCTCAAGGGCGGGCATGACCTCTCTCGTAAAATCCCTGACCTTCTCGTACTCATCCTCCCTGTCGAGAACGAACCTCTTTACCTCGGAAGAGAATTTATCCCTCGCCATCCTCAGCGTAAGGTCGAGCTCTTCGTGGAGTAGTGACGGAGTAGGCGCGGCGACCTTCTTTTCATCAATAGACTTCCATAACCTTACCAGGTAGTCCATATCCGCCTTAAGATCCTGCTCCGAGGCGCCCTCACAGACCGTCCTGATGATAAAACCGTAGCCATCGGGACGCATGCCCTGGACTATCTTCTTAAGGCGCCTTCGCTCCCTGTCGCTCGATATCCTTCTTGATACGGCAACCCTGTCATAAGAGGGCATGAAGACGAGATACCTGCCTGCAAGGGAGATGTAACTCGAGACGCGGGCGCCCTTAGAGCCCATGGGCTCCTTGGTAACCTGCACCACTACGTCCTGGCCGTCTTTTAAGAGGTCCTGAATCCTAAGTGCCTTGTAACGGCCGCCTTTCGCGCCCCTTGCGCCGCCTCCGTCCCCGGCCTTGTCCCCGGCCTGATCGTCAACGTCCTCAAGGGTCTCCTGAATATCAGATACGTGGAGAAAGGTGGTCCTCGCGAGCCCCACGTTTATAAAGGCGGACTGCATGCCCGGCAGGACCCTTGCGACGCGGCCCTTGTAGACATTGCCCGTAACCTTTCTCTCTTCGGGACGCTCCACATAGAGCTCCGAGAGCGCGGCGTCTTCCGTAATGGCAACCCTTGTCTCAAATGGATTGGAGTTAACGAACATCTCTATCGTTTTATTTTTTTTCATCCTCACCTTATGCGCACTAATCCCTCAAAAACATGGAGCCCCCGCCGAAAAAAAGGACGGCAATGGCACTGATTATAAAAAAACCAGTCTCACCGGTAGCCCGCTGATGAAAAACAGCGATCTTATGCGCTTTTTTATTGAAAGGATCTTGTCTTGAGGATGGGTACGAGAGGGGCTTCCGGCGCCGGAATATGGAAAACATGGACGAGTACGTCAATGGGCCGTATGCCCGCCGTGGCCTGAATAGCAAGGATAAGACTAACCCTGGCCCCTTCAAGGCGTCTTATCTCTACGATGTGGCTCTTAATGTCTACTGACCTCGATTTCTCGCCTTTTGTAATTATCGCCGGAAATGTGTCCCCTGAAACAAAATCTTTTATATACCCATCAATCCTTTCAGAATCTATATGAAAACCACCTGGGTTATCTTCAAAACTTATAATATACTCAATCTTTTGCATCATATCAGAGCCGGAGGTAACTTTCAAGGACTCTCTGGAAGAACTCTTAAAACTCATGCCCTCGGGCATCTGGATGTTAAGCCTGGTGATTATCTTTTCCACAGGTAGCGGCGCCCCTACGAGGGTCATCACCAGAGACTCGTCAAGGCTCTCCACACCGAGGCTTGTGGGCGGAGAAAAACTCAATTTGGGCATGGGATGGAAACCTTCCGAGTACTTCACCGGAAGCCCGGCCCGCCTTAGGGCCCTCTTTATCACCTTCATGAGCTCAAGGTGGCCGAGAAACCTCATGGCCCCTCGCTTAGTAAAACTGAGCTTTACCTTATAGGACGGCAGGTTTTCGCGCACCCCTGCAGGCTCTCCCGCAGGCTCGGGCAGAGCTTCATCGGTAATAATATTTTTAACGGCCCTGTGGTCGCATACGCCGCAGACCGAGCATGCGCCATCCCTGCAGTCAGGCGTCTGCTCGGCAAGGATGGCTTTTTTGTACTGTGTGTACAAAAATTCCTTATCCAGACCGGGTGAGAGATGGTCCCATGGCATGACCTCGCCTTTGGCACGCCTTCTCTTCGTATAAAACCCCGTCTCCATGCCCTCATCGGAAAAGGCTTTCTGCCAGCGGGAGTTATCAAACTTTTCACCCCATCCGTCAAACCTGCAACCGCCCTTGTATGCCCGCTCTATCACAGAGGCCAGCCGCCTGTCGCCGCGGGCGAAGACGCCTTCCAAAAGGCTCATATCCGGGGCGTGCCACTTAAAATCAATGCCCTGGCCCAGGAGCCGTTTTCTAAGCATTGCCTGCAGGCGCCGGAGCTCCTCGGGCTGTACCTGCGGCTCCCACTGAAAAGGCGTATAGGGTTTTGGTATAAAAGACGATACGCTTACGCTTATTCTCGGTGCGCGCCCGCCCTTTCTTTCCCCCCGGGCCGCTCTCTTGACGCGCCGGGCAAGCTCCACTATCTCCATCACATCCTCTTCAGTCTCCGTGGGAAGGCCTATCATGAAGTAGAGTTTTATGGACTTCCAACCGAGATCAAAGACCTCGCGCACAGACCGAAGGAGGTCTTCTTCCGTGATGCCCTTGTTGATTACACGGCGAAGACGCTCGGAGCCCGCCTCGGGGGCAATGGTAAAACCCGTTTTTCGAACCTTTCTTATCTCCCTGGCAAGCGAAGCCCCAAGGGTGCCTACTCGAAGAGAAGGCAGGGAAAGGGCGATACGCCGGCGCACAAAGCCCTTCATAAGCCCCTGCATAAGGGCCTCGATGGCGCTGTAATCCCCGGCGCTGAGGCTTAATAGCGACACATCGTCATAACCCGTGTTTTCAAGGGCCTTCTCTATTATCTCCATGACCCTGCGGGGGCTTCTCTCTCTTATGGGCCTGTAAATCATGCCTGCCTGACAGAACCTGCACCCCCGGGTGCACCCCCGGTTTATCTCCACTGTCACGCGGTCGTGAATGGTCTCCGTAAAGGGCACTATGGGACGCACAGGGGCGAAACTATCCATGTCCATGACTATCCTTCTCTCCACGCCACTGTATCCGTCCTCAAGGGCCCGGACCTCCCTTATCGTATTGTCCTCGTTATAAAAGGGGGTGAAAAAAGACGGCACATATACGCCCTTTATGGCGGCAAGTTCGCTTAAAATCGCCTTCCTGCCAAGCCCCTGTTTTCGCCCTTCCATAACGGCAAGGGCCATCTCCATGGCCGCCTCCTCGCCGTCGCCAAGTAAAAAGGCGTCAAAAAAATCGGCAACAGGCTCGGGGTTGCATGTAAGGGGCCCGCCTCCAAGGACAAATGGGGCGGCCTCGTCTCTGTCCGCCGCGCGTAGCGCCACACCGCCGAGCTCAAGCATCATCAGGACGTTGGTGTAGGAAAGCTCGTACTGCAGGGAAAAGCCGATAATATCAAAGTCCTTAAGGGGTAGATTTGACTCCAGGGTGGCAAGGGGCAGACCCTTGTCACGAAGCAGGGCCTCCATGTCCGTCCAGGGGGCAAATACCCTCTCACAGGCGATATCTTCACTTGAGTTAAGTATCTGATAGAGTATCTGCATGCCAAGGTGGCTCATGCCCACCTCGTAGCTATCGGGAAAGGCAAGGGCGTACCTTAGCCCAACGCGCGAGAGGTCTTTTTTAATGGAGTTGACCTCGCCGCCGATATACCTTGAGGGCCTTCTCACAAGGGGTAGAAATTTTTTGATATCAATGGGTTCCATATATTGCGTCTTATTCCTTTTCTTATTATTATCCCTTAATGCCTCTTCGGGACGCAGACCCCGCACCTTATGCAACCCGGGACGCATGGCCTTGTATGTTCTCCGGCGAGGCCTTTTTGGTACTCAGACCAGAGGTACTCTTTCCTAACACCATGGTCTATAATCTCCCATGGCAGGGGCTCGTCAAAGCACCTCTCTCTGTAAAGCTCACCTTCCATAAAGGCCAAGTTTTTTTTAACAACGGCCTTTATCCCAATCTCACGGGCCTCGGTGATAAAGGCCCCTGCCCGCGTATCGCCCCTTGCCATGTAGGCCTGAAAAAAGGCCGCATCAACGGGCATGGACTTAAGCCTTACTCCCTTTATGAATTTTAGCCCCTTTTTTATAACTCCAAGCCTTCTCTTAAGGACATCCCTCTTTTCAAAAGCTGTCCACTGAAAAGGCGTAAAGGGCTTGGGTATGAAGGGGTTGAGGCTTATGGTAATGGCCGCGCCCCGGGCAAGGGCTGAGATTTTACGCGTGAGCTCCACTATGGCCCCGGCGTCTTCGTCCGCCTCCGTTGGAAGGCCGAAGAGAAAGTAGAACTTCATCTTTCGAAAACCCGCCCCTGCCACCATCTCCACGGCCATCAGTATATCTTCTTCCGTAAGGCCCTTGTTTATCTCCGCCCTCATCCTCTCGGAGCCGGCCTCCGGCGCCAGGGTTATGGTCTTGTAACCTGATTTTTCAAGGAGTACGAGCTTTTCTTCCGTAAGGGCATCGAGGCGCATTGAGCTCAAGGTTACAGCCGCCCCGGCCTTCACGCCCTCCTCAACAACCACGTTAAGATGAGAGTAATCCGATACGGCCGTTCCCACAAGCCCCACCTTTCCCGTCTTCGCGCCGCCGCGCACCGCTGTAAGGACAGAGTCAAGCCCTCTTTCCCTTGGCGGCAGACAGACAAAGCCCGCCGCGCAGAACCTGCACCCCCGTCCGCACCCGCGCTCTATCTCAATCAGCGACGCCTCTTTAAAGACGCTGAGGGGGGTGCGGATGAAATTAGCGGGTATGGTAAATCCCTTTAAGGATAGATTCTTTTTGGCCCTTACCCTTTTTTTTATACCCTCATCACTGGCTATATCCATCAAGGTCCCTTCGTGAGAATACTTCATTTTATAAAAAGAAGGGACAAGGGTGTACTCCAGTGAGTCAAGGGTTTTTAATAAACCCTGCCTTGAGTTAGCGCCCTCCCCCTCAAGAGCTCCGCGATAAAACTCCATAAACTCCGCGACACCCCCCTCGGCCTCACCGATAAGAAAGAGGTCCATGAAATCAGCTATGGGCCATGGGTTAAGAGAGGCGGCTATGCCGCCGGCAATTACAAGGGGGTTGGAGTCGCCCCGCTCTGAAGATAAAGCACGCACCCCCCCTAACTCAAGTATGAGGGGGATATTCATATAATCCTCCTCAAAGGAGATAGAGAAGGCTATTATATCAAAGCCCTTAAGGGGCCTCTCTGACTCAATGGTAAAGAGTTCCAGACCGGAGCGTTCAAACTCCGCGATGTCTTCATGGTCGGGCAAAAAAGCGCGCTCCGCCAGCACGCCGTCCAGGTCGTTAAGAATGTTGTAAACAATCTGAAAACCGAGGTTGGACATGGCGGGCGAGTAATGGTTGGGGTATACAAGGGCCACGCTCAGACGCCCTCCGGGGTCTTTTTTTACGGCCCCCTCTTCCAGAGCGAGTTTCTTTCTCGACTTTTCCCTCAGTTTCCAGCTTATGGCCAGACCCCTCCTTATCACAATCTCTTTACCCTCCAAAGGCCAGGGCAGAGCAAAGTACAATCTATTTATTATCACATGTAACAGAGGCAGATTCAAGGCAGAGACCCCCCCCGGGGTCTTTACGGGAAAGAAAAAGACCAGGTTTTTGCACCTGAATGGAGGATTTTGTGTCTGGCGGGCCGCCGCGCCTCTCGGGATGAGGGGGCCACGGATTCATTGAAGAGAGACTCTATTAGTCCCCTGGGGGTCTCTGCCTTGAACATCAGCAAGAGGACGTTAAACGCTTCGAAAAACGCCCTCTTGCCAAGCCTGTGAATCAGTCCTTGTCTCCGCGGCCCCCCCCGAAGGGCCCGCGGAGCTTAGTACCTTATGCCGTTAATCTGCCTGCTTACGGAGGAACGTGGGTGTATCGTAGATATCCTCATCATCGGTATTATGCCCCGCGAGCTGGCCGAGCCTTTTTATCTCATTGGTGTTGAAGCCCAGAGACTTGACCTTTTCGTGCCTTATAACCGTGGGCACATCAAGGTCGTTTATCACATGGGCCGCGGGGATACGCTCAACAGGCAGGGCCTCTTCATCGGTTTCGCCAAAACCCGTGGCAATGACCGTAACCCTTACCTCCTCACCCATCCTGTCATCAATTACTGCTCCGAATATGATATGCGCGTCATCATGTGCCTCTTCGTGAATAAGGCTTGAGGCCTCGTTGACATCATGTATGCTCATATCCGAGGAACCCGTTATGTTAAGGAGCACGCCCCTGGCGCCGCTGATGGAGACGTCCTCAAGGAGCGGTGAGGATATGGCCTTGCGGGCGGCGTCCTGAGCCCTCTGCTCGCCGCTACCCGTGCCGCTACCCATAAGGGCCTGCCCCATCTCACTCATGATGGTCTTTACATCGGCAAAGTCAACGTTAACGAGCCCGGGCACGGTTATTACGTCTGATATACCCTTGACGGCCTGCAATAAAACCTCGTCGGCCATCTGAAAGGCCGCGGCAAGGGTAGTGTTCTTGCACGATACGGAGAGGAGCCTCTGGTTGGGGATGGTAATGACCGTATCCACCACATCCTTTAACCTCTCAAGGCCCTCCTCGGCCTGCCTCATCTTCTTCGAGCCCTCAAAGGCAAAGGGTTTTGTCACCACGGCCACGGTAAGGGCGCCTGTCTCTCTTGCCACTTCGGCTATCACGGAGCTGGCCCCTGTGCCCGTGCCGCCGCCCATGCCGGCGGTTATAAAGACCATGTCCGCCCCGGAGAGGCTATCAAGGAGCACGTCCCTGCTCTCAATGGCGGCGTTTCTCCCTACCTCGGGGTTTGCTCCGGCGCCAAGGCCCTTTGTGAGCATTGAGCCTATCTGAATCTTCATCCCGGCGGCAGATCTGCCAAGGGCCTGCACGTCAGTATTGGCCACGAGAAACTCCACACCCTGCAGACCGAAGTCTATCATGGTGTTTACGGCATTACCGCCGCACCCGCCCACGCCTACTACCTTGAGCTTCGCCCCGGCGTTAAAACCGTCATCAAACCGTATATTCATATCCCCCTCCTTTGTAAAATCCATCAGCGCCTCCTGTTGATATATAATAAATCCCGATAGATAATAATTGACCTCTCAAAAAAACTCCTTAACCCAACCCCTCATCCTTGAGCTGAGTTTATTAAAAACATTGCCTCCCTTCTGCGGAAAATGAGTGCCGTTCACCTTCCTGGTGCCAAAATGCACAAGCCCCACACCCGTGGAATACATGGGGTTTTTCACAACATCAACAAGGCCTGTCACGCCCCTTGGGATGCCCTTTCTGACGGGCAGATTAAAGACCTGTTCCGCAAGCTCCACCACTCCCTCCATGGCCGAGGACCCGCCTGTAAGCACGATACCGGAAGAGATAAGGGCGTCGTACCCGGACTTTACTATCTCCCTGTTTACGAGCTCGAATAACTCCTCCATCCTCGGCTCCAGAATTTCACAGAGCATGAACCTCGAAACCTTCTTCGATTTTTGCCCTCCCACGGTGGGGACCTCTATGGTCTCATCCTTTCCCACCATGGCCGTCAGGGCGCAGCCGTACTCTTTTTTTATCCTCTCGGCAACGCTCGCC
The DNA here is from genome assembly GCA_964605225.1 of uncultured Thermodesulfobacteriota bacterium. Classification (GTDB taxonomy): domain Bacteria; phylum Desulfobacterota; class GWC2-55-46; order GWC2-55-46; family JADFVP01; genus JAJRZX01. The sequence continues at coordinate 52,023 of CAZSAY010000003.1, read as the reverse complement.
GGGGTCCTTAGCCCCACGGATATATCCCCTGTAGCCTGATTACCGCCAAGGGAGATGACAGTGGTATATTTTATCGTGCCGTTATGATAGAGGGCAATATCGGTGGTGCCGCCGCCTATATCCACAAGGACGACGCCTATCTCCTTCTCATCGGGTATGAGAACGGCCTCACTGCTGGCAAGCTGCTGTAAGACGATATCATCTACATCAAGACCTGCCTTATTGGCGCATTTGACAATATTCTGAGCCGAGGTGACGGCGGCCGTAACTATATGCACCTTTACCTCCAGCCTGATGCCTATCATACCCAGAGGGTCTTCTATGCCGGCCTGGTCATCTACTATATATTCCTGCGGTATGACATGTATGACCTCTCTATCAGGGGGAATTACAACGGCCTGCGCCGCCTCTATGGCGCGGTCTATATCCGCCCGTGTAATCTCCCTGCTCTTTACGGCGATGACACCGTGGCTGTTAAAGGCCCGAATATGCCCTCCGGCTATACCGCAGAAGACCTTGTTAATATCACAGCCCGCCATGAGCTCCGTCTCTTTGATAGTCTGTTTAATGGACTCAACGGTGCTCTCGATATTGACGACAACACCCTTTCTGAGGCCCTTGGAGGGATGGGTGCCTATGCCGATTATCTCGATGCCGTCAGAGGTTTTCTCGCCGGCTATGGCGCATATCTTTGTGGTGCCGATATCAAGGCCTACGACTATGTTTTCATTTTTGGACATTTAGACTCTTCCCCCCGCTTTTGCCGTCTCTTTATCGTATCTCACCACGGCCTCTCCGTATTTACGAAGATCCACGGCCGCTACCCCTCTCAGGAGGCCCTTCTTCATGGTCTTGAGCCTCTCAAAGAGGCTGAGCCTCGCCTCAAAATCCTCCCTCCCAAGCTCCAGCCTCAGCCCGTCATCAAGGGTATAGAGGGTAAAACCATAATCGGAATCGCAGTGAACCTCCGAGACGTTCTCAATGTTAAAACCATCCCTGTTCTCAAGTATGGAGAAGAGCCTCAAAAAAGGGGCCATAAGGGCGCTTTTATTCTCAGCCGCATCCCGGCCAAGACCCGTTACAAGGGGTAGATCAAGGCTGTCGCCTGAGGCGAGCTTCTTGAACACCTTTCCCGAACTATCCATTACGAAGAGTCCTTTCATCTTTTTTACTATGGCCATGGGCCGCCTCTCTTTAACGAGAATCTTTACCGTGCCGGGCAGTTTCCTGTGCACGGCTGTCTCAAGGACCCAGGGATTTTCCCCTATCCGGCGTACTACCTTCGAAGAGGAAAATGAAAAGATATTCTGTCCCTCCTCTATCCCGGCAAGCCTTATAATCTCACGGGGCTGTGCCCGGAGGGCCCCGCTTACAGAGAGATGCCTTACGGCGAGACGGGGCGTTGAGATAACCTGTTCATAGGTCCACCATGAGCCGTAGACGATAAAGGAGACAAGGGCGAGGGCCAACCCCGCCTTTAGCGCAACAGCCAACCGGTGCGCGGCCCTCTTTAAAAATGGCTCCCTGCGCCTCCTGTTGCCCCTCTTCTTCTTTTTTTTATTAACAGCCCTCTGTCTCATTCTCATCCAACTCATAGAGGGAACTCTCCAGAGAGGCCCCTTCGAGCATCTCCACTACAAGGTCCCTGTAGGTTAACCCCGCGCTGGCCGCGGCCATGGGCAGGAGGCTCCTCTCCGTAAGTCCCGGAGATGTATTGACCTCCAGGACAAAGGGATTGCCATCATTGTCTACAATAATATCCACGCGCGCCGCGCCCCTGCAACCAAGCGCCGCGTAGCTCTTTAAGGCCACGTCTGATACTTTTTTAAGAAGGGTCTCTTCCATATCAGCTGGAACCTTGAAGCGCGCGCCGCCGCTTGAGTACTTCGCGGAGTAATCGTATAGCTCACCTTCCTTTAATATCTCCACTACGGGAAAGATCCTTTTGTCGAGTATGGAGACACTCACCTCTCTACCCGTCACATACTCTTCCATAAGCACTGCGCCGCCAAAACCACGGGCGGTTTCAAGGGCCTCTGAAAGCCCCGAAGGGTCCTTCACCAGACTCAGCCCCAGCGTTGAGCCCCCGGCCGAGGGTTTTACCACAATGGGAAAGCCAAGCCCATCGAGCCCCCCGGCCATGGAGGCAAGGCTGAAGGCCGGAGTGGGTATGGAGTTGATGGAAAAAATCTTCTTTGCGCTTATCTTATCCATGGCAATGGCGCTTGCGAGCACGCCGGAACCAGTATAGGGTATGCCCATGACCTCAAGGCCCCCCTGCACCGAGCCGTCCTCGCCGCATCCTCCGTGTAGGGCTATAAAGGCCACATCTACCCCCTCCCGGCTAATCCTTGTAAATAGATCTCTCCCGGAGTCTATGGCGACGGCCTCATACCCTGCGTCCTTTAGGGCCTTTAAGACAGAAGCCCCCGTCTTAAGGGATATCTCCCTCTCGCATGAGACCCCCCCTAAGAGCACCCCTACACGCTTATCCGACAATAAGTTCATAACACTTTCTCCGCCGACCCGTCTCTAGCCATCTTCTCCTACAACCTTTATCTCCGGCTCAAGCAGTATTCCCGATCTACTGTAAACACCGTCACGCACAAGGGCCATTAAAGAGAGAACATCAGAGGCCCTTGCCCCGCCGTTATTGACTATATAATTGGCGTGTACCTCTGAGACAGATGCCCCGCCCTCGGCGCTACCCTTGAAACCCGCCTCCTCTATGAGCCTGCCCGCAGGTACCCCCGCGGGATTTTTGAATATGGACCCGGCGTTGGCGTGGGCAATAGAGGCCGTGGTCCGCCTTTTCTCCACAAAACCCTTTATCCTCTCCTTCACCTTCTCCGGCGTGCTCTTTCCAAGCCTTATATGGACCCTTACAACAACAGAAGCCTCTTTTAATTTTGAGGACCTGTAGGTCAGTTCCATATCCGCGGCAGGGACGAAACTTTTCACCCCCTTACGGCTCATCACCTCCACGCCCTCCATGACAGCGCTCATGTCACGGCCATAGGCCCCGGCGTTCATCACCGCCGCCCCGCCCATGGAACCCGGGATGGAACATGCGAACTCCATGCCCGAGAGGCCTTTCTCTGCACTCGAAGCCACAAAGGCCGGTGTCTTAACGCCCGCGTCCACAACGGCAGTGGCGGCCTCCTCATTCCAAACAGTATCGCGCAGGCCCTCTCTCATATTAATTACAATCCCCCGATACCCGCCGTCCCTTACCAAGATATTTGTCCCCATTCCCATAATAAAAAAAGAAAACTTCTTTGAGACGGCAAAGCGCAGTATCTCCTTCAGGTCATGCTCATCCACTGGAAAGGCCATGACATCAGCCGGTCCGCCTATCCCGAAAGATGTATAATCCGCCATAGGCGCGTTGAAGAGTATCCTACCCTTAAAACGCTCCACGAAGATAAGCGGATACTGACGAGAGAGATTATTATCCTTCATTCAGAGTACCCTTAGATTAACGCCTTCATCGCCGGTCTTAAGTAGCTTCACAAGCCCCGTGCCCGCCTTCCAGACATCTCCGGCCCCCAGGGTGATAACAAGATCCCCGCTACGCACCATGCCCTTAAGGTAGGCCGGCACATCGGCAACGTCTTTTATATATGTAACATCCTTGTGACCGTGTTCCTTGATGGCGTTACTTAACGTGTGGCCGTCTATGCCCTTGATGGGGTCCTCGCCGGCGGGGTATATATCCGTGACGATAAGGGTATCCACATCATTAAAGGCAGAGAGAAAATCATTGAAGAGATCGGCTGTCCTTGAGAACCTGTGAGGCTGGAATACGGCCACTATCCTCTTTTTGAAGCTCTGCTTGGCCCCGCCGAGCACGGCCTTTATCTCCTCGGGGTGATGGCCGTAGTCGTCTACTACCGTAACTCCACGCGGCGTGCCCCTTACGTGGAACCTCCGCTCTACCCCGGAAAAGGACTCAAGGCCCTTTTTTATCTCATCAAAACCTATATCAAGCTCAAGGGCCACGGAGGCGGCGGCAAGGGCGTTTTGCACATTGTGGTCACCGGGGAGCCTGAGGCTTATGCGCCCGAGTTTTTTCCCAAGGACAAAGAGGTCAAAGGAGGTCTTCATGCCATCATAGACAAGATTGGCGCCGTGCATATCGGCCTGAGCCGCGAGGCCATAGGTGATGAACCTTCTTGATACTCTGGGAAGAAGGGCCTGAATGGCCGGGTGGTCCAGACATAATATGGCGCAACCGTAAAAAGGCACCTTGTTCATAAAACCCATGTAGGCGTCATAGACATCATCCATGCCGCTGTAGTGATTCATGTGCTCGCGGTCTATGCTTGTAACTACGGCTATGGTGGGAGATAGCTTTAAAAAACTACCATCACTCTCATCGGCCTCGGCTACAAGGATATCGCCTTTACCGAGGCGCGCGTTGGCCCCGAGGCTGTTAAGTTTGCCACCTGTTACTACCGTTGGGTCAAGCCCCGAGCCGGCGAGTATGGAGGCTATAAGGGAGGTAGTCGTTGTCTTGCCGTGGGTCCCGGCTATGGCTACGCCGTACTTCATGCGCATGAGCTCGGCGAGCATCTCCGCCCGGGGTATTATGGGGATATTGGCCGTGGAGGCGGCCAAAAGCTCGGGGTTGTCATCGCGGATAGCCGATGAATACACTACGCATTGAGCGCCGCGTATGTAATCTTCCCTGTGCCCTATATGTATTGAGGCCCCGAGGTTTCGTAGCCTCTTTGCCGTCGCCGACCAGGTGATATCAGAGCCCGAGACCTCGTAACCCATGTTCAAGAGAACCTCAGCGATACCGTTCATGCCCGAACCGCCTATACCCACAAAATGAATCCTTTTTATCCTTCCCCTGTACATACTAAGCCTCTTCTAAGTTAAGATTACGTTGCCGCTGATACCTGAAATCCGTCCTTAACCTTAAGTATACCCATAAAATCGTCTACAATGGCCTTTGCCGCGTTGACCCTGCCAAAATCAAGGGCCTTCTTTCTTGTGCTCGAAAATTTAGCCCTGTCCTCATAAAATCGCCTTATGCTATCGGCAAGAGATCTGCCCGTAAGTTTTTCCTGCCGTATCATCACAGCGGCCCCGCGGGTTACCATGCATCTGGCGTTCACCTCCTGATGATTTTGGGAGGCAAAGGGATATGGCACCAGGATGGAGACAAGTCCGAAGGCCGCTATCTCGGCCATGGAGGTAGCCCCCGCGCGGCAGACCACAAGGTCCGCCGAGGCGTAGGCATCGGCCATGAAGTCTATGAACCTATAGAGCCGCACATTGAGCTTTTTTCTCTCATAGGACTCTTTCACAAAGGAGTATCCCTTTTCACCGGTCTGATGAATAACATCAAGGTTGCCCCAGATATCCGTAAGATACTCCGTGGCATCAAGAAAGGCCGCGTTTATGGCCGTGGCGCCCTGACTGCCGCCAAAAACCAGTATGGTAAACCTGGACTTATCTTTTTTCTCCACCTCTTTACCCTGAAGACCCCGGAATTCCATGGCCTTGTTAAGTATCTCTCTTCTCATGGGGTTTCCGGCAAGGAGAGTCTTTTTTTGCGGAAAAAACTCTCCCGCCTCTGGAAATGCCGTATACACCCTGTTTACTACATGGCCAAGGAGCCTGTTGGTCAGCCCGGCCAGGGCGTTCTGCTCCATGATGGCGGTCTTTATCCCCAGAAACCTCGCCGCCAGGACAACGGGGGCCGAGGAATAGGCCCCGCTCCCTATGACGCCGTCGGGGCGAAGTTCCCTCAGCATCTGTATGGCCTTTATCGTGGCGGCCAAAACCTTTATTATGGCTACAACACGCCGCGCGCCGCGCCCTCCCTTAAAACCCTCTACGTTCAAGAGCGTAAGGGGATAGCCGTAGCCCGGGATAATCTTCTCCTCAAGCCCGCCCTTGACGCCAACAAACTCAACCTCGACGGAGCTGTCACGAGCCCTTAATTCCTCGGCCAGGGCTATCGCCGGGAACAAATGTCCCCCTGTGCCTCCGCCTGCCATGATAAACTTCAATCGCTCACCCTTAAAATATGGATATTCATCAAGAAGCCTCGTCCTGAAGTATGTATATATTAAGCAGTATCCCCACGGCTACCATGTTTATAATAAGAGAGGTCCCGCCGTAGCTTATAAAGGGCAGTGTTAGCCCCTTTGGGGGGAGCAGCCCCATGACAACGGCCATATTGACGGCCGCCTGCATGGAGACCATCACGGTAAGGCCCAGGGCAAGGTACGCGCCGAATAGGTCCCTGGCCTTAAGGGTTATCTTTATCCCCGAGATAAGAAAGATAACGTAAAAGGCAATGACGAGCCCCACGCCCACAAGGCCGAGCTCCTCGCCTATGACGGAGAGTATGAAGTCCGTATGGGCCTCGGGGAGATAAAAAAGTTTCTGCATGCCCTCGCCGAGCCCTACGCCTGTTACCCCGCCTGAGCCAAAGGCGATAAAGGACTGCACCATCTGAAACCCTGCCCCCTGCGCGTCCTTCCAGGGGTCAATGAATATGAGAATCCGCTTTAGCATATAGGCGTACCTTGTAATCACAATGTAGAGTGCAGGCACAAAGGGTATAAAGAGCCCGAAAAGATACCGTAGCCGCACCCCGCCGGCAAAGCACATGATAAAGACCAGCGCCGAGAGGGTAAGAGAGGTGCCAAGGTCCGGCTCCATGAGAATAAGGGCGATAATCACACCCGGTATGATGATGTTAGGCAAAAAACCAAAGTAGAAGTCTTTAATCTTCTCCGTCCTCGAGGATATGGAATAGGCGAGAAAGACTACCACGGCGAGCTTCGCGGGCTCAGAGGGCTGAAAGGCCAGCGGCCCAAGGTGTATCCACCTTCTTGCCCCGCCTGCCTTGAAACCTATGCCCGGCACATATATAAGCACCAGCAACAGGGCCGCCAGCATAAGGATGGGATAAGCGAGCCTCCGGTACATGGTGTATGGGATCCTTGAGGCCGCAAGAAAGGCCACGAGCCCTATGAAGGCGTAGATGAGGTGTTTTTTCATAAAGAAAAACTCATCGCCGAAGCGGTTCATGGCCACGATATAACTCGTGGAATAGACCATCACCAGGCCCATAACCAGTAGCGCCAGGGCCGAGAGGATTAAAAGCCTGTCTGTATCAGTTCTCTTAAGTATGGCCATGAGACTCTTTCCTTAATAATAACGCTTAGAGGGCGCGCACAAGGGCCTCGAAGGCCCTGCCGCGTTCCTTAAAATCCTTGAACATATCAAAACTTGAGCACGCAGGTGACAATAAGACCGTATCACCGGAGGCGGCCTCGTCTGCCGCAATGCGCACAGCCTCTTCCATGGAAGAGGCCCTCTTTACCTTGATAATACCAGAGAAAGACTCCTCAAGCCTTGGAGCGGCCTCGCCTATGGCGATAAGGAGCTTGACTTTACGCGTCACCTCTGCGGTCAAAAGACCGTAATCTCCCTGCTTGTCCCTTCCGCCCGCTATAAGGACAACGGGAGCCGGGGTACTCCGAAGGGCCATCAGAAGGGCCCCCGTATTTGTGCCCTTGGAATCATTGACATAAGAGACGCCGCCTCTCTCTCTTACAAACTCCATCCTGTGCGCAAGGCCCTTAAAAGACCTTAACCCCCTCCGGACGGACTCGGGGCTTACGCCCGAGAGGCGGAGCGCGGCTATGGCGGCCATGGCGTTCTCAATATTATGGGCGCCCTTGAGACCCGTCCCCTCCATGGGATAGGACTCAAGAACACCATGAAGTGCAAAGACGATATTTTCTCCATCTTCATAGAGCCCCGTCTTTACACCTGTGGTGCAGTTAAAGGGTATGCGTTCGGCCCCGCCGTGACGGGCCGCGCCGCTTAGCATCCCGGCCCTTATTACCTCGTCAGAGGCGTTCACAATGGCGTAGTCCCCACGGTCCTGATTATCAAATATCCTGAACTTTACGGCTGAGTACTCATCAAAACCGCTGTATCTATCAAGGTGGTCCTCCGTTATATTCAAGAGGACGGCTATATGGGGCTTGAACTCCGCTATGGACTCAAGCTGAAAGCTGCTGACCTCAAGTACGCATCGGCTCGCCGGGGTCTCACTTAAAAAATAATCAACAACAGGGGTCCCGATGTTGCCGCCGACAAAGGCGCTTTGCCCCGACCCCTGCAATATCTCGCCGATAAGGCTCGTTACCGTGGACTTTCCATTGGTTCCGGCTACGGCAATCACGGGGGCTTTAATAAAACGGCAGGCAAGCTCCAGTCCCCCTATAACCTCAACGCCCTTTGCCCGGGCCTCTTCAAGAAGGGGGTTGGAGGCCGGCACTCCGGGGCTTATGACGATAAGCCCGGCCCCTGAAAAATCCTCTTTTCTGAACCCTCCGGCCTTGATCTCTATGCCCATCTCCCGAAGGTCTTCCATCTCACCGAGCGCCCTCCCGGGGCGGCTATCAGTGGCCGTTACAGAGGCCCCTCGGGAAAAGAGAAACCTCGCCACGGCCTTACCCGTAAGGCCAAGCCCCACGACAAGGACCCTTCGCCCCCTTAAGGCATCCTCCGGGAGAAGACTGTCCGGCCCCGGGGTCTCTGAATTCACCATCACTTTATCCACCGCTGTATTCATCGCGCCTCTCTACCTTATCTTCAGTGTACTTACGGCGATAAGCGCTAATATTATGGAAATTATCCAAAACCTTACAATTATCTTCGGCTCCGCCCACCCCTTCAGCTCGTAGTGATGATGTATGGGGGCCATGGCAAAAACCCTCTTGCCCGTTAGTTTAAAGGAGCCTACCTGAAACATCACCGAGAGGGCCTCGACAACGAATATCCCGCCAACGATAAGGAGCAGGGCCTCATGTTTCGTCATAACCGCGATAGTGCCAAGCGCCCCGCCGAGTGAAAGCGAGCCTACGTCCCCCATGAAGACCTGTGCGGGATAGGTGTTGAACCACAAAAAACCAAGGCTCGCACCTACGATAGCCCCCGCGAACACGGTTACCTCCGCCGCGTTGGATACATGCATGATATGCAGATAGGCCGCTATCTTCGTATGCCCCGTTACATAGGCCAGAAGCATATATGTGCCCATGGAGATTATCATGGGACCTATGGCAAGGCCATCAAGGCCGTCCGTAAGATTAACGGCGTTGGAAGAGCCCACGATAACGAGCATTACAAAGGGTATGTATAAAAACTTCATATCAATGGCGACATCCTTTAAAAAAGGTATGGTCACAACCGTATCAAAACCAGTACCGTAGAGAAAAACGGCCGCACAAAGGGCCACCGCCGCCTGTGAGATTATCTTGACCCTTGCGCTAAGCCCCCTCTTGTCTCTATGCCTGACCTTCTTAAGGTCATCTATAAAACCTATAACTCCCATGCCCACCGTAACAAAGAGGAGTAGCCAGATAAAGGAGTTGGAAAAGTTACCCCAGAGCGCCACGGAGGAGATTACCACGAGGATGATTATCCCCCCTCCCATGGTAGGGGTACCCTCTTTGCTCGCGTGCGTCGGCGGTCCGTCCTGGCGCACCACGTCCTGCACCTTCAGCGCCTTCAGCCTGCCTATGAGATAGGGCCCCAATAAAAAACTCAATACCAGCGATGTAACGGCCGCGTATATGGTTCTGAAGGTTATATACTGAAAGACGTTGAATATCGTATGGTACTTCGCCAGAGGGAATAGAAAATGATAGAACATGCCTTTTTAACCACATGCCTCGCAAGAGGCACCCCCCTCGCTCTTAAGTCCTTCTGTAATAAACTCCATACCCGCCGCTCTCGATCCCTTTACAAGGACCACATCGCCTTCTTTTAATATATGTCCCCGCAGGGCCGTAAGGGCCGACTTTTTATCCTTGAAGGCAAAGATTTCCTCTTGCCTCATACCGCCATCCACGGCACCTGCGGCCACTGTTTTTGACCAATCTCCCACGGCTACCACGATATCCATGCCTACCTCGGCGGCCTTGGCGCCAGCCTCAAAATGGGCGCGCTTCGAGGCCTCGCCAAGCTCACACATCTCGCCGATAACCGCCACCTTTCTTCCCCTCGAGCCCGCCAGCGTCTCAAGGGCCGCGTCAAGAGAATCGGGATTGGCGTTATATGTATCATCAAGGAGGGTTATCCAGCCAAGCCGTGATACCTCCATCCTGCCGCCAAGCCCGGTAAAGGCGGCAAGCCCCTCGCGTATATCATCAAGATATACGCCAAGGGGCAAGGCCGCGGCGATAGCGGCAAGGGCGTTTGAGACATTAAAGAGCCCCGGAACCCCGAGCCTCACATCAAAGACCTCTCCTCTCACCTCAAATGTTACGAGCGTGCCGCTAAGGCCATCAAGCTTTTTTTGCGAAAGGGCCCGCACATCGGCCATCGCGCGTGCGCTGAAGGTTACGTATTCCATACCGGAGCGCCTTAATGAATCAAGGTCCGCGGCGGCCGCGGCAAGGGGGTCGTCTATGTTTACTATCTTCACGCAACGGGGCCGGGCCATCTTATATAACTGCCCCTTCTCCCGGCTAATGGCCTCAAGACCGCTGAAGTTCTCAAGATGGGCCCTCCCGATATTGGTAACGATGGCCACATCAGGTTCCGCTATCTCAACAAGCCTGGCCATCTCGCCGGGGACGCTTATGCCAAGCTCCACTACGGCCAGGCTGTGCTCCTCGCGTAGCCCCGCAAGGGTAAGGGGAAGGCCTATGGTGTTATTTTTATTACCCTCTGTCTTTAATACGGCCCTGTCGCGAGATAATATGGAGGCTATCATCTCTTTTGTCGTAGTCTTGCCTGTACTCCCGGCAACGGCTACAAGGGGGGTCTTAAAACGCCGCCTCATAAAGGCGCCAAAGTCCCCGAGGGCCCTTACGGTATCGTCAACAGAGATGACAAGGCCGCCGCTTTCATGGGATTCGCACCCCGATCCCTTTTGTGCCACAACCGCGGCCGCGCCCTTACAAAAGGCCTCATCTATAAACCTGTGACCATCGAAGTTAGGTCCATCTATGGCAAAAAAGAGGTCTCCAGCCTTCAGGGTCCTTGTATCAACGGAGACGCCAAGGACCTCGGCGCCGTTTCCCCCGGAAGGGGTCCCGCCCGTAGCCTCTATTATGCCCGTTATATCAATCACAGCTTACCCTCATGGCTCTTCGCAGCTCTATTGCATCCTGAAAATCAAGCCTCTTGTCACCAAGTATCTGATAGTCCTCATGCCCCTTGCCGGCAAGGAGCAAGGTGTCGCCCCTGCGGGCCATGGCAACGGCCTCTCTTATGGCCTCGCCTCTATCGGCGATGACCGTGTATGCCTTCTTGCCCCCGGGGATATCCGTGAGTTTTCCTGCCTCATAATATTTTACGTGCTTCAGGCCAACGGTGATATCGCTGATTATGGCCATTGGGTCCTCGTTGCGGGGATTATCGGATGTTATTATAATAATATCGGCGCCCCTCGCGGCGGCCTCTCCCATCTCGGCCCTCTTTGTCCTGTCTCTATCTCCGCCACAGCCGAAGACAAGTATAATCCTTCCGCGGCCTATCTCCCTTGCGGCCCCGAGTAGCCGGACAATGGCGTCAGGCGTATGGGCGTAATCCACATAGGCGCTGTAGGGCAACTCCCGTCCTTCCACTTTAATACGCTCAACCCTGCCGGGCACGCCTTTAAATTCCCTTAACCCCCTCTCCATCTGCCCGCGCTCTATGCCGAGACCAAAAGCAACGCCTATGGCGCAGAGGATATTAGAGAGATTAAAGCCGCCCGTTACGGTTGTGGAGACAGATACCGGCCCCGCCGGTGTCTCCACAAGGGCCTCAATGCCATCTTCGGTGACCGTAGCCCCTCTCGGGTGTATGAGAGCCTCTTTTGTGAGCCCCGTGGTAACGGGTTCCGAAAGGGTCCCGGCAAGGCGCCTGCCCCAGGGGTCATCTATATTTATTACCGGAAAGCCGCCCTTTTTCAGGAGTGTAAACAGATAGGACTTGGCCTTGAAATAATCCTCTTCACTTCTGTGATAATCCATGTGCTCGTGCGTAAGGTTCGTAAATACCGCCGCGTCAAAGCCGCACCCCCCAACCCTCTTCTGGTCAAGGCCATGGGATGAGACCTCCATGGCGCAATGTGTCACCCCGGCCTCTCTCATATCCCTTAATAGCCTCTGCAGGGTGGGTGCATCTGGCGTTGTCCTCGGCGCGGGTACGATCTTACTCCCGAACCTGTAACTTACCGTGCCGATGAGGCCGGTCTCGAAACCACAGGCGCTGAATATGGAATCGAGCATATAAGTGACCGTTGTCTTGCCGTTTGTGCCGGTGACGCCAACGAGCGTAAGCCCCTCTGAGGGCTCGCCGTAGATACTGGCCGAGGCGCGGCCAAGGGCCTCTCTTACCTCGGGGACTATAATCTCCGTTATGGTCCTGCCGCCGCCATCCCCCTTCCATCGCCTTGGAGTAAGAACAGAGCTTGCGCCGTTATCCAGGGCATCCGATATAAAAGAATATCCGTCGGCCTCTACCCCCGGGACAGCGGCAAAGAGGCACTTATCGTCAAGGACAGCCCTTGAATCGCAGGTAATCTCACTTACCTCTATATCTTCAGGACCAATAATAATACAACCCTCCAGCACATTTTTTAACTCTTTAACCCTCATCCGCTATACCTGACACTCCATTGCGCCTCACTGAAACCAGACCTTCACTACCTTGGCGCCATTCAAGGGCCTACCCGGCCCGGGGTTCTGGCGAAAGGCGACTCCACCGCCAACCATCTTTATATTAAAGGAGCCTTCGCTGGATATCTTCATGACCTTTCTCATTGTAAGTCCCGTAAAATCAGGGGTAAAGCCCTCACGGAGACTCTTGCTCTTTCTCCGGCCGGAATCAAGGGCCACGTGGGCTTTGCCCCGCTTTACAGGCCTTACCACTGCCGTCCCATTTGGAGTCACACCAAGATAGGCCAGACTCTTGGCGGCGATTTCCTTAAAAGCAGGGGCCGCCACTTCTCCGCCATAATGACCTTTCGTAGGCTCGTCAAGGGTAACAACGATGGTGAGAACAGGGTTCTCGGCAGGCAAAAAGCCGAAGAAACTCGATACATAGGCGCCTCTCTTGTACCCGCCCTTATTAAAATCCGGTTTTTGAGCGGTGCCCGTCTTTCCGGCAACAGTAAAGCCCCGGAGGGCCGCCTTCTCTCCCGTGCCTCCCCTGGAGGTAACACTTACCATCATATCTCTTATGGTCTTTGCCGTCTTTGCCGAGATAACCCTCCTTACTATGACGGGGTTATTCTCTTTCACCGGCACTGCGCCTTCGCCCTTAACCTCTTTTACAATATAGGGTCTCATGAGAAACCCTCCGTTGGCTATGGCCCCGAGGGCCGTGGCAAGCTGTATGGACGAGACAGATAACCCTTGTCCAAAGGCAAGGGTATGAAGTGTTACGCCGGACCACTTTTTCACATCAAGTAACGACCCGCTTGTCTCGCCGGGAAGATCAAGACCTGTTTTACTTCCCATACCGAATGCACTGTACACACTATGAAGCCTCTCTCTACCCATCTTCTCGGCTATCTTCGAGGCGCCTATGTTGCTTGAGAACTTTATGATATTTGATACTGAGAGCCAGCCGTTTTTTTCGGCGTCGTGAAGGACCCGGTCGGCCACCCTGTACCTGCCGTTCTCGCAAAAGAATATATCATCGGGCCGTACCAGACCGTCCTCAAGGGCCCCTGCCACAAGAAAAACCTTCATTACGGAACCAGGCTCATATGCATCGGTTACGGCGCGGTTACGCCATAGCGCAGGCGAGGACCGGTGCAGGGCATTGGGGTTAAATCCAGGGGCCGTGGCCATGGCAAGGACCTCGCCCGTTACAGGAGAGAGCACTACTGCCATGCCACCCTTTGCGCCTGAGCTCTCCACGGCCTTATTGAGGGCGCTTTCCGTTACATATTGAATGGTCTTGTCAATGGTAAGCTCAACGCTCATCCCCTCTACAGGGACATCCTTATCCGTGTCGCCATAGAGTATGAGACGGCCGCGCGCATCCCTGCCGCCGCTTATCTTCTCTGCCGTGCCCACAAGATACCTGTTATACGAATGCTCTATCCCCTCAAGCCCGTTAGAGTCCACACCTGTAAAGCCGATAAGGTTGGCGGCAAGGCCCTTGTTGGGGTAATAACGCCTGCTCTCCTTGATGATTCCCACGCCCCCCATGGCCGCTATCTTCTCCCGCTCGTTCTCATTAAGGTCTATCTGCCGTTTCAGCCAGACAAAACTCTTGCCCGAGGTGAGCCGTTTTTTAATGACCCTCGCGCTCATTCCGGTAATGGGGGCAAGGGCGCGCGAGGCGCTCCTCACAGACCCTATCACCTTGGGCTGGGCGTAGACGGAATCAACGTCAATGCTTATGGCAAGCTCCTTCCGGTTCCTGTCATATATCCCGCCCCTCTTTGATTTAAGATTAACGGAACGGACGTGTTGGCGCGTGGCCATCTTTTTTAGCGCATCGCCCTCTATGACCTGAAGCTCAAAGGCCCTCATGAATATGAGCGAAAATGCGGCGATAAAGAAGGCAAGGACAACAAAGACCCTTGGCCTTATATTATTTTTTTTCTGCTTTTTTTTCTTCACTGACCGACCTTTATTATCTGTCCCTCCGAGGGGTGCACAAGGCCAAGCTCATTTATGGCTATCCGCTCTATGCGTTGAGGCGATTTAAGCTCCAGAAAATCAATCTTCAGACGTCTATTGCGCTCCACAAGGGCATTGCGCTCCATATTGGCCTTTGATATCTCATACCCCATGCTCACAACGGTAAGCCTGCACCATATGTAAAAAAAGAGCACGCCCATAATGGCCAGAGAAACGAGGAACGCAGAGGAGATAAACCTCATGTCACGGGGGCTTCTCCTCGCCTTGACCTTCTGCCCCTTCAATGCCCCGCCAAAGCCCAATCTCTTGATAAATGCCTGCGGCAATTCTTTTTCCTTTACCTGCTTCCCCGGAGTATGGGGTCTATATCTTCTGAACGGCCCGGAGCTTCGCGCTCCTCGCCCGCGGGTTACCGCGCACCTCAAGGGCGCCGGCCTTTACCACCCGGCCTGTAAGAATCTTGAGGCTCGCTTTTTTCCCGCATACACAGCGCGGAAAGTCCGGCGGGCACTCACATGGCGAAGCGCCCTCTTTAAAGGCCCTCTTCGTAATCCTGTCCTCTAATGAATGATATGATATGACTACCATCCGCCCGCCCTTCTTAAGTAGCCCCATGCCATCGGAGAGTCCACTTTCCAATGCCTCAAGCTCACTGTTAACGGCTATCCTGATGGCCTGAAAGGTCCTTGTGGCCGGGTGTATCCTGGTTCCGTGAAAGCGCCTTGGTATGGCCTCCGAGATAAGCTCCGAGAGCTCCCCCGTGGTCTCAACGGGTTTTAGCTCCCGCGCCCTTACGATAGCCCTTGCGATCCTCATGGAGAACCTCTCTTCTCCATAACGTCTTATTATCCCTGCAAGCTCATCAAGACCAAGGTTATTGACAAGGTCATAGGCTGTAACTCCACCGCCTCTGTCCATCCGCATATCAAGGGGGGCGTTAAACCTGAAGCTGAACCCACGGGCCGCCTCGTCAAGCTGATAGGATGATACACCAAGATCAAGCACTATGCCGTCTACCTCACTAAAACCCCTCTCCACAAGGATCTCTTTTATCTCTCCAAAATCAGCCCTTACGAGAATAATCCTGTTTTTATATGCCTTCAGGGCCTTCTCGGCCTGCCTTATGGCCGCCTCGTCACGGTCTATACCTATGAGGATGCCGTCTGGAGCCGAGGCCTTTAAGATAGCCTCGCCATGGCCACCGCCGCCAAGCGTTCCGTCAATATACAGACCGCCTGCCCGGCAATTAAGGTACCGAACGACCTCTCCGGTCATCACGGGCAGATGCGCGTATCCCATAATTAGAGGCCGAGGCGTTCAAGGGTGTTACCGATCTCATCGGCCGATACATCGCCTTCGGCCTTGTCCCAGGCCTCTCTTGACCATATCTCAATCTGCCTGAAGGCCCCTATTAGGACCACATCCTTCTCAAAACCGGCGTAATCACGGAGGGCCTGGGGGATAAGGATGCGCCCCAGCCTGTCTATGGCGCAATCAGCGGCGCTTGAATAAAAAAAACGGAGAAAGGCCCGCGTATCCTTCTTGAACTCGGGCAACTCCGCTATCTTTGCCTCCAGCTTCTCCCATTCCATCAGGGGATAGGCCACGAGACAACCATCGTATGTGGTTACAACAAGCTTTGAGTCGTACCTCTCGTTAAGGGTCTCACGGAGCCGCGATGGTATGCTAAGCCTGCCCTTGGAGTCGATGGTATGCTCAAATCTGCCCCTGAACATCGCTGAAACCCCCTGACTTTACCTGGTTACATGTCCCCTCTTTATCGAGAGAATTGATGCCACTGAAAGAGACTTTTATACCACTTTATACCACTTCATCCCACCGTACGCCTCAACTATATTCTTCCCTAATTTTTTTGTCAAGGCATATTTGCCATATCAAGCCTGTAGACCCATATTAATTTTCCAGGCCTTGCGGCCCGGTCTTGTTGCGCGGCCTTGAACCCGGGGCATATCGCTGGCCTCATTGGCCTTATAACTACAGTGGCAAAGAGGGTCCTCGCCCAGGGCATAGATGACCGGGACAAAAAAAATCAAGCTAAAAAACATAGAGAGGTTGAAAAACAGGGAAAAAAGAGGATAATCCGTGGATATAAGGGGGATAAACAAAAAAGGATATCATTGGGGGGATTTGAGAGGTAAGGGGGCCCCTTTTTTAAGCGGGCAAGGCGCAAAATGGATATATGCCGCCAGGGCGGCTTCTTTCAAAGTGGTCTTCAAGGTTATTGCAGGTTACTTTTCATTAAAGCGAGGCTCCATGGGAGCGCCTGCCAAGAGGTGGCGCGCACTCGTGGATTTTGTAATCTCTTCAGCAAAGTTTTTTCAGAAAACTTCGTGTCCGGGCACCCCCGGCCTTCATTGCCCTTTTCTTTTCTTATCCTTTACTGATCCCTTCTTTCCGTTCTGAGTGTCTTTAATCTTCTTGACCTTTTTTTCTATAGCCTCGGCCCTCTTCTTATAGTCTGCGGCCTCGGTATTCTTCGGATCCACGGCAAGCACCTGGTTCCACTCTTTCACGGCCTTCTCCAGCTCTTCTTTCTGAAAGAGGGTCACCCCGCGCTTTATATGAAAATCAATAAAATTTTTACGCTCAAGGACGGCCAGCTTTAAAAACTCATCGGCGTCCTTGTAATCGGGCATGGCCTTGAGGGCCGCGCGAAAGTGCTTTATGGCCTTATTGTATTTTCGAGAGATGAAGTAGAACTTACCCTTTACGTAATGACCAGAGGCCTGTGCCTCGGGCCCAATATCGTCTTTTTTTGCCCTGCGTATCTCCTTTCTCATCTCCTCAAGGCCCGGCATAGTCTCGCCCGGCTTATCACCTGTAGGAATCTTGCCAAGGAGGGCAAGCTTTTTTCTGCCCCAGTTATTGGATGGGTTGTAAACTAAAGCGATGCGATACTCGGCCATGGCCTTCTTCAATATACCGGCCTTCTCATAGGCCTCGGCCATCTCCATATGTTCCCTTGAGAGTTTTTTGGCAAGGGCGTTAATGTCCTTGAGAAGCGCCCCGGCCCGGGCGTAATCAGGGTCCTCCATGGCAACAGCCATGGCCTTTTCCCGTGCCTGAGGTATTAAGCCCTCTTCAAAAAGCATCTCGGCCTGTCTGTAATTAGTGGCCATAAGGTAATCCGGACCAACACTTACGCACCCGGAAAGTAAAAACCCAAAGGACGTAATTATCAGACTAAGGCAAAAAGCCCTCCTCAGACAAGGTCCTGATAGTCTTTTCCACAACTTCGTCAACCTCAACCCTCCAGCGTTCCTTAAGCTCAACTATACTATAAAGGCCGAGTGGCCTGTCAATACCTTTTATAATCGCCGACTCAACAGGCACGCTACGTGAGAACCCCTCAATCGATGGATAGAGCCCCTCTTTGATGAGTATCTCTCCGCCTCCGGCGATGTCCGAGAGGCGCGAGGCCATATTTACGGCATCGCCTATCACCGTGTACTCCATCCTCTGCCTTGAGCCCATGTTGCCAACAATTACCGGGCCTGAATCGAGTCCAAGGCCCATGAGAAAAGGGGGCTCGCCGCGTTCCTGCCTGAGGACGTTCACCTTATCAAGGACGTCCCGGATGGCTATGCTCGTCTTCACGGCCTGCTCAAGATGAGCGGCCGTATATATCGGGGAGCCGAAGACGCACATCACGGCGTCGCCTACGAACTTGTCAATAGTGCCGCCGAAACTGAAGACCACTTCCGTCACAAGGCTAAAGTATCTATTAAGTATGGCAACGGTCTGCTCCGGGCTCATGGACCGGGCATGACGGGTAAAGCCCCTTATGTCAGCGAAAAGAACGGTTAACCTCCGTTTGTTTCCGCCAAGATCAAGGCTCTCGGGCGACTTTAAAATCTCGTCGGCAACATCGGGGCTGACATAGAGGTTTAAGACCTCCTTCATAATCTCCTTTTTTTTGAGCTCCGAAGCCATCGAGTTAAAAGACCTTACAAGCTCGCCCACCTCATCGCCGCGGCCCTCTGGTATCTTGTAATCAAAGTTGCCGCGTACTATCTCCTCTGTGCCTTTTAGCAACATGAATATAGGAGCTAAAAAACCCGAGGCAAGGGGTATGGAAATTAACGATACAAGGATTATGGATATGATGGTGATTATGACAAGACTCGTCACCACCGCCCTTACCCTCTCGCTGATAAAGGCCTTTGAAAAAGAGACAACCGTGTACCCTACCTTCGTATCCTTAAAAAATACGGGTGTGGCATAGGTGATAGCGTTCTCGTCCTCGGATATCACCCAGGGGTAATCTCCCCGGGGCTTTTCCAGGCGGTGGGCCATGGAAAACCTCTCGCCTATGGTCTGCATATTCCTTTGAGCCTTGACGATAAAATTTTCGTTGAGTATGTAGGCGTCTGATATGGTGGGGTTTTTAAGGATATTATCTATGAGCTGGCTCATGGCGAGGCCGTCGTCCTCAAGGATGGGGAATTTGCTGTTGCGCGAGAACCCGCCTGTCACAGCGCCGGCCATGGACCTTATCTGCGATTCCATGGAGTGTTTCTGATTTACCACCATGAATACGCCCATAACAGAAGTTATAGCGCACAGAAGCATGGAGAGGATTATAGCGTACTTTAACTTTATACCCATTTTAATATCCGAGATGCCCTGAAGCCTAAGTTTACGATTAAAAGGTGGTCCGGGAAAGGCCTTCTGTGGTGGGATAATAGTTGACGCGCCTCCGGGTTGGGGTCTTAAAAAACTCATGCCCTGGCTGTAAAGGGGGCAGGGAAGTACATGGTGTTTTTGAGGACGCACCTCTTCGCCCATTGATAAACGAACTACCTTAACGGCCCCGGTGGCCGCGGCAAATGCGAGAAGGACGCCGGAGGGTATTTTGTAAGCCGGATCTTGTAATCCCCCCTAAAGGGGACGGCGGCCATTCATCTGGGACCTGCGTTGCCGCAGGCCTCGAGCAACCTACCCGTTCCGCCCGCTCTCCCGAAGGAGACGAAGGGCGGGCCGCCCTTGAAACGGAACCTATTCGGTCTTGCACCGGGAGGGGGTTGCCAAGCCCTGCCGGTCGCCCGGCAGGCTGGTGGGCTCTTACCCCGCCTTTTCACCCTTACCCCTTCACAAGGAAGGGGCGGTCTGTTTTCTGTGGCCCTGTCCCTGAGGTTACCCCCGGTCGTTGTTAACGACCTCCCTGCCCTGTGGTGTCCGGACTTTCCTCCCCCGGCCAGAGCCGGGAGCGGCCGCCCCATGCCCTCCGGCGTCCTTCCAGTAAGTAGCGCGCCCTCTCATCGGAGAGAGGCCCACTCTTACATCAATAGTTTATAATAAACAAAATAGATATTAAAATCAAGGAGAAGAAGGATTAAGATGTGAGAGAAACCCCGGCCACCGCCTTAGGAGTTGCCGTCCATGGCCTCGTTGGCAAGACCATCGGCCTCGCTGTTCAAGGCGCGGGGTATGTGGGTTATGGTGAAACCCTTTAGGGAGGAAAGCAGCTTCCCGGCAGAGCTGTAAAGGGGCAGCAATATGGGGCTCTTCACCCTGTACCTGCCGCTGATCTGCCTTACCATAAGCTCGGAATCGGCAAAGATATTAACGCGCTTTGCGCCCAGCTCAATGGCCGCCTCAACTCCCATTATAAGCGCCATGTACTCGGCCCTGTTATTGGTGCCCCTGCCGAGGTTTTTTTTGAGCCTCTTTACAACCTTACCGTCAGGGCCCTTTATCACGGCCCCGGCCCCCGAGGGGCCTGGGTTACCTCGAGAACCCCCGTCTACATACAACTCATAGGCCCTGCCCCTTACATTTAACCGGGAGAGGGGTCTTGCTGAAGCCGCTTTTTTTGTAGCCGCCCCCGGGGTTTTCACGGGCGTAACAGGCCCTTTGTCCTTGATAAAACCACGCAGAAGAACCCTGGCCTCGTCTCTGGAGATTTTGAGTTGTTTAATGGATTTATCGAGATCAAGATCCTCGGCAAGGGAGAGAAGAAGCCTCTCGCCGGGCGAGAGTGAAGGGGAAGTAGAATGGACAGGCTTTCGAGACATATTCACAAAGCCTCGCCCGCGCCCTCTACGTAAAGTATCCTATCACAATGGGGGCACCTTATTATCTCTTCATCGCCCCTCTTGAGCCGAACATAGAGTTGCGGCGGCACATGCATGTAACAACCCTGACAGGCCTCGGACCTTAATGGGACAACGGCCCTACCGCCTCTTTTTAACCTGATACTCTCATATACACTGTAGAGTGAATCGGAGAGCCCGGCCATCAGGGCCTCGCGCTCCGCCTTCTTGCCATCAAGAAGGTCTCCCCAGGTGGCGCGTTTCTCTGTGAGCTCGTCATTCAAGACCTTTATCTCAGTCTCTATCCTCTCTACCTCAAGTTCTTTGGCCTCTTTTAAGAGTCCCTGCTCCGTTAACCTGGCCCTCAATTCCGATGCGTCCTTCTCTGCCTGCCGTACTATCTTTCCGGCGGTACTCGTCTCTTTGTTAAGCGCCTTAAGCTCTCTATTGCCGCTTACAGAACGTATCTTCTCCTCGTTTTTGCGTATCCTCTCATTGGCCTGGCTTATCCGCAGGTCTATCTCTCCAACAGTCTCTTTAAGTCCACCGGCCTCTTTCTCTATAACTTCCATACTTCCCTTAATAGACTCCAGCTCAGCCTCAAAGACTGATATCCGCTTTTTATAATCCCTTTCCTCATCCTCCATGCCCTTTATGACAAGGTCAATCTTCTGCATGCCTTCAAGTATCTCTATCGGTCGTGACAAGAACTCTCTCCTGAGATAAAAATTGGTGGGCCCACCAGGACTCGAACCTGGGACCGACCGGTTATGAGCCGGTGGCTCTTCCAACTGAGCTATGGGCCCGCTGTAAGGACAAAAGGGGGAAAGGCCAAAAGAGTAGCAGGTTTTCAACCCTCTACTGAAGATGGCGATCAAAAAATAACGTCAATATTTAAGTTTGTATTCTATTCAAATAAACTCCGTGTTGTCAAGATTTTTAAACATGGCCCCTCGGACGAGACCTGCCATTACCTTAAGGCCCGGAGACAGGGATTTTTCAAAAGCACAGAGGAGATGAAGAAGGGCCCATGGATGGAGACCCCGGCACCTCTTTTCCCCTTCATGGAAGGGGCACCCCCTTTTCCCGCCCCTTCTCCAGGTACTCCTTTATATATGCTATCTCCTCCTCTTTTTTCTCTATCTCTCCATCAAGACGCCTGCAGAGCAGGACCCCGAGCGCACGGCCTATCTCCGGCCCCTCCTTCACGCCAAGGGCCTTAAGGTCCGAGCCCCCAAGCTCCGGGGTAATACCTCGAAGAGATGTAATATAGGTTGAGATAGATCTCTTTATACCCTCGTCTTCAGTCTTCGCCATCATATAGAGTAGCCCCTCAATGGGAAGGGGGAGGAGCATACCGTAGAGCTCGCTGTTCTTATCGGGGCGGCGCTCCGAGCCAAGGCGTTTTAAGGCCCTCTGGCAAGCGTGCCTCGCGCCGAGTATCTCCACCCTCTTCCTGCCGGATATGGATAGCCTCTTTATCACTGACCTCAGCATGGCCTCGCTGAGCCCGTCCGTCAACGCCAGAAAAAGCACCAGCCAGGCCTCGGCAGTTTCTCCCGTATAGAGGAGCCTGTGCCAGGCAATGGCCTCTCTGGCCCTCTCAAAAAAGGCCTCCCGCGGCGTGTCGCAGGTAATGTGCCTGTGGATAACAGAGAGAAGACCAAGGGATTTCAGCCCCTTTATGGCCTTGACGGCCGAATCCTCTTCAAGGATGCTCCGAAGTTCCTCAAGGATTCGCGGTCCCGAAAGATGTTTGAAAACATTAAGGGCCAGGGCCTTTTTGATAAGGTTTCGCGTATGGGGCTCTATGGAAAAACCAAACTTAACGGCAAACCTCACCGCCCTGAAGGCGCGCGTGGGGTCCTCGATAAAGCTCAGGTTATGGAGGGCCCTTATCTTTTTTTCCTTTATATCACGCTGACCTCCAAAAAAATCAATAAGGGTGCCGAAACGTGCGGGGTTAAGCTCAACGGCAAGGGTGTTGATGATAAAATCCCTTCTGTATATATCGAGCTTCAGGGAAGATTGCTCAATGGTGGGCAGGGCTCCGGGGCTCTCGTAATACTCAAGGCGCGCCGTGGCCACGTCTATCTTGAACCCGTCGGGGAATATAAGGACCGCTGTCCTGAATCTCTTGTGGGCGCGCACACGCAGTCCCATCTCTTTAGCGTAGCTTCTGGCAAAGGCTATGCCGTCGCCGCCCTCTATTACGATATCCACGTCAAGGTTGTCCTCTTGCAACAAAAGATCGCGCACAAAACCTCCCACCACATAGGCCCTGCAGTTAAGGGTCTCGGCAACCCTGCCAAGGGAGGTCAGTATCTCCATAAGCCAGGCCGGAAGCACCTCGCCCATGAGCTTTGAGATAACCTTGAGCCTCGGCCCCTCACCCCGTACTTCCTCCTGAAGAAGCCGCAGTATATCCGTTCTGGTGATAACGCCCTTCACCTCCTCAGCTCTTACCACGGGTATAAGCCTCTGGCCATGCTGTATAAACATCTCCCTTATCTCATCCACAGGGGTATCGGGGCTAACGCATTGGGTATCTATGGTCATGAAATCGCTTACAGGAGAACGCCCGAGGCCGTGATACATGGCCTTATCAATGGTCTGCCTCGTAATGACACCCTTTAGCGCGTTATCATCCACTACGGGTATGGCGTTTATATTATATCTGCCAAGTATGGCGGCAACGTTCTGCAGGGGCCTCTTCTCTCCAACGGTAATAGGGGGAAAGCTCATGATGTCCCCCGCGCTCTGCGCCGAGGAGATACCCTTTTTGATGGCCGATAAAAGCACCTCCCTCGCCTCGATCAATGTAAGGCCCTTTAGCGTCGCCGAGGCCGCGTGCACATGTCCGCCGCCGCCAACGCCCTTTAATATGAGACCAACGTCCACGCCACTCCCCCTGCTCCTTGCCACAACGTGAATTCTATCGCCGGAATCGACAAGCATGAAGAGCGTATCCATGCCCTCTATGTCCCTTATCTTATGGGCCAGTATGGCAATATCACCGCTGTGACGCGTAAAGACGCCCTGGGCTATCACTATATCAAAGCCTCCGAAGCTCACGGTGGTCTCGCTCTTTAATAATTCATTCAGAAAAGATACCTCTTCCGGCGTCAGCTCTCTAACGAGCAGATCAGAGACAACCGAGAGGTCCGCGCCCTTTGAGAGAAGAAAAGCGGCGGCCATGAGGTCATTGGCCGTGGTGGAGGGATATGTAAGTGAACCTGTGTCCTCGTAGATACCGGTCATCATGAGGGTGGCCTCGGCAGGGGTTATATCAAGGGCCCTCTCCTTTAATATCTCTACGAGCACCGTGGTCGTAGCCCCGTATGGTTTCACCACCTCTACCTGCCCGTGCAGGTCCTCTGCCGAAGGGGCAGGGCAGGGATGATGGTCATAGATATGAATATCCATACCCTCTTTGCCCGTTATGGAGCAAAGGGGCCCGATCCTCGTCAAGCTTCTCACGTCAACGAGTATAATACGGGTAATGAGGGAGAGGTCTATCTCTTTTATCTTGTAAAATCTGCAGGGCAGGGTCAGTGTGGGAAGGGCTCCCTTTACGGCCTTCTCAAGGGAGCCGGGAAAGACGAGTTTTGCCTCAGGATAGAGCTTTAAAGCGGCTACCATCGAGGCAAGGGCATCAAAGTCCGCGTTCACATGGGCGGAGATAACTTCCATAACCCTATATTAGCATATTTGGCCACCAGGTTACAGGGAAGGAAAAAGGGGTAATGCCATGCTGTGGCGTGAAAGGGCAATCAAGGCCCGAGACCGCTCCCTCCGTGGGATGGCCCTCAAATGCTGAATCCGCCACAACGGGATAATGCGCCGGGGTTCCATAGACCCATAGCGCTAAAAGAGGAATTTACGCGGTCCTTTCTTTTTTTTCTTTCTCTCTTCCTCTTCTTTTTTCTTTTTTTCTCTCTCTTTTTTTTGTTTTTCCTTGGCAGCCTTTTCTTTTACCTCATCCGCTCCTGTTATCCAGTCAGGTATTATCTGCGCCTGAGAGTGACACCGGAAACAATCCTCAAGAGGAAAGGCCACCTTGCCGTGGCATGCGCCGCAGTACCGGCCATTTATTATCTTCATCATGTCCATCCCGGGGGTGCCTCCCTTTTTAGCCTTGAAGCGCCCCGGGTGGCAGGACTTGCAGTCCATGACCTCGGTATGGGCCTTATGGGGAAAGAGCACCGCCGGAGGGGCCGGGGTGTAAATGGTCGATGGAATAATTATGTCCTTATCAAGGGATTTGAGTTTTCCCTTGCCTTCAAGGGAGGCGGCGGGTCTTATCTTTTTCTTACGAAGGGCCTTGACCCAGTTTACCTTGTTGCCAAAATCATCTTTCGGCATGCCCTTTAGGGCGTACTCTAAACGCGAATTTTCCTTTACTTTCAGCCCATATGAATGACAGCGAAGGCATTTATCAGGGCCGAAGGCGACCTCTCCGTTATGACAGGCCCCGCATTTTTTCCCGGCCTCGATATCCGCCTGCCTGATATCCGTTTTGCCTGCCTTCATGGCGAAATCTAGGGTTCCGTGGCAGACATTGCAGGTATAATACCTCCTGTGCAACCAGTGTTTGAAGACCACCGGCGCCACGGCCTCACCCTTCTTTATATTCTTCTTCATTACAACGGAGCCGTACCATGACGGCGGCTGAACCTTGTGGTATTCAGGTGGACCGGATGGGCCTTTTAACTCCGCCGCGGCTATCGGCGAGAGCGGCAGTGCCATGGACGCGGCGATAAGAACGGCCGGTATAAGGGACAAACGCAGGAACTTCACTCTAAAAAGACCTCCCGTAGAGACGATTTTTTAATACCCTCTGTGGCACGATGAGCATAACCGCATGTAATCTGTCCTCAACATCTTAGGATAACTTGAACTGTTATGATTATCATGACAGGTATAGCATACCATCTTTCCATCAGAGCTAAGGGGCATAAGTTTGGTTATGTTTATCTCCGGTATCTTGCCTATGGGGTGTTTTGCCACGGGATGGTTGCCAAGAAACCCCTCATGACAACGCGTGCAGACTGTAACGGAGTCGAAACTCAAGGACGGCATTGAGCTCCCGTGACAGGAGGAACACTCCTCTTTATTGGAAAAATCATGAGGGTTGTTACCTGTGGAGGCGGCCCCTGCCACGGTAGAGTGACTTAGCTGGAGGCCGAACATAAGGACAAGAACAACTGTTAGCGCAATAAAATAAAGGCCTTTTCTTCCATGCATAATGACATCCCCGCGACGTGAAGCAGGATGTGGCTCTTCAAATAATTTAAGGATACCCTTCATGCGCCTGTAGATAGCGAGCCCTCTTGAGTTTAATGGAACAGGCCTTGTCTGATTAAGAAAACCCCTCACACATAGCCTCTCTTTAATTTGAACAATCGGTGACTGTATTGCAATTATATGTAGCCTTCACGCCGGTGGTAAGAATATTGACAAAATTATTCTTGCATACCTTATCGAGAGCCGAGCTGACGGTTCTGAAGTAGAGCTTTGCACTTGTAAGCGTCGTGGCCGGCACATAAGACTCTATACAGGCCCCGTTCATAAGCCTGAATCCAAGGGGACTCGATCCCACCACCGTTCCGGCAGGGGCGTTACTTCCGTGTATACCCTTCATCATGTTATTTGCCGTGTCATAGGCGCCGCCATGACAGGTAAGGCAGAGATTGCCGAAACGGTTGCTGTCATTGCCTGTACCTACGCCTGTCGTGTAAAAAGGCGAGGCAAGGCCAAGGCCGTCAACGGGGTGCGGCACCCTGGAAAAGTTCGCGTTTGGCCCCACATAGCCCTCGTCTCCGTAGACATCGCGCCTGTGACAGTTGTAGCAGAAGTTTTGAATAGACCCCACGGTCCTCTGATTATTTCTGAGGATCCACTTATTATTGGAGCCATGAGGACCCTGCGGGTCAGAGGCTGAATCCGGACCGTGACAGTCCGTGCAGGTTATGGTGGAATCGTGTTTAACATTGAAAAAACCTGTCCTCGGCCCTATGCCGGAAAAATCGAAATAAGTAAATGTATTGGTAAGGCCAAGTCCGTTGGCCGGCCAGTTGGGGTTGGCCGTGGGCAGGGGCCTGTTCCTGCCTGCCGCGAAAACGGGATGAAAGCCCTCATTATTGATATTGAAATCAACTGTGGGGTCTGATTCTTTTACAATGCTGCCATCGGCGTTTCCGGAAGGCACGTCAGGCGGTATGACCCCGTAGGCGTAATAGGAATGGCACTTAATGCAGAGGTAGCCCTCAAGGTTATAGCCCCCGGGCGTAGTTGAGAGGAAATCAACTTCCTGATAGCTGATAACGGGTCCGGAGAAAGGCCATAATACGGGCCTGACGCCCCAAGAGCCTAATAGGTTGGAACCTATGATATTACCGTTGATCCCGCCTATGGGATGGTTACCGGCCTTGGTCGCATGGGGATTGTGGCAATCCACACATTCGGCGTGCCTGTTGGTGCCGAGGTTGAGAGCGGTTTCGCGTACCGGATCTCCGGAAAAGGCCCTCGAGGGTATATGGGCGCCGCTGACACCCTTGACGTCGTGTATGGATATCCTGGATAAAAGGCCATCTATATTTTTGGCCGCCACATTGCCGTTATGACAGTTAAGACAGGTCCACTCCCCATCCTCTATGAGTCCGCTTGTGGGATTTGTGCCCTTCAAGAGACTTTTCCCGGCCATGCCGCCATGACTGCGGTGACAGGAGAGACAGCTATGCATCTTTGGCGTGTCATCGCCAAAGCCCGATGCGCCCATATCAAGGTGGTAGGGATTCTGGCCAAGGGTATTCCACAGGGCCAGAGAGTCTCTGTGTACCGAGGGATTGGTGTTCCAGTACCTCTTGTCATGGCAGGCCTCGCAGAGCACGCCGTTCTCAAGGGGCTCTACCATAAAGGACGGGTATATGGTCCCGTGAGGATCATGGCAAGAGGTGCATTGAACCATGCTCTTCTTATTGGACTTCTCAAGCTTCACCTCCGCCGGAAGGGACGCGGCCGCCTTTATCTCCACATTTGCCGGGCTCGAGAGAGCGTAGTCAAAGGAAATGGGATGGTCATCCCTTAAATCCGTCCCTACAAAAGCGGTGGAGGCGGTGGTCATTTTGCCGGAAGTAACACCCGGGCCTGTAACGGGCAGGTTGGCAGGGCCTCCGCTCAGGTTCAGAAGTGAGCCTATGGCTATAGTGCCATCGTGACAGGAGAGACAGAGCTTTGAGGAACCAGTGGGCTGACCCATGGTAGCCACGACGGTATCGCTCTGGTAGATATTATAGGTGGCCCCTGAATCCGCTCTGTTCCACATGGGGCCTGACGGGTTTGTGTTATGGGGGGCATGGCAAAAGACGCATATCCTAGTGGTGGTTACGGTCTTCACAGCGGCCGATGAAAAGACGCTGAAGTTATGTTTTGTGGCGGCCACTGTGGCAGAGGCGGGGGCGGGCCCCATGGCAAGAAACATGAGCACGAGAGTAAGCAGACCAATGCCCCGGGCAAAAGCGCGAAAGAACGAGCGTGCCTTCACGGGACGTCCGTAAGACCTTTGTCCATAAGGCGCTCCACGTTTGATAAACTCTTCGTATCTCAAGACAACCCTCCAGCGGCTAAAGACCTACTTTGATGAGAGATGAAAAAACGCAGGCAACGGGTAAACCCCCTGCGGAAATTATGAAAATAAAAGTTCTGCCTGCCGCCTGCCCGTGTTGAGGCACTCCGTAGCGGCCTCTCATAACTGGCAAAGCTCAAGACTTCGGGCACCTGCTTATATCGCTATGCCCCTTTAAAACCACACCCCTTAACAAGCAGGCCCCTTCAAAACCAGGCACTTTTCAAAACCAGGCCCCTTGTAAAAACCAGGCCCCTTCAAAACCAGACACTTTTCAAAACCAGGCCCCTTGTAAAAAATTAAAACCTTTTTTACCCCCCCCTTTAAATCAGGCCCCTTTTTTTAAATTCATATCCTTGTGAGAGCAGGCCCATGTTTAACCCTCCCCCCTGGCTAACCGCGCCGACGGAACACCCCTCCCTCATCACCACCGCCGCCAAGATACTCGAAGACCTCTATCCTCCTGTTATACGGGTCTGCCACGTAGATATTGTCGGCGCCATCTATGAAGAGTCCGCCGGGCATCCAGAACATTCCTGCCCCTGAGCCAAGTTTTCCAAAGTTAAGAAGAAAGGCGCCCTTCCTTGAAAATACCTGAACCGTATCAAATACGGCGTCGGCCACGTAGATATTCCCCTCAGAGTCAACCCCTATGCCCTTTGGCCGGCCAAAGTCGCCTGTGCCGTCACCGTGCTCGCCGAAACTCGTCTGATAACGGCCATTCATGTCAAAAATCTGAATTCTGTAGTTCATGGAATCCGTCACATATATATCGCCCCTGTCGTCAACAAAGATATCCATGGGATAATTAAATTGACCCTCTCCCGAGCCGAGGCCTCCAAAACTCCCTATGAGTTTACCCTGCAGGGTTAATATACTCACCTCATGTGCGCCCGTGTCCACCACATAAAGACGCTTTCGCGGGGCGTCAACGGCTATACCCGTGGGCCGCACGCCGCCGTCAATAGAGCGTAGCAAATGCCCCTTTGAGTTAAAGACGTAGACCTTTCGCGCCACGGAATCGCTTACATATATGTTATCCGCGTTGTCCGTGGCCACCCCTATGGGCGAGACCAGAGGGGTTTTGCCTGCCCTGTCTATATGAAAATACTTCTTTTTCTTCCTGTCATATATATGAAGCCTCTTAAAGGCCGTATCAGCCACAATAACCCTGCCATTGTTATCCACGGCGATACCGTAGGGCTTCACCATGGAGCGCTTGTCCTCGCCCATAACGACATCGACAATTTTTTTAAAGAGCCCCTTCTTGATGCCTGCGTCCTCGGGCCTTGCTATTGAAATATCAAAGGCTATACGCGCCGCCGCGGGAGGTTCCGGCCAGATGAGGGGTTTGTGTTTGAAGTCTTTTGACTGTTGTGAGGATATATCAGGGCTTCCGCAGCCGACGGCGACGAAGAAAAGGGCAACGACCAGAAGACATGGCAAGAAGAGCGCCAAAGCGCGTCCCGGGGCTCCGGTCCACTGCCCACTTGAGGAGCTAAAACAACCGTTCAAAGAAGGATTCTCTTTCATAATTTTACCAGATGCCACCTATTTTCTATGACAGTACTGACAGATATCCAGCCCCTCTGTCCTCAGGCGCGTCTCCTGTCCCGCGCCCCAGTCTGCTCTGCCGTAAAGCAAGCCCCTCTCATGGGGGCTATGACATGTCCCGCAGAATATCTTGTCTGTGGCGGGATCAAGGGGAAGAAGGACAGGTACATCCTTTTTCTCAAGCCTCATGTTAAGGTATAATTTTCTTGAGAGCTCCCTGAGATGACTGGGCGCCTTGAAGCCGCTCATAGCAACACCTATACCCTGGGAGCCGGGGTGTTTTTTTACAACGTGGCAGATATAACAGTTTTTATCAATATCGCCGCTGAAACGAAGCTCCCAGTTCAAAGGCGATTTCAGATTTTCCATATCAGGCATCTTCCTGTGACAGATAAGACACTTTGACCAGAGTATCTCGCCTTCGTCATTTATCTGTTCGTGTGGATCTATAAGGGACTTTCTGGCAGAGGCCTTGTCATAAGAGAGCTTTCTAACCACCTTTTTTTTCGCCGCGATGGCAGGACCAGAGCAGGCGAAGATGAGGAGGCAGAGGATGGCAATGCTTCTTGAAAATACGGTATACGCAATACGCATGATAAATTGACCCTTATACAGGCACGGCCCTTACGCCCTTGCCTGAAGTTTATCTTTTACATAACTAAAGATTAAAAAGCCATTAGAGGCTATTGCCCGAAGGCATAGACCGAGCCGTCCTTTGAACCGACAAAGAGCCTGCCGCCTGATACGGCCGGTGAGCTATGTACCGCGCCGCCCGTGGCATAACTCCAGCTCACCTCGCCAAGGATAATGTCAATGGCATAGAGACGGCCGTCATCGCACCCCACATATATAAAACCATTAGAGGTAACAACAGGCGTTGAGTTAACAGGAGCGGGGAGCTTGTAATCGGCGAGAACTTTGCCGCGCCGCATCCCGAAAGCCCTTATATGGCCGTCTTTAAAGGCCTGATAAATCTTACCTCCCGCCACAACGGGTGAGGAATATATGAGGGACTTACCGGTGTTTTTTCTGAAGGTAATGTCGCCGGTTTTTGCGTTAAAACCAATTAATTTTCGTTTGCCGAGAGCCATGTATACTGTGCCGTCCTTCGCAACGGGGCTTGAGTATATGGCGGAATTGGAGTTATACCCCCAGTTTCTGGCGCCGCTCTTGCCTTCCTGTGAGTAGACCAATCCGTTTTTGCCGGCAAAGACTACGGCGCCCTTGTAGTACATGGGAGATGAGTATATGCCGCTGTATCTATCGTAAGCGAGGAGCTTCGTCCGCCAGATCTTCTTACCCGTGCCAGCATCAAGGGCGTAGAAGAACATGTCCGATGAACCGAAAAAGACCTTACCGTCGCCCACTACGGGAGAGTTAAGTATGGACCCCTCTGTAGTGAAACTCCAGATGAGTTTTCCGTCCCTGGCGTCAATGCAGTAGAATTTGCCGTCCTTTGAGCCAAAATAGACATGACCGTCCTTGACAGCCGGAGTTGATAGGATTTCACCGCCAGTGGCAAAACTCCAGAGCTTAACTCCGGAATCCTCTTTAAGGGCATAAAGCCTGTTGTCATAAGAGCCCACAAAGACCTTGCCGCCAGAGACAACAGGTGATGAATAAACAGGGCCGTCTGTGGAGAATTTCCAGAGGACCTTAAGAGGAGGCCTCGGAGCCGCGGCGGCAAATGAGGAATGTGCCCTGTCCTTCATGAACATAGGCCAATCCGCATAGGCCTTTACCGGAAGCATAAGGGCGGGAAGGGAAAAAAAGACGATGGCTATGAAAAATTTAATAAATACCGTAGCGTAGCTTCTTCGCGAAGTTTGTCTCATATAATATCATACCCTGAAAATTGAGATATCGTTTAACGCTTCATTGCTTCGTGACATCATATGATTCAGTTCTGCTATGAGTTCTTCTCTTCTTAACGGCTCCTCTTGGGCTCCCATGAGGCGGTTTATCTCCTTCATGGAAGTCTCTATCTCTGTAGCAGCGACCTTTGCCTTTCCGAGCCTCTCATCAAAAAACATTATAGCCCTGTTAAAGGCGCTACCCGCGTCAGAAAGGTCATGAGACGAGGTCCTGACCCTCACGGTGAGGTCCTTATCCTGGCCCGCCCTTTTCATGACATCAAGATAAGATACGAGCACGATATCAAGACGCCTTGTGAGGTAATACCCCAGGGCAACCCCGGCGAGGACTACAAAAAAAGCGCTCCCAAGGGTCAACTTCCATATAACAGGCCAGATTATATCCAAGGTAGAGCTCGCCTGCAAGTGAATTTTATAAAGCCTCGCGGCAAGCCTGTTATCAATGAGAAAATAAGCGGCAATAATGTTGATTAACAGCCCCAGAGTTACGACAACGGCCATCCCCACAACGAAACGGCCCTGCGGGCCTTTGCGGATAAAAAACCGCCTTCTCCTGAACCAGGGGTATCTGCCCATTTGAGACCTCCCTATCATAGCATAACATTAAACTGCTTTCAACTACGGGCCTGCCTATTTAATATGACAGGCAAGGCAGAGATTACTCCCGTAATTGTCCATTACCAGCTGCGAATGTCCCCTCGCGTAAGGGCTGTGGCAGGTTCCGCAACCGACCCTGCCGCCGTAGAACTTTATCTGCGGGGGCAGTTTAGCCATGTCCCTGTAAGCGCCCCTGTATTTTCTCTTTGCCTCGGCATAAGAGACCCCCACGGGATGGGTCAGCCCCGTTGTGTTGCTATGCTGGCTCCTGTAGATATCCACGTTTGTAACAGTAGACTCAGAGCCTAATATCGCGTCATGACAGCTCATGCACTTTATACTCATCTCATCAAGGCGCACCACTCCGATATTGCCGGGAGCATAGGCCGCCTTTACCACCCCGCCCATATGCGCGCCCACACCAAAGACGCTGTGCATCTTCTCGTCAGGACCACTATGGCAGAGCACGCAAAAGCCCTGCCCCCGGGCCCTTGTCCTCATGTGAGAAGGGCCGAAACCAGGCTTATGAACGCTGTGGCAGGTAACGCAGGTAACCATGCCCCTCCAGTCAAGGGGCAGATTATCGGGCACGTCCATGGCTGGCCTTATGTCAACGGGGTGTGAGAGGCCGTCCTCCTGTTTATGGCACTTATCGCATAATACGGTCACGTCTTTTTTAAGGGTGGGCCTTTTTTCTCCGGGCATGGGCATTTTTATATGGCAATCAAGGCATAGGCCGCTAAAATCGTGATACCCTGGCTCCGGAGATGCCTGGGAGTCTGAAAAAACTGGGATAGCCGCCGCCAATAAGAGTAGGAACAGAACCTTTATCACCTGTCTATAACCTCCGCCGCCCCGAAGGGCAGGGGTCTTGTGCGCCACGATATTATATGCCTGTCTTTATCTTTTGGGCCCTGGCCATCATCTGCTCCACGAGCAGACCAAGGTCCTTAAGGGCCTCTCTCATCTGCTCCTCGCCTTCGGAACCCTCACCACCTGAGGCCATCTCAACGAGCCTCTTACAAGCCCCCCTCACGGCCGAAAAATCATCCCTTGACGCCACTACAAGAGACCTCAGCCTCTCTGTCATATTATTTTTCTCCATCGCCAGCAGAGCGTACTGATCCAGTCTCCTGAACCTCGTCTCACCTCTGATATCCCCTGAGGCAAGAGGCTCAAGGTCCTGAGTAAACCTGAAGATGGGTCCTGCCATGCGGTGAGTAAAAAATATGGAGACCAGGGAAATGAAAACCGCCGTGAGGACCATGATGACGATGGAATAAACAGAGGCCAGAATAAGGGAAGAGATATTTATTCTCAGGGCGTAAATAGTGTACATGGCCTCGCCGTAGGATCGGCCAAGGTCACGGCCGGTGGTGAGATACAGAAAAAGGGCGAAGGCCGTAAAGCCGCCTATGGTAAGGCCGCAGAACCTCAACCAGAACTTGAGTTGATAATCACGCTCAAGAAGTCTGACTCTGCTCATATTAAAACCCCTTAAGATAAAGGACGCCCTTACGAGGCCGTCATGGGTGAAAAATCCGGTTTACATGCCGTGCTACCGCGACTATCCCAGGTGAGCGCGCTATGATCTGTACCCTGAGACCGCCCTGCGCGCGTTTCTAAGAGTGTCTATGTTATTTACTATCGGCGGGCAACGATGAAAGTTTAGGGCAAAGGTTTATCTCAAAGAAAAAAGACGGGGGCCTGCCGGGGAAAGGCAAAAAAGGCGGGGTTTAAAAAATAGCAGGGCTTGAAAAAAGCGGGTCCCGCGGTTGTAGCGGCCTTTTTCTGGTAAAAAAGAGCAATGGAGGGGGACTCTGAAATAGATAACCTAATGAGAATGGCACTTGTACCCCACACCCCCTCCTGCGTGCCTTATTGACTATTCACACCATACTGTGATATAAGGTCCTTCGGCTCAAAGATAGAGAGGGCCGCGTGACTCCACAATCAAATCTTCCGGCGGCGTACCCAAGTGGCTAAGGGAGCAGTCTGCAAAACTGCCATCCAGCGGTTCGAATCCGCTCGCCGCCTCCATTTACTTTCTTTTTAAAAAAAACAAAACAAAAGAAAGCTTGGCAAAGAAAACCAATAGGGGGATATCCTTTTAACTATTGAATATACTTTTTGCGTCCCACGCTACCCCTTAAAACAAAAAGGCCCCTCCTTTTAGAGGGGCCTTTTTGTTTGAGACCAATAGGCCGGATTAAGCGGCCACATAATATCATAATACCGCGCCACCTGCCTGAGACGCGGCTCAGGGGCAGGGTATCACCTCGGGGAGTCCTGAGAGAAGATAACATGCCGATATCCATGAGAGGGTCTTCACGCCCACATCAAGGGCCTTTTCATCGACATCAAAATCCGGCGTATGCAGTTTTGCCGTAATGCCCTTTGCCTTATTGGATGTGCCGAGACGAAAAAGCGCGCCGGGTATCTGCTCTGTGAAATAGGCAAAATCCTCGGCCCCCATCTTGGGGTCAGGCATGGTTACCACATTGTCTTCCCCTACAACGTGCATGCCGCACCGTCTTATCAGCCCGTCCACGCCGGCGTCGTTCAATACGGCTGGTGTGCCGAACTCATAATCGAGCTCATAACCGCCGCCCATGCCCTCGGTAACGCCGCGTATCGTATCTTCCACGAGGTCGCGCACCTTTAGCCTCTCGCCCTTACTCAGGGTTCGCACAGTGCCCTCCATCTCCACCCTGTCTGCTATGATATTAAGGGCCGTGCCGCCGTGTATGGTCCCTATGGAGATAACGGCATGATGAAGCGGGTCCGTGCGTCTGCTCACAATGTGTTGCATGGCATTTACAACCAAGGCGGCAAGGAGCACGGCGTCAACGCACTGATGTGGACGTGAGGCATGACCGCTTTTCCCTAGCACCACTACCTTGAACTTATCGGCCGCCGCAGTCATTATCCCCGGCTTATGGGCTATTACCCCGGCCTCCAACTCGGGGTAGCAATGGAGCGCTACAATGGCCTCGGGCACGGGCTCGTTAAGGGCCCCGTCCTCTATCATCTTCTTCGCCCCTGTCACACTCTTTTCCTCGGATGGCTGGAATATGAGTTTTACATTTCCCCGCAACCTGTCTTTTATGGAGACAAGGACCATAGCCGTACCGAGAAGCACGGAGGTATGGACATCATGGCCGCAGGCATGCATCACGCCGGGCACGCCCGAGGCGTAATCCACTTCTTTTAAATCCTGAAGCGGCAGGGCGTCCATATCCGCCCGGAGAGCTATGGTGCGCCCCTTGCCGGCCATGCCCCTTACAACTCCAATAACCCCGTGGCCGCCTACATTTTTTGTAACCTCAAGACCAAGGCCTTGAAGGGCGCGGGCAACAAGGGCGGCGGTGTTTTTTTCCTCACCCGATAACTCGGGAGAGCTGTGTATCTGCCGCCTCACATCCCGGACCTTTTCTTCCACCGCCTCGGCCCCCTTGAATATTAACTCAAATAACTCGGCCTCTTCTTTACTCTTATCTGCCATAAGAACAAAACTCCTTATAAAATATAATATATCCCCTGCCTCTGAGCCGCCCCCTCTTCCCCCCCGTCTCACCCGGAACTTTATCGATGCCCTTTTAAAAAAAATCCTCTACTGCACCGCCGCGGCGCCTGTCGCCGGCGGCCCTCATCTTGGCTCCGTCGCAGTGTATGGTATGAACCCCGCCAAAATACATATCCTTCTTTTTCCACCTCTTTACCTTCAGCCCCAGGCCAATAAGGGCCTCTATCTCTTCGGGGGCTACCCCTGCCTCAACATCAAGGACCCCATCTTCAAAGTGTATACGCGGGGCGTTCACGGCCCCATCCACGGACATATTAAAATCAATGACGTTAAGTATGGTCTGTAGCACCGCGCTCCTTATCCTCTTTGAGCCGCCGCTACCGAGGACCATCTCCCCGGCCCCATCTCTCATAACGATAGTGGGGCTCATCATGGAGCTAAGCCGTACGCCTGCCTCTGTTTTATGAAAGCCATGGGGGTTAAGGTCGTGCTCACCGAGCATGTTATTCATCATTATCCCCGTGCCGGGTATCATAAAACCGGAGCCCATGCCCACGGAGGTCGTAAGGGATACGAGGTTACCCTCACCGTCGGCAACGCTTATCTGCGTAGTGTCTCCAGGGGGACGGGCGGTTTTGTCAAGGATCTCTCTAAAGGGCTCCATATGCCTTTCAGAGAGGAACCTGTCAATAAGGCCTTCTTCATGGAGACTATGGTCGAAGGAGGCGCGCCGGGCCTCGTCCGTTACTTCCATGATCCGGGCAAGCCGTCTCATGTAATGAGCGCTATTATGTCCCGGACCGGTGATATGGGCCCCTTCAAGAAGTCTCAGGGCAAAGGCGATAAGGGCGCCGCCTGACGACGGCGGCGGATTTGTATATATGGTCCTCCCTCTAAAACCGAGCTCAAGGGGTTTTCTTATAATGGGGCGGTAACCGGCAAGGTCCCGGGCCGTAATAAGCCCGCCCTCTTCAGGGCCAAAACCCTTCAAAAGGGCCTCCGCGATATGTCCCGTATAAAAACTCATAAGGCCGTCGCTTACGAGGGACTCGAAGGTGCGGGCCATGAGCTTGTGTTTAATAACCTCGCCAACGCCTATGGAAGCCTTGCCTGGAAAGTAAACGCCGCGGGACTCCTCCGAGGAGCGTAGCATGGGCTCAAGAAGGGTATTAAAGTAGCCCTGCGCCCTGTTGATGCTTATGCCTTCCCCTGCCATGGTGATGGCCGGCTCAAGGAGGACATCAAGGGGCAGGGTGCAGTGCCTTTTACGCACCTCTTCAAGGCCCGCTATAACGCCGGGCACGGCCGCAGAGGCTCTGCCGATGAATACCGTCTGAAGGGCGTCGGCAAAGTCTATCTGAAGAGGGAAAAAATCAACTTTACCCTTCTCCGGTGAGATGCCGAGACCGGGCATACTGATAAAAAAATCATATACAAGATTATCCCCCGCGGCCGTATGAAGGGTCATGAAACCGCCGCCGCCCGCGCTCGTAAGGGCGCTCTCAGTCACAAAAGAAGCGAATGAAGCGGCCACGGCCGCGTCAAAGGCATTACCTCCGCGCTCAAACATTTTCGCCCCGGCCCGTGCCGTAAGCTCGTGTCCGGCCGCTATTATGCCCCTCAATCTCCTTTGCCTCCCTCTGTTCGCTCCGGCAAAATCTCATCGGCAAGTAGAGAAGCCAGCTCTCTTGTAAGGGCCTTCAGGCCGCCCTTTTCCTCATATATATTTATCTGCCTCACTGCCCCCGTATGCCCGCGTCGAAGGGTCGACTCAAGCCCGGCCAGATACTGCTCCACGCCAAGGCTCCCCGCCCCCTCGGCGCACCAGCCGAGAAGCTCCAGGAGGGCCTCGCGCGCGCCCATGGTCTTTGAGCCGTCTTCGACTATAAACTCGCCCTCAAGGCCGTACCTGCAGGCACGCCATTTATTCTCCCTGATTATCGCAGAATGGGGTCTTATAAAGCATACGCCCTTATCAAAATCCTCTCCGAACTTCTTTACCAGCGCCTGAATGAAGGCGGCTATTATCATGGCCTCACCGAGGGTGGAAGGGATGTCGCATATCCTCACCTCTATGGTGCCAAAATCAGGGTGGGGCCGCACATCCCACCATAACTCCCGGATGGTCTTTATGGTGCCTGTCCTCAAGTAAGTATTTACGAGTTTCGAGTAATCGGCAAAATTATGAAAATAAAAAGGCAGTCCGCCGATGGGAAGGTTCTCGAAGACCTTTATCCTGTATGATTGGAGCCCCGTAAGCGCTCCTTCCCAGAAAGGCGAGTTTGATGATAAGGCAAGGAGATGGGGCAGGTAATAGAGTATCCTGTTCGTTACATATATGCACTTTTCAGCACTGCTGACCCCCACATGAACGTGAAGCCCGAAGATATTAAACCGTCTGGCCACCATCTGCAGATTATCCAGGAGCTCATTATATCGCGGGTCAGGTGTAACGCTCTGCGCCTGCCAACGGGAGAAGGGATGGGTGCTTGCCGCCGCGATAAGCACGCCCTGGCCGCGCGCGGCCTTTATGACAGGGGCGAGTTTCGAGGATAGGTCTCTTTGCGCCTCGGCGACGCTATAGCATTTTTTTGAGATAACCTCGAGGTTGGACCTCATGAGCTCGTGCTTTACGGAACCCGCGAGCCCGTCGAGGGACTCGATTATCTGCGAGGCCCGGGGCACAAGCTCAAGGGTCTTTGCGTCGACGAGCTGAAGCTCGAGCTCCACACCCACGGTATGGTCTTCCGTGCCGTTATAAACTATGTCCATGCCCTGGGCGGCCTCCTCATAGAGAGTTTTAACTCAGACACCATAAAAGGCCCGTGCTCGCTCCGCCATGGCCGCAGGGCAGGGGGAAGCGAGGAACGGAGAGGTCCTCATGAGTACTGACTAAAAGAACTAAAATATAGAAGGAGCTAATCCCACGGCCCGCCACCTACCCTCGACGGCATGGCTGAGCAAGGAGATTAGAGGTCGACCAGTATGCTCTCACCCTCGACCCTTACCTTGAATGTCTTGAGATTACACGTCTTTATATGGGCCATTAGTCCACCCATGCGCTTGAAAAAGAATGTATCTATCTTACACTTTGTTATACCGGTCATAAGCCCGCCCATGTGCTTGAAAAGGGCCGAGAGGCCCTCGGGCAGCTTATACCTTCTCGTGTAATCATGGAGCATGGGACCGCAGAGGACCCTGCCGCTCTTTACATCGAACTGCGAGTAATGCATGGGGCAGGTGAGGATATAACCCACGAGAGTGCCCTTATCAAGGGGGGCGTTCATGTGTCCGCATCTTCTTGAGACGGCGTAGTACTTGCCGGCATCGTTACATAGCACAATTTCAGTGCCTTCCACAGTATAGCCCTTCATGCCGCCCGGGGCTATATCGCCTTTTTTCGCTACCTCTACAAACATATCATATGACCCTACACCTCATGGGGCGCGATAATATCAAGGGAATCGGGGTCCGTTACGTCCTTATGGACGAATAACCCGCACCAGCACCGTCTCATACGATCGAAATGGGCCCTGTGAAATGGTATGCAGGGACAGACTATGCGCATGTTCTGCTCATGGTCTTTTGTAAGCCCCTGACAGGGACAAAAGGGCGAGCCCTTACGGGTCTCTATCAGGACCTCCTGCAAAAGCAAAAAATCCACGGTTTCCTCATCGGGGCTGAACTTATAACCTAATAGATCCACTACATACTCGAAGAGAAACCTCAGGGCCTTTTTGCGGGCCTCCACCGGGACATTATCTTTTTCCCTTACCTCTCCCATGGTTTCTTTTCCAGCCTTATCCCCAGTAGCTCCGCGTATCTCGCGGGGTTAAAGCCCACGACAACATCTTCGCCTATCCTTACCCATGGAAAGGCCGGAGAACCCGATGTGTCCATTTCCTTCTGTATCCTTGCCTGCTCATCCTCAGTGGCGTTATCGTACTCCATATATTCAAAATCCACGTTATGTTCAATAAAAAATTTTTTGGTCTTTCTGCACCCCGGGCAGGTGGCAAGGGCATAAAAAAAGATCTTCTTCATCATCACACCTCAATCCTTATAAATACACGGCCATCCCGGACCTTCAATTCGTACTTTTTAAGGGTTATCTCCACTGCGTCAACAAAGGCGCCCGTCCTTATATCATAGCTCCATTCATGACAGGGGCATTGTATAAAAAATCCACTGAGAGTACCGCCGTCAAGGGGGCAACCCATATGGGCGCACTTATTTGAGAGGGCGTAGATTATACCATCTTTTTTTACGAGCAATACGGGCACACCGCGAGGAAAAGTCACAAAAGGCCTGGAATCGGGCAGGGCCGACTCGGCAAGCACATTTACCCATGGATCTGAAGACATGGAACCTTTCTCCTCATAAGTCTAAACCGCCATGACCTGACTTTGACCTCTATTATACACCAGAAGAAGAGTATTGCAAGAAAGGGCGTGCCCGTGAAGCCGGGCTGGTATGCGGAGGCAGGGGGTGGAAAAGATTGTGAGTAAGGGATAAGGCGGGATCAATCTCCCTTCTTATTCACCTCCGTGGTCACGGGTTCAGGATATCGAATACGCCCGAGAAACCTCTTGCTTACACCGGCCACAAGGTCGAGCTCCACCGTATGAGACCCCGCCGGCACATCAACATCCACTCTGTCGCGGTCTCCCACCACGGCCCCTGCATAAGCGACCTTCTTGTCCGGTGTTGCCTTGAAGACGCTCCACGCGTAGGGCTTACCATCAAGGGTAACCTGCACGACATATCTGCCCGGCTTCGCCGTTCCCGGAGGCATAAGAAGGCGCATATAGGCCCTGACGTGAAGCGGCCCCGCAAACTTGACCCTGAGGGGCGTTCCAGCCGTGGATATCCACCACTTCTGATAGCCCTTCGAAGCCTTCAGAAGGGTCTTTTGCCCGTCTATGGGGGCCTCTGAGGTCCAATCAACCTTCTCGGGGGCGGAAAAGTGATCCAACGCAAAACCTGAAAAGATAAGGAGCGCGGCTACAAGGGCCATGGCAAGGTATTTTGTCTTTTTCCAGTGTACGGTTCTCTTCCATCTGCTCTTCATGATGGCGGGCCAGACCTCTTTCTCGGCGCGAACGAGATCATTTGGAAAATCAACCTCTACCCATGGCATGCCGGCTACGTTATATGCCTTCATTTTAACGGTTGAACATATGCCCCGTATGGCCTCTATGCTCCAGGAATTCTCCGCGCCGTTTTTAATAAGCGCATCGGCGCGCGCCATGAGGTTGTGCACCCCTTTGGCGTCGTAACAGGTAAGGCCGATGCTCTCGCCGCGGCACAACTCAGAGGGTAGATCTTTTCCAAGGTCCACTACCCTTCCCTCCTGCACGGCCACCTTTGTCTGCTCACGCCCACCGGTGGAGGAAGAATCAAAGGCAAGGCCGTTGCCACCCTGAGACAAAAGGCGATCCAGTATCTGGGGATGAAAGAGCAGATCGCAGTTCATCATGACAAAGGGGCCATCTATCCAGTCACGGGCGAGCCAGAGCGAATATATGCTGTTCGTCTCGTCATAACGGGTGTTCTCAATATACTCAACACGCGCGCCAAGTTCCTTTCGAACCTCTTCGGCCTTGTACCCCACAACAACAAGCACCTGACCTATGCCGGCGTCGTTCAACGCCTCTATCTGATGTTCTATAATGGGACGGCCGCCTACTGGCACAAGGCACTTTGGGAGCCCATTCGAGACCCTCTCCAGTCTGCTACCGTATCCCGCCGCCAAGATTACTGCCTGCATGATTAATGTCCTTTATCAAGTAAAAAAAGCATATAGATTATACCGGTTGTTTCTCTTTGTCCTTATTAGACTTCCATTCATCGAACTCCGATGGCGGACCATCGAAACGAATTTTACCTTTATTCAGATAGAGCAGTCTCTCGAAACGCATGGCATGACGCTGGTTCGGCAGGGCCACGACGAGAAGACGATGAGAGGCCCGCATGATAATCTCATCAAGACACTGGCGGGCCTTTGCGCCGCTAAGGCCGCCAAGAGGGTTATCAAGCACCCAGACAGGCGAGGTATCAGAGAGAAGGATACCGGCAAGACGAAGGAGCCGCGCCTCATTCCTTGAGAGGGAGTTGGAGGCTACCTTTTGCCCAAGTCCCTTCTTGAAACTCTCTATTATCTTCCACGACCCGAGACGCCGCAGGGTCTGCTCGTCCTCAGGGCTCAGGGACTCGGGGTCGGCCAGGCCGAGATGATTCCATACCCTGGCGGCGGGAAAGACAGGGGTCTGAGGCAGATAGCCCACCCTCGATGAGAGGCCGCCATTTTTTTTAAGTATCTTCTCTTCATCCCAGTAAACCCTTCCCCTGTCGGGAACCTCCACGCCGGCGAGCAGATGCATAAGGCTCGTCTTGCCGGAACCTACGCTTCCCATTACCACGACACGGCTCCCCGGCTCAAGCAGGAGGTCCGTGCGGCGTAGCCTTGGCTTCCCCTCCCTGCCGCGGCCCATATCAAGACGGACCCGTTCAAGGCGAAGCCCCGTTACAAGCGGCAGGGGACCTGAAGGAGTATCTGTCATATGGGCATCCCCGTCTCCAGACGGGGCATAGCGGGCATAGGCCCCTATCCTCTCGGCGCAGGCCAGGACCTTGCCTGTACGGGCTATCTGCCGACCCACCTGCACCATGCGGCGATGCAGCGTGAGGGCATAGGCGATAAATATGAAAAGGTCCCCGGGGGCGATGGTGCCCGCCTTCACGCCCCTTGCCCCCACCACGAGGGCAAGGGAAACCGAGGCGCCGAGAACCAGATGAATACAAACGGACGAACGGGCTATCATCCTCGTAATACTCACGCTTTTGCGGGCGTTGGACCAGTTGATGTCATCCATCTTGAGGTCCATGACCCCTGCGTCAAGACCCTCGGCAAGGGCCGTGGCGTACACCCCCTCCTTTCGCCGCAGTTTGCTCGCAGTTCCGGCCACGGGCGTGCTAATGTAGAACCCGATATATATGGCTATAAGACCCGATATAAAAAATATAACCCCAAAGACAATGGATACCCAGGTTATCACGGCGCAGGCCGCGATAAAGAGCATGCCGTTCTTTAGACCGTGTACCATTATGCCAGAGAGACCGGCCTTGATGCGGGCGCTGTCGCCGATGATGCGCGCCACGATATCTC
This sequence comes from uncultured Thermodesulfobacteriota bacterium, assembly GCA_964605225.1. Taxonomy (GTDB): domain Bacteria; phylum Desulfobacterota; class GWC2-55-46; order GWC2-55-46; family JADFVP01; genus JAJRZX01. The sequence goes on along the minus strand of CAZSAY010000003.1, from coordinate 8,985 downwards.
CCGTGGCAGTGCGCTTGTGCAGCGGCATTGTCCCTGCGCCGTAAACCGCCGCGGCGCGCATATCATGAGCGGTAGAGGCGGAAAACCTCTTGAAGTTTACACGCTGAAACATCTCTGATATACCGAGGCCGATGGCAAAGAGGAGATAAAGCAGGGCCAGCATGATTACGGGATTACCCCAGCCGGGGAGATAATGCACCATAATCGCGCCCTTATGGGAGCCCCTGGGAAAGACTATCTCTATTACGCCCCGTAGCGGCCAGGGCATGAGCAGGCGAAAAACAACAACGCCCAGCGTAGCCGCCGCCCCCTTGTAGAGCCACAAGCTGTGACGCCCACCGTAGGTTAAGAGGGTCTCAAAGGCCCGATTCTTTTTCTTCTCGCTCCACTTCATATATCCGGCTGATCTAAGACTGACAGGGTTGTATTGAAGAGGTAGGCCCGGAGCCTTAATAACATCTACGGATTATCTTACCTGCCTTAACCCGCTACTGCGCATCCAATATCACTACGCATTCAGGCAGGGCCTCTTCGAGGCCCGCCGCGTAACGCACCACAGCGGCCACATTGCCGGCGGCGTGCCCCGGGGCGTGAAAGAGATGGGAGGCCATGCGCCTTCTCACCTCACTCTCCCTATGGGGGTTTGCGAGGCTATCGGTTATAGCGCTCTCAAGTCCATCAGGGGTACTGACAAGGCGGCCTATCTTTCTGCCGTAAGTATTGAGGTCCAGGGCCGGAGCGCGCTTTGCAACCCGACTCATTAGCCTTGGAATATCCAGAAAGATAATGGGTCTGTCCATAAGCGTGTACTCTACGGCCACAGAGGACATATCCGTAATAAGAAGGTCCGCGGCAAAGAGATATGGCGCGATGTCTTTGTCCCGCACCAGGCGCACCTGAGTGCTCTCATAGGGGGCGAGCTCGGTGAACCAGTCAATATCCTTTTTGGGATGGTCATGGGGTTTAACAAGGAGATTCCAGGCCCCTACCCTGCTGATGGCCTCCACAACTTCCTTGCCCATGGTATCAAGGGCGTTATATTTTTCGCCGGTGGGGGCAAAAAGTATGGTAGGTAACAACGGGTCAAGCCCCATGCCGCGAATAAGGCTCTCTCTATCGAATCCGCCCCCCACGAGCGGGTCGGTCTTGGGAAAGCCCGTAATAAAACACTCTGTGCCGTCATCGCGGATAAGACCGTTTTCCATGTACTGCTCGGCATGATAGCGTCCCGGCATGCATAGCATGTCGTAACGCAGTGCCTTCGCGCGCACGGCGAGGTTTTTGATTGAGACGCCGTGAAAGATCTGCACCTTTTTGCCGACGGATTTGGGAAAGAGTGAATCAGAGAGATGGGCCGAGACGAGGACGTCATAGTGCTCGCTCCGCACCTGCTCAAGGGGTATGACATGGTCCTTATCAACGGGAAAGGGGTCATAAAAACCCTTGAGCTCGTATGAGACGCTATCGCCCTCTTTTCGTTTAAACCCGCCGGAGAGGAAGATATCAATGTCAGGGTCCTTTGCGAGCACTTGATACACGGGTAAAAAGCATACGAAGTGAACCTGCGCGTAACCTGTAAAGAGAATCCTCTTCTTTTCAGCGCCCATCGCCCGCCTCCCCTCTGTCCCTATATACTCGGACGGAATAACTCATAACCTGTAAGAAATAATCGCCGAGACGACATTTTTGTCATAGGATTTCGCTTCCGCCTTGTCTACGAGGGCGAGCCCGTCACGGGCGGCCGCGTTGTGAGTTAGGAGCCAGCCGAGGGTCAGGGACCACCTCTTGGCAAGCTGACCCTTCACGCCAACACCCACCCTCTGACGCGTGTCCGTACGGTTAAGGCGCGTTACGTCAAACTGCTCTTCTGATTTATAATGGGTAAAGCGAGCCTCATATTTTGCGTAACCCCTCCAGCCTTTTCTAAGCCTTGTGGAGACCTTTCCACCCACGGTATTCTGGTTGCGCGAGCGGTCCACTGTCTGCTCCGTGACCGTGTTAATGGGCTCTATAAAACCGTCACCATCGAAGTCAACACCGCCGAAGTTTGTCTCATTACGTATGAGGACCTCCGTGCCCACGGTAGTGTCGATGTTTTTGAAGAGATAGTTTAGGACAATGCTCGTATTCTTATGAATGGTCATACCCACATCAAAACCCGCGAGGAGACTGTCCTCGGTACGGACCGTAAAGGGGTCGTCGAAGCTCCTGTTCTCGTAACCGGCGAGTATATGACCGGAACCTGTATTGGTGGGGTTTTTCCATAGACGCCTGCCGTAGCTAAGGATCGCGCTTGTCTTATCATAGTGGGCCGGGGAAAAGACCTTCTCACTCCCTGAGATGCCATGACCCGGAAAACCTATAGTCTCGGCGTCCTTGGCGCCAGAGAGATAATTCTTTTTAAATATATTAGGGGCGTAAGCCAACTTCAGTCCGATATTTCCCTGCTTTCCAAGGTTCTGTTTTAGGTCAAGGCCAAAGTTGAAAAAGTTTTTTTCCTGACTCTGAGCGTATACATTATAGGCGATGGAGGGTCTTACGGAGAACTCTCCGCCCATGATGCCGGATCTACTAAAAGAGGCCCGAATGCGCGGCGTGAAGATAAAGTCATCGACAGAATCCATGTTCTTGAAGCGTCCGCTTGTCTGGTCTTTTGTGAGATTCTGGTCAAAACGGGCGCTCTGCGTGGATGAGAGCTTGAATACGTTGCTGTCATAGGCAAAACCCGTACTCGCCTCAGCCCTCCACTTCCAGCCGCCTATATCGTCGGCTCCGTAGGCCATGCCTCCAAAAAAGCCCGTCATGATAAATATTCCTACAAAGACTGCAAGGGCATTAAACAAAGGCTTCTTATCACATCCCATCTTTCCCTCTCCTTAATATTTAATTATTATTTTCAACCAGTCCCCGGCCACTGTCTTTATTAAAACAAACTTGCACGATACGAGCCACACCATTAGAAGAACATTAGAGGCGCCTTCCCAAACCCCGCACCTCCAACACCGGGCCCCGGAGACCCCCGGTAAAGATAAAATCCTATTGAAATTACTACTGAAAGGACCTTTTGTAAAGGACATATATCACATATTAGCCCTTCCGGCTTAAAGGTGGTAACGCCATGGGTGGGTGGCCCCGGGGCAATTAACCCCGAAGGTAAGGCAGGATACTAATCTTTAATAGACTTAAATCGGGCGCGAAGACCCTGCGGGCAGGGGCTTAGCCATCTATGAGCCCCGCCTCCAGGTGCTTCTCTTTGATATTATGGGCAAGCTCATCCAGGGCCCTGAGGTCAGCGCCTCCAGGCTCTCCCTTAACCTCTACGGGTTCGATATATTCGAGTTTGAGCCCGGACATAAAGCCCTTGAGCTGAGGCACCATTCTCGAACCCCAGCCGTAAGAGCCTATTATGGAAGCGAACTTCAGCTTGGGCTTAAGGGCGTTGGCAAGAAAAACGGCGCTCGCCACAAGAGGATGAACGCCTGTAAGAAAACATGGTGATGCCATGACTATGGTAGCCGCGTCAACAAGAGATACGGCGTATCTGCCTATATCGGCTACGGCAAGATCAAACCTCTCCACCTTTATCCCCTCTTCCGAGAGCGCCTCGGTAAGGTGGTCCACCATCCTCTCCGTGCTCCCGTGCATGGAGGCATAGGGGATGATAACGGTATTGGAGGGCTCATCGGATACCCATTCGCGATGCGTATCCATTACAAAGGAAATATCTTTGTGCACGGGGCCGTGGCTCGGGGCGATAACGGAGATATCAAAGGCGGAGAGCTTGTCGAGGTGCTTTCTGATAATCACCCTGAAGGGCATCATCACCTCGGCGTAGTACCTTTTTATGGCCTCGTAGACGCGCTCCTCGCGCGTTGAGTAGAGCTCGGCGCTGGCAAGATGTGAGCCGAAGAGATCACAGCTGAAGAGCACGCCGCCCTCACGCAGATATGTGCACATCGTCTCCGGCCAGTGCACCCATGGCGTGGATATGAACTCAAGGGTCTTGCCGCCAAGGTCGATGGTCTCGCCGTCCTTGACAACTTCAAACCTATCTCCGGGTATGGAAAGATGGTCCATGAGCAGGCCCCTGCACCTCTCATTGGCCACGACGCGCGCCTCTTTATACTTCTCAAGCACGGCAGGTATGGCCCCGGAATGATCCTGTTCCGCGTGGTTTGCAACAATGTAGTCCAGGCTCTCCACGTCTTCAAGATGATTCATGAGAGCGTCCGTAGTGGAAGGGTCCACCGTATCCACAAGGGCCGTCTTATCACTGCCTTTTACAAGGTAGGCGTTGTAGCTCGTGCCGTCTGGCAGAGGCACGAGCGCGTCAAAGAGACGCCTTGAAAAATCAACGGCGCCTACCCAGAAAACTCCGTCCATTATTTTCTTTGATCTCAACATCTGAAAAAATCTCCTTGAAGAATTTAAAAAAAACCTTTCCACTTCCTTTTGGAAAAAAGAAAGTGGGGTAAAAAACCAATCAATGGAGAGGGCCGTTATATATAAACCTGCGTTTTACGCCCCACGAAGTTATTAATAAAAAAACCCTCGCGCCCCAATCTTATTTACGCCTTTTCTATCTTTTTGCCCCCTATGCCTGCAGGCATTACGGGTATCTGCTCCAGGGAACGAAATCCTTACCCGCCTTTAACCCGCCTGCCTCTTTATCCCCTACCAGTCCATTAGGGCCGGCAAGGTTCTCTGGCATTAAATTCGCCCTATTTATAATGCCATACTATACATGATAGGGCCTTAAAATCACAGGGCAATAAGTATTACTTGAAAAAATCACCACCTTACGCCCTTAACTCGCCTGCCCCAACTCAGCCCGCCATTATCTTTACATATACGCGCCGCGTTCTCGGGCCGTCAAACTCGGCGAAGTATACACCCTGCCACGTTCCGAGCCTGAGCCTGCCGCCGCTGATTATTATTGTCTCCGAGGCCCCTGTGAGCGTGGACTTCACGTGGCTGTCAGAGTTGCCCTCAGCGTGACGATACCCTGCGTCCCTGTGCTCTATAAGCTTCGAGAGCTTCATCACCATATCAGAGGCCACATCAGGGTCGGCGTTCTCGTTAATGGTAATACCCGCCGTGGTATGGGGGCAGAAGACCACAACAAGCCCCTCCTGCACGCCGCTATCTCTCACGGAGGCGGCCACCTCCTCCGTTATACAGACAAGCTCGTTCCTCTTTGTGGTTCTCAAGGTAAAATCAGGCATATCCCCTCTTTAAATCATAAAATTTATATGATAACTTTACGTTATGCGCCCTTTTCTGTCAATGCCCCCTCTGGTGATTATTACCGCTCCCTTACCTGCGGCAGGGCGCAATCATGGAGGAGAAGATGATGGAACCCATTGAGTGGGAAAAATTTTACTTTGATACAGATACAGAAAAGATGCCCTGGTATTACCCGGAACTTGACCCCGACCTTGAGGCCGCGCTTTCGAAAATGAAGATAAGGTCAGGCAGGGCCCTTGACATCGGCACGGGCCCCGGCACACAGGCCATGGCGCTCGCAGGCCTTGGTTTTGAGGTTACGGCTACGGATATATCAGCGGAGGCCATAAGGCTATGCCGCGACAAGGCCCGTATTAAGGGTCTCTCCGTAAGATTTTATGTAGACGATATCCTCCATAGCAAGGTCACCCCGGACTTTGATGTGATATTTGACAGGGGGTGCTTTCACGCATTGCCGCCATTGGAAAGGGAATCATACAGAGAGATTATACATTCGCTTATTGCACCAAAAGGTGTCTTTTTTCTAAAATGCTTCAATATAAAAGAGACCATGGAGGGAGGTCCCTACCGCTTCAGCCCCGCTGAGATAAAAAAGATATTTTCTCCGCGCTTCAACATCTTATCCATAGATGAAACGGTATATCAGGGGACCCTTACACCGCTACCAAAGGCCCTCTTCGTGATAATGAAAGGCCTTGAAAAAAAGGCATAAGGTAATTACATATGAAAAGGTCATATTATGATATCTCAAAATAATCCCGCTCTTCTAAAGCCCTTCGAAGGGAAAGCTCTCCTGCAGGCAACCGAGGCGGACAGGGCCTTCATGGCCGAGGCCCTCTTTGAGGCCTCCCGGGCGGCAAATCTTGGCGAGGTGCCCGTAGGGGCCGTAATTACAGCGAAAGGCAAGGTTATCGCAAGGGGATATAATAGAAAAGAAACCTCCTGCGACCCCACGCTCCACGGCGAGATAGTGGCCATCACAAACGCGGCAAAGGCCCTCTCCGCGTGGCGCCTTACGGAGACCACTATGTATGTAACGCTGGAGCCCTGCCTTATGTGCATGGGGGCCCTTATTGCCGCCCGTGTGCCGAGGCTCGTCTTTGCGGCAGATGACCCCAAGGCAGGGGCATGCGGCTCTTTATACGACCTATCATCGGATAAGAGGCTTAACCACAACATAAGCGTAACAAAGGGGGTCCGTGCCGAAGAGGCGGGCGCACAGCTTAAAAACTTCTTCAGCGAGCTACGAAAGAGATAGTTAGCGCGTCTCAATGCGCTAATTTTTACCAAGATTTTAACCCACAATAAAAGTGAGGAACGAAGATGAGTCATAATGTACCGAAACACATATTCAGGGAATACGATATAAGGGGCGTCTACGGGGAAGACCTTACAGATGAGATAGCCGAGGGCATAGGAAAAGCCTACGCCGCCTATGTGCGCGGGGCCGGACTCCTCACCGACCCCATTACCGTAAGCGTGGGTAGAGACGTCCGCGTAAGCTCCGATCCCCTCAAAAACGCCCTTGTCCGGGGGCTGAAAGAGAGCGGCATAGACGTCATAGACATCGGTGTCTGCCCCACACCCCTGCAGTATTTTTCCATGCAGAGCCTTACCGTTGACGGCGGGTTCATGATAACGGGCAGTCACAACCCCCCGGAGTATAACGGCTTTAAGATTAGTATCGGTAAAGAGACCATTCACGGGGCTGAAATTCAAAAGATAGGGGCCGCCTTGAAAGAGGTCTTCGCCAACCCCCCGGTATGGACAGGCGCCCTTGGAGACCTGCGCTCCGTTGAGATAATTCCCCCTTATATCGAACACGTCGCGGGCCTCTTCGAGCTACCCGCCCTTGACAGGGAGATAAAACTTGTCCTTGACGCCGGTAACGGCACGGCGGGCCCCGTGGCCGTGCCCCTTTTGATGGGCCTTGGATGCGATGTCAACGGCATCCATTGCCAGCCCGACGGGACGTTCCCTAATCATCACCCCGACCCAACGGTGCCGGCAAATCTATATGACCTTATTGAGACCGTTAAGGCCAACAAAGCGGACTTCGGCATAGCCTACGACGGCGACGCCGACCGCATCGGCGTTGTTGACGAGAAGGGCGGTATAATCTGGGGCGATAAACTCATGGTCATATTCGCAAGAGACATCATCGAGACCACGCCGGGAGCCACCGTTGTTGGCGAGGTAAAATGCTCGCAGGTACTCTATGACGAGATAGAAAAGGCCGGAGGCGTGCCCGTAATGTGGAAGACGGGGCACTCGCTTATAAAGTCCCGCATGAAAGAGCTCGGCGCGGCCATGGCAGGAGAGATGAGCGGTCATATCTTCTTTGCCGACAGATACTTCGGTTTTGACGACGCTATATACGCATCGTGCAGGCTCGCCGAGATACTGGCCAAAAAGAGGGTTTCAGACCCTTCGGCAACATTTTCCGGCCTCCTTGCCGGTGTGCCCGATACGCTCGTAACACCTGAGATGCGCATAGAATGCGCTGATGATAAAAAATTCAAGGTCATCGAAAGCCTTGCCGAAGCCCTTGAGAAAACCACGGCAAAAGAAGGGGACCTTCAGCTCACGGACGTTATTACAATAGACGGCCTGAGGATGAACTTTGACGGCGGCTGGGCCCTTGTGCGGGCAAGCAACACCCAGCCCGTGCTGGTGATGAGGTTCGAGGCCACCGACGACGCCCTTCTTGAAAAAGCAAAGGCATTTGTAAAGGCAAGAATAAATGAGGTAGAGCCCGAACTGGACGTGCCTTTTTAAAAAAACTTCCGCTTTCTTTTGAAAAAAAGAAAGCTTGGCAAAGAAAACCAATATAGGGGATGGGGCATCTCGCCACTGAAGAAACACCCTGCACCCCTTGTATATTGTAGGGTGGGCACTGCCCACCAAAAAAAATCTTGTAGCCTTGTAGGTTGGGTAGAGGCACGAAACCCAACACGTTTAATGAAAAATCACACCTGTACAATTGTTGGGTTTCGCTAAGACTCTACCCAACCTACCACCAAAAATAGGGGAAGTGTCCCTACTTAATATCCTTAATCGCCTTTGCCATGGATTTCGTGATGCCCGGCACCTGACAGATATCCTCAACCGGGGCCTCAATGAGTTTTTTTAGAGAGCCGAACCTTTTAAGTAGTCTCTTCTTGCGCTTTTCACCTATGCCGTTTATCTCGTCAAGGGGGCTATGAAGCATCTTCTTGTTTCTGAGCCTTCTCTGATAACCGATAGCCGTTCTGTGGACCTCGTCCCTTATCCTGCAAAGGAGCAGATCCGCCTTTGAGCCCTGCCGGAGGATAATCGCGTCTTTTACGCCGGGCAAAAATACCCTCTCGTTTTTTTTAGCGGTTTCTTTTTTAACGGCCCCAACGCCCGCCCTTTTCTTTGTCCCTTCGGGCCGTTCCTTGGCAAGGGCGGCAAGGGATATTACACGGGAAAGTCCGAGCCCGGCCATTACTTTCATGGCCACGCCGAGCTGACCTTTGCCGCCGTCAAGGAGTATGAGGTCGGGTATCTCCCCATCGCCTGCGTGGGCGTACCGCCTTCTCATTACCTCTTCCATCATGGCAAAATCGTCTTGACCTTCCACGCCCTTTATACGAAATAGCCTGTAGCCCGATTTAAAGGGTTCGCCGTCCCTGAAACTCACCATGGCGCCGACGCCAAGGGTCCCTGATGTGTTGGAGATATCAAAGGCCTCTATCCAACGGGGCACCTTCTTTG
>CAZSAY010000002.1:0-71946 GCA_964605225.1 uncultured Thermodesulfobacteriota bacterium | reverse complement strand
GGGTGGTCAAAATTGGGTTAGCACAGGTGGTCAATTTTCGGTTGGCATTTCCAAACTCAACTCTCGTGGTTTTTTACCTACTTTTCCCTGATGTCGAAGATGAGTTCCCTGCCTTCATGATCCCTCATGAGGACAAAGGTCGACTACTATGGCCGTGCTGGGTCCTACAGAGGCCCTGCCCTCGGATTCAATTAAAATGGCCCATGACCTCTTACGAGGCTATCATAAAAAGTTTTCCGATTATTCCAATAATTCTTATCTCTCACTCCATGTATAGAGGCTTCTCATTTTTATCTATAGCTATAACATCGGCTCGAAAAGCCCAGACATATAGCCCATCTCCTTTAATTTGCGGTAATGAGGCAATAATATGGAAGCCTTGCCGGTCAGCACTTGAAGCCCATTCTGCTATAGCTTTTTTTTCTCCGACTTGCTGCCAAAGATTAAGCGGTACATGTTCTGGAGGAGTCTGCGAGTAACCGATCATTACTCGACCGATCTCCTGGAATTGTCTGTTACCTCGACCTCCAAGAAGTGGATAACTTGGATATCCACTACTATTTTGATTCATAGTGGCATTAAAATTTAGCCTATTTTGATCGCGTGTAATTGCGTACATCTTACTATCAGTACTCTTTCCTACCATAACAACAAAAACAGAGTAAGGCAGTGCAGGTGGATTGTAATTAACTGTATGGATTATACGAACTATTGGAAAGAACTCGTCACCAAAAACATCTTTAATTAAGTCGTATATCCACTTGAGTCCCTGCTTGACAACCTGCTCTACCAGGCTCCCGCCTATTCCAGCCAGTGGGGCCGCAGGAGTTTCACCTAAAGCCGTACGAGCTGCGTCACCTGCCTTATCTGCTACGTTGTCAATCGCTCTTTTAATATTATCATCATTATCTTGAATCAGCTCGTTCAGTTTTTTTGCATAAGGAAACTGGTTCTCTTCCAGTAGCGAGAAAGAGTACACAAAAATATTGAGCCCTGGTAAAACCTTTTCTGTCCAGTCGTCCGGTATAAGGTTATCTACTGGCGGCTTTTCGTAGTGAGGTGGGATGACCGGGGCAGGCGGAGAGTTAAAAATAAGATCTTTACTTACGTATACTTCTTTGCTTCTACCTAAATAGGTATGATCTTGAGCATGTAGGTCATCACCGGTGCTGGTTGCCGGTTTTATAGCTACAGCGCCAAAGTTGGAACCACTCGCTATTATTGGGCTTTCGATCGATGCTACTGCAACAATACCTCTCACTTCAGCATCATCAATCTTATAATACTTACCAGGAAAGAATGTTGGGGGGAGTTCAGTAATATCTTTACCTCCCCAGTACCGTTTGAGAGGGGTTTCGGTATGGCCGTTATGCGCATAGTGCGAATCAACCATAAGCGCACAGTACAGATGTCCGGATGTATCATCAGTAGAAAGGTCACCACTCTCCATTAAAGGTTTTTGGAGATCAACTAAGTCATTGGCCAACTCTTTAGATGAAAGCGGGAAGTGATTAGCGTTTAAACCATCCTTTATCTTATTAATCGCACCCTTGTTGAGCCCCATATCCAATAATACTGGCTGTAGCAGTTCTTCGAAGTTATCTCTGCAACTCTCTTCGGCAACTGTTCTTACAAAGAGAGATAGGCCGCTCATAAAAGCAGAGAGGTCGGGATTAATATCTTTGACTACCTTAGCTTCTGCATCCCATCCCAAAAGCGGAACCTCAAAAATGGATCGTGGATCCGGTAAAAAGTTATCACTACCATCGTCACTGCCTGGTTTGGCCGACTTGTAGATATCACTGGGGTTAATATCGTATCTCGAAGAAATGCTTGAAGGCTTAACCTCAGTTGGGTTTTTAACTTTAAATGGCATAGTAGTCCTCCATTACTTGTTTTTCATGCCTAACATTAAGGATAAGATATACTCAAAGGGTGTGGATGAAGAATAAGTGGCGTATCCTGAGTGATACGGCCAAGAACCACTCATGCCCGTAAGAAAGGAGATAAGGTGTTGAAGACAAATACCATAGTTGAACTGAACAAGCAAGAAGTAGTTGAAGTTCCCCCGGTATAGTGGAGACCCAGAAAGGTCAGGGAGAAAGGGTTGAAAAAAACAAAAAAGGTTACGGCCATAACCGTAACCCCTTAATTTTATTGGTGCCCTCGAGAGGATTCGAACCTCCGGCACACGGATTAGGAATCCGATGCTCTATCCTACTGAGCTACGAGGGCTTTGAGCCGTGATTGAGTACTGCGATGATATCGTAGTTGACTCACACCTGAAGGCGCTTTTTTATAGTATATAATATTACACGCTACCTTTTTTTCTGTCAATATCTTTAAGGTTCCCGATTTATACTTTTTTATAGCGTCCCATGAGATCAAGGAGCCTTATCTTCATGATGTCAAAAAACATGCCCATGGAATCTTTTATGGGGTTGACACTGCTCGATTCCGAGCTTTTGGCCCATGTGATGGGAAATTCACTGACCTTGTAACCAAGTTTTTTGGCTATATAGATTAGCTCCACATCGAAGCTGAAGCCAGTCATGGTCTGCAGGCTGAAGATATCCATCGCGGCCTCTCTACTAAAGGCCTTGAAGCCGCACTGCGTGTCGCCTATTCCCTTTATGGCGATAAGGCGGACAAAGAGGTTAAATACCCGGCTCATAAGGCTTCGCAGCGCCGAGGTATGGACCGCTATCTTGGCCCCCCGTACTGTCCTTGAACCTATGGCCATATCGGCCTCTTTAGCCATAATCATCTTAAGGGGTTTTTCTACTTCGCTGATGGGGTAGGATAGGTCCGAGTCCGTAAAGGCTATTACCCTGCCCTTTGCCGCGAGACAGCCTTTCTTAACGGAAAATCCCTTGCCCATATTGTGCTCATTTTTAAGAACCTTTATGTGGTTATTCCCCTTACTTATTGATAATGCAATCTGTTCAGTATCATCAGTACTGCCGTCCGAGACGAGTAGTATCTCAAAAGAAAGCCCCCTGCCCTGAAGGTACTCAGCCACCTCCAAGAGGGTATTGCCTATGACTCTTTCTTCATTATAGGCAGGTATGACGATGGAGATTCCCGGCTGTACTTCGTTTTCTTTCCCGGTCATATTACGACCATCCCATGAGTCTGGTCATAAGCATAACACCTGCCATGATGATAAAAAATCCGCCTATGTCGAATAAAATGCCCTTTCTGACCATCTGCAGGATGGGCACGAGCCCGGAGCCGTATACAATGGCATTAGGAGGAGTGGATACGGGTAGCATGAAACCAAAGGACGCGCCAAGCGTGGCGCCAAGGGCCGGTGGTATAGGCGAAACACCGGCGCCTACTGCTATGGCAATCATCACGGGTATTATCATATTCGCCGAGGCCGTATTGGAGGTGGTCTCGCTGAGAATTATGGCAAGTACGGTGCCTATGGCCGTAATGCCAAATAAAGAAGAGGCCCCTGTAAGCCCTGTAAGAGTTTTTCCGAGAAAATCGGCAAGGCCGGTGCTGAACATGAGGCTCCCGAGGCTAAGGCCTCCGCCAAAGAGGAGGACCGTGCCCCAGTCTATTCGGACGGCCCGTTTCCAGTCCATTGTGAACTCACCCTTTGCAAGGGATACTGGGAGTATAAAGAGCAGTGAGGCGGCGATAAGGGCCACTACTCCTACGTTGAGCCTTGTGGAGAGAAGATGCGAGAGAGGGGCGCTTTTACCGAGAATAATACCTGATATACTTGGAAGGACCCATAAAAAAACGGCTGTGTAAAAGCAGAGCGCCGTGTTTTTGGCCCCCCTTGTCCATGGGCCGAGCTCACTTCGTGCCCTTGCGATATAACTTTCAATCCCTCTGATATTGGCGCCTTTTAGTCCTCCCCTTCCCCTTAGAATGAAAAAAAGATATAGGAACATGACGGAGGTAATAGGCAGGGCAAAGACCATCCATTCGTAAAAAGATATCTTGATACCGGCAAGCTGATCCATCATGCCTATGCCTATAACATTTGGCGGCGTGCCTATGGGTGTGGCTATGCCGCCCACAGAGGCCCCGTAGGCCACCATGAGCATCATGGCAACGGAGAATTTTTTAAAATCATAACCGCCTCCCGTCTCTTTATGAATCTCTCTCATGGCCGCGAGCACGCCAAGGGCTATAGGGAGCATCATTGCGGTTGAGGCAGTGTTGCTGATGCCCATGGAGACAAGGGCCACTATAAGCCCTATGGTAAATAGTACACGTGAAGGGGATTTATGGAGAAATTTTATGGAAAAAATGGCAAAGGCGAACCTTCTGTCAAGGCCGTGGAGCGTGATGGCCTCGGCCAGAATGAAACTGCCTATAAAGAGAAATACCAGGGGGTGGGCAAAGGGCGCCAGTACGACCTTTGCCGGGGCCACGCCAAGAAGGACGTTAAGCACGGCGCCGAACATGGCGGTAACGGGTATGGGAATGGTCTCAGTAAGCCATAAGACTATAACGAGCCCCGTTACGGCGGTGAGCTTATGCTGAACGGGCGTCATGGCCCCAAGGGGGATTATATAGAGTACTATGAAGACGATAGGGGCTATGATAAGCCCCGACATCTTCCTTAATCTCTCGGCCTTTTCTTCTCCCGGAGAAAGAACTTCTTTATAGCTCATAAGCGGGCCTTTGATAGGGTATGAGTGTGATAGGGAGAATTGATGCCAAAGGACTCAGGGAAAAAAGCAGGGAACCAAAGAAGGTCCCCTGCCCTCATCTATGTTTATTATTGACCCGCTTCTTCTGCCTCGGCGGCGTCGATTAGCTCACCAACGAACATATCAAGGTCCGTGGAATGCATGGAGCAGGCCATTGAGATGGGCTCGGTGCCAAAGGCCGGGCAGGTAAAGCACCCGGAGCCGAAGTGGCGCGTAAAGACCTCTTTTGTAGAGGGCCAGGTCTCCGTGACCTCCCCTGTTGTCATCTCTCCCGTTATATTTATCTCTGACATGGATATTCTCCTTTATTGGTCCGTTGGTTGTAAGGCTGATTAACTTCGAATATTATATTATTTCAAGGCCTTGAAAATCAAATAAAAAAACAGGGCCTTTCCCCATGGTAAATATGCCTGGGTGTGGATAAAAATCCCTGTCAATAAATAAATCAGTATATGAGTTGACTAATATATCTTTTTATAATGTAATGGCACTCTCTATTCGATCGTTAAGTTTATTATAACCACTTTAATGGAGAAAACATGGTAAAAGGCATTACTGTAATGATTGTTGGTCTTTTATTGGCGGCTTCCACGGCGGCTTATGCCGGCAAAACGGCTGTAGGCGTAAAAATGTCGTCCCTTGGCTTTGGCATAGAGGGGCAAAGGGCTATAACAGAAACGTTGGGTGTAAGGGCCGGGATAGACTTTTTTGCTTATTCATTCAACGGTACAACGTCTAATGTTGATTACGACTTTGAGATAGAGTTAAAAAACGCGCCTATTATACTCGACTGGCATCCATTCATAAATGCCTTCAGGATGAGCATGGGAATTCTCATTAACGGCAATGATATTAGTGCGAAAGCAAACCCCACCGCCTCGGGTACCTTTAATATTAACGGTGTTACCTATACCGGAGCCGATGTAGGAACCCTTAAGGGTAAGATAGACTTTAACCTCATAGCCCCCTATCTCGGTTTTGGATGGGATACGTCTTTTGATAAAGAGAGAGGCCTTGGTTTCACCTTTGAGTTAGGGGCTATCTACCAGGGAATCCCAGAGGCGGATCTCTCTGTAACTGGCCCTGCCTCCAATAACGCCGCCTTAGTCAGAGACCTCGCGCAAGAGGAGTCTGATCTACAAAAAGACCTCAATCTCTTCAAGCTATACCCTGTCATATCTGCCGGAATAATTTACAGGTTTTAGTAGGCAGTGCCTCTCCTCAAGACTTCCCGCCCCCTACCCCGGGTTTTTCAAGCCTTATTACAAACATGAGAAGGGCCGGGATTACGAGCACGGTAAAGACGGTGGAGAGGGCGAGGCCGCCGAGCACTACGCTTCCGAGGCCCCTGTAAAGCTCGGAACCTGGGCCCGGGGCAACCACGAGGGGGAGCATGCCGAGGACGCTTGTTACGGCGCTCATATATATGGGGCGAAGCCTTGTGCGCGTGGCGGCAAGTACGGCCTCTCTGTGTTCCATGCCATCATTTCGGATAAAGTTAAGGGACTGGTGCACGATGAGGATGGCGTTATTAACCACTACGCCGATGAGGATGATAAAGCCCAGCATGGTGAGAATATCAAGTGGCGATGGGGCTATGAAGATATTCACGAGCCTTAGCCCTATAAAACCGCCGGCCGCGGCAAGGGGCACGGTAAACATGACGATAATGGGATAGATGAAGTTGCCAAAGAGCGCCGACATGAGAAGATAGGTAATGAGGGCGGCGAGGAGGAAATTCCACTGCAGGGCCTTCCTCATCTCCGTGAGCTTATCAGCGGCCCCACTTAGACGCACGTTTATGCCCTGTAGCATCCCCGCCTTTTTCACTCCGGGTATGAGTTTTGTCTGCACTACATCCATGAGAACCTCAAGGGGGATATACCTTGGCGGAGTTACCTGCAGGGTTATAGTCCTCTGCCTCTCAAGGTGACGTATCTGTGTTATACCGTTTGTCCTCTCAAGGGTTGATAATGACGAGAGGGGCACCACCATGCCCGATGGCGTCGTTATCTGGGCGCTGTAAAGCTCCTCTGGAGTTGGAATGACATCTCTGGAGGTCTTCAGTACAAGGTCAATCTTCTTACTGCCCTCTGGTTTAAAGTCGCCTATCTTCCTCCCGTCCATAAACACGTCCGTAATGAGCCCGAGATCCCGCACACTCATCCCCGCGGCGCGGAGCCGCGCCCTCTCGGGTTTTATCCGAACCTCGGGATATAGTATCTCAAGGGACGGCACGGGGCGAATCTGTGCGGCAGGTATATTTTTTTTAATAATCCCGTACATGGCCCCGGCCGCCATGACAAGGCGGTTTATATCAGGGCCGCTGAAATCTATATCAATAGTCCGGCCCCGGCCGAGGCGGGTCTGAAAAATACTGGCCTGCGTGCTGATACCGAAAAAACCGGGTATGTTGAAGATGGCCTTTTTAAAGAGAGGCATTAGTTCTCTTACCCTGGAAGGGTCCTCAGACATGGCCCCGAAGAGGGTAAACTGACCGGAACCAACGTAAAAGGTATGCTTTATGGCGGGTAGCCCCCCGGCCTCTTTATGAAGGTGAGGCTCTATGGTCTTGAAGATATTGTTTTTCCATATATCCCTCTTTTCGGCATAGGAGATGCCCGGCGGCGGGATGAGAATATTCATAAGAAGATTCCGGTTTCCCTGCGGCAGATACTCCATCTTGGGCATGAGAAAAAAAACAGAACCGCCTGCCAGAATAAGGAGGCTAAATATTGTAACGATACGGGTAAGAGGCGTCTTAATAACCCAGCCCACAAGACCCATGTAGGCATTTACAAGCCAGCCGCCAAAGGAGGCCGATATACCGCCCTTGCCCTTGGCGATGCCCTTGTTCTTTTTAAGGGAATAAGACAAAAGTTTATTTGAGAGCATGGGTATGACGGTAACGGAGACTACAAGGCTTATGATTTCACTGAAGGTAATGGCAAGGGCGATATCACGAAAGAGCTGACCCGCTTCCTCTTTCATGAATATAACGGGAAGAAAAACCGCCACCGTGGTCACCGTCGAGGCTAATACGGCGACCCAAACCTCCATGGTGCCGTCGTAGGCGGCCTTGAAGGCGGTCTTTCCCATGTGAAGGTGCCTGTCGATATTCTCAAGCACAACGATGGAGTCATCGACAAGCATACCCACGGCAAAGCTTATTCCCGCGAGGCTGACTACGTTGAGGTTTCTCCCGAGAAGGCTCATACAGAGAAAAGTACCGATAACGCTTATTGGTATGGAAAAGGCAACGACAAGGGTGGATGAAAAACTTCCGAGGAATATGAGAAGCGTTATGATGGCGAGCGCGCCGCCGATGAGTAGGTTTTCTCTCACAAGCCCTATGGCGCCGTTGATGTAGGGGCGCTGGTCATAGACCCATGTAAAAGAGAGGCCATTATCTTTTAGGAGCCCCTTGTTCAGATCCTTTATAACAACCTCTACCCTGTCGGTAAGTTCAAGGATATTGGCGTCAGGGGCCGGTTTGATGCCAACGGCGATGCCCTCTACGCCGTTTTGAAACATGGCTACGCTCGCTTTTTCATAGCCGTAGCGCACATCTGCGATATCACTTAAGAGGGTGCGTTCCTGACCGGTGTCTCTTATTACCAGCTTGCCAAGGTCCAGAGGGGTCCTTGCCTCCCCGACGGTGCGTATGCGAAAATCCTTTCTGCCAAGTCCCATGGTACCGGCGGAGATATTCACGTTGTCTGCTGTAAGCTTTGCCGAGAGTTCTTTTATGGTGATGCCGTAAGAGGCAAGGCGCGAGGGGTCCACGACGATGTGCATCTCTTTTTCCCGCCCCCCCGCCACCATGAGGTCGGCTACTCCCTCGACGCGCTCAAGGCGCTGGCGCACCTCGTTCTCAAAAAAGGTTCTGTATGTGTAGATGTCAGCCTTATTACCGGGAAGGGTCTTGAGGATATTCCATATTACAGGGGCCGTCTCCGTGCCAGTGGCGTTTATAACGGGGCGTTCCACGTTCTCGGGGTAACTCCGCACCTCATTGAGCTTATTGGATACACGCAAAAGCGCGTCGTCTACATCGGTATTAATGGTGAAACGCATGGTAATGGTGCCGAGGTTATCAAAAGACGTGCTCTCCATGTTTTCCAGACCGGCGATGCCTTTTAATACCTTTTCCTGCTCCTCAATGATGTCTCTCTCCACCTCAAAAGGCGTTGCCCCGGGCCATGCCGTTGATACGGCAATTTCGGGCATTGAGACGTTGGGGCTAAGCTGATAGGGCATGGAAAAAAGCCCTATAAAGCCGAATAGCGCTATGAAGATAACGCCTACTATTACGGTAACAGGTTTTTTAATGGAGAATTTTACGGTATCCACAGCCAGTTTAATTCCCTTTATTTATTACAATCACAGGCTGCCCCGGCCTCAGCCGTTCATTACCCTTGATGACAATCTTCATCCCCGCCTTCAGCCCCGGGCCTTTAATCCCCGCAAGAGAGCCCTTGAAGCCCCTTACCTTTACGGGAATCATCTGTGCCTTGCCTTCTACAACGGCGTATACACCGGTGCGGCCCATAATGGAAGTAACTGCCTCGCGGTTAATAAGAAGTGTTTTTATTTTTTTACCCACGGGGAGGCGAACTCTTCCTTCCATGCCCTGATACAGGGCCTCTGATCTTCTCGTTAAGCGTACCTTTACGGGAAAGGTTCGTGTCTTGATATCACCCTGCGGAACTATGGCATGCACCCTGGCGGGGTATGATTTTTCACCTGATAGAATATTTACGGAAGAGCCTTTTTTTATGAAAGCCACGGCCTTTTGAGGTACGTTTACTAAAAGATAGAGCTCGCTGTCATTGCCCACAGTGGCAACTACCGTGCCGGGGTTTACCCAATCCCCGCGCTCAACCATCTTTCTCATTACAATGCCGTCAAAGGGCGCGCGCACGGACTTGTAGGACAGCTCGATGGAGAGGCGCTCTATCTCGGCCTTAAGGGAAAGTGACCGGCTCTTTAGCCCCTCTACCGTGAACCGGTACTGGTCGTAGTCCTTTTCGGCAAGGAGTTTTTTCCCGAATAACTTTTTGGCCCGAACCAGATCGCTCTTCGCCTTTTTAAGCTCTGAGATAACCTCGCCATGGGACGCCTTTTTGGCCTCTATATCCTTGGATAGCATGGCCCGGTTTATGGAGACAAGGACCTTCCCTTTTTTTACCTTCATGCCATCTTCTATGAGAACAGACCGTACCTTGCCGTTCGTCTCTGCCGCGAGGTTTGAGACCTCTTTATAGTATATGGTCCCCGTGAAATCCGATTGCGGAGATATCTGGCCGGGAGTCAACGTTGAGACTATAACCTTTGCCGGAGGCGGCCCGCCCCGACCCTTGCCTTGGCCGGGTTTTTTTTCCGCGCAAAGGGCCGATGAGCCGAAGAAAAACAAGGTTATAATAAGTATTGGAACAGATTTTCTTAGAATTTTGAACATGAAAAGACCTCTTCATCCAAATATTAAACTAAAAAAACTAAAGTTCATTATGAAGTGTTCCCGTTGCGTACTTCAGCTCCACCAAGGCAAGCTCCAGGTCAAATAGGGCGTTCATAAGAGACCTGTCCGCCGTGAGGAGCTCTGTGTTCGCGTCAGTTACATCTACGTTTGTGGCAACTCCGCTCTTGAACTGCTCAAAGACCATCCTGTAATTTTCATTGGCGAACTTCAACTGCCGCTTAAGTGATTTTATAACGGCCTCTTTCTCCTCTACATCATTAAAGGCCTGACGCACCTGCACTATGATGTCTTTTTTAAGGCCCCGTAGCTTTAGCCCCTCTATACGGAGTTTTGTCCTGGCCTCACTGAGCTCGGCCACACGGAGTCCTCCCTCGAAGATAGGGTACGTGAGAACGGCCGTGGCGGAGATTGTTTCTTTCAGGAGAAAACTCGTAGACGGGGTCCTGTCTCTACGCGTGTAATTGCCGTCAACCCTTACGGTAGGCAGAAAGCCCGCCCAGGCCTGTTTTACACCCATGGACGCTATCTCCTCATCGAGTGAGGAGAGTGTAAGGTCAAGGCGGTTTTTGTAGGCCCTTTTTATAAGTTCCTCCTGATTAAATCCGGAGTCTGACTTTATCCGCGGGTCCTGGAGGCGAAACTCTCCCTCCACGGGGACAAAACGGCGAAAGATATTTTTTGCGTTTCTAAGGGCGCTTCTCGCGCTGATAAGGTCGGCTTCAGTACCTGCCTCCTCTGATTCGGCGCGGAGAAGATCGGACTTTGTAACCTCGCCTACCTCGTAGCGCGCGGCGGCCACTTCTTTTCGCTTTTTTGACCTATCAAGGGCAGATTCCTCTATTTCTACATCCCTTAGAGCCTTGAGAACACCAAAATAGGCCCTTGCCGTATCTCTCATAATGGTCTCGCCGGCGGCCTTTACGCCCTCTCTGGATTTTTTAAGTGAAAGCACGGCGGACCTCCTGCCGTTCCACGAGGCGCCGCCCTTGAAGACAGGCTGGCTTACTACGAGGTTTAATAGTCTGCTGTTATCGGGTTGCAGGAGAAAACCGCTTGCCCTCTTGTTTGTAGTAAATTTTTCAAAACTACCCTCGGCGGTAATACTTGGTAAAAACTCCGAATCGGCCTTCCGTATATCAGTCCTCGCAAGTGATACGCCTTCACCGGCTATGACCACGTCCTCATGAGCAAGGACAGAGAGGCGGTAGGCCTCGCTGAGTGTAATAAGTTCGCCGCCGCCCTTAACCTTGCCTTCACCCTCTCCTGCGAGGGCGGCGTTGGTGAAGCAAAACAGGGCCAGCGAAATAAGGAGAGCCCCTTTAATGAAAAACGCCCCTCTTTTCAATATACCCTCACAACGCACCTCAATATCCTTAATACCACGCTCCCTCATCACCGCCTCCTGCTGATGCCATCAAAAAAAATATCCACAAAAGTCTCTACCGCCTCGGTGGTAGAAAAACTAAAATACTTCTTCAGCCCGTATATCTCCTGACTCATGACATAATGGAGGACCATGCCGAGAAAGGCACGGGCCGCGAGCCCCGCGTCGATCTCTTTAAAGATACCCTCGTTTATAAGCGCACGTATATTCAACTCAAGAAACTCTATAAGGTCCAGTCCCTTTATCCTGATAAATACCTCAGATAGCTCCTGTTGCTCAAGAGCGCTCCTCATGAGTAGCCGCATAAGGGTCTGATCCGCCGTATTCTCCGTAATGAGAAAACGGGCCAGCTCATGAAACAATTCCCGGCCCTCCTTACCCTCAAGGGCACCCAGGAGGCGCGACCTGCCAAGATTGTCATCGCATTCGACGCCTATTATGGCCTTGTAGAGGTCTTCTTTCCGGGTAAAATACTTATAAATAACGGCCTCGCTTATCCCGGCCTTTTGGGCTATCTCTCTTGTAGTGGTGCCCTTAAAGCCCTTTTTTACAAAAAGGGCCGTTGCTATAGAGACAATCTGGCTCTTTCTCTTCTTGGCGGTTAGCCGTTTTCGCTTCATATTTCCTCTTCCTTTACCTCTTATTTAGTAAGTAAGCACTTACTATATTACTACGGGTCTGCTATTTGTCAAGGACTAAAAATCTACCTGTTCAACCTCACTTTGCCGGAGTCTGATACGTTGATAATTCACTAAAAAATCGTTATGGATGTAAATATTTAATCATCGATAATCAGGATAAAAAATAAAATCTTGACACCTTGCTTTGCTACATATGATATTGTAAGGCTATGAGTCTACTTGAGGTTAGAGATATGAGCGTCGAGCTTGGCGGAGTTTATGTGCTTCGAAACATGAACTTTATCGTTGAGAAGAACTCCATCCTTGCCATTATCGGCCCCAACGGAGCAGGAAAAACCGTATTGCTGGAGGCCCTGCTCGGCCTCACGCCCTATACGGGAACCATCAAATGGAACCCGGGTATTAAAAAGGGCTATGTGCCTCAGCGCCTTGATATAGACACGGACATACCCCTCACCGTACTGGAATTTTTCAGGCTACGCCGTGAAGCTCCCAATGATGAGAAGATAAGGCAGTCCCTGGAATACGTTCACCTCGATACCGCCATACTTGGCAAAGGCTTTGGAGAGATATCCGTTGGGCAACGCCAGAGAGTTCTTGTAGCCTGGGCCGTCCTCGGTGAACCGGATATCCTTCTTTTCGACGAACCTACGGCGGATATCGACGTAGCCGGACAAGAATCCATATACAACATGATATCGCATCTGAGAGATAACCTCGGCCTTACGGTCATACTCGTCTCCCACGACCTTAACGTCGTATACTCGCACGCCGCCAAGGTCCTCTGTATAAATAAGGAAACCCTCTGCCTTGGCAAACCCCAAGAGGTCCTTACGCCCGGTCAGCTTCAAAAACTCTACGGCAGTGAGAACGCTTTTTTCAAACACAGGCACTCTCATAATGGGTAAAGGACGGTTTATATACCATGCATGATATCATCCTGCCCATAATCGTAGCGGCCTTTGTGGCCGCCGCGGCAAGCCTCCTGGGCTCCTTTGCCGTCTTAAAAAGAATGGCCCTTGTAGGTGACGCCCTCTCTCACGTGGCCCTCCCGGGCCTTGCAATAGCTCTGCTTCTAAACATCAACCCCTTTATCGGCGCTCTCGTGTTCCTCCTTTTTGCCGTCTTCGGTATCTGGGTGGTGCAGAATAAATCCACCCTTCCCATAGACACTATCGTGGGTGTTTTTTTTACATCAAGCCTCGCCCTCGGAGCCCTCATCACTCCGGAACACGAGCTCCTTGAAGCGCTCTTTGGAAACATCCTCGACCTTGGATGGCTGGAATCCATTTCATCAATAATCATCTCAATAATACTAATAGCCGTTGTATTAAAGTTTTACAAAACCATTACCCTTAATATGATATCCCCTGAGATTGCCCTCTCCGTGGGTATAAATACCAAACTCATCGACCTTATTTATCTTCTCATCTTCGCCGTATCCGTGGCTCAGGGCATACGTTTTGTTGGCGCGCTCATGATGGGCTCTCTCATCATAGTGCCTGCCGCCACGGCAAAAAATATCTCAAATAGCATCATCGGATATATGAAGTACAGCATGGCCTTTGGTATCGCCGCGGCCGTGCTCGGAATAATCATCTCAAAATTAACCCTGCTACCGCCGGGACCTGTCTTTATACTGCTCTGCTCGATCTTCTTCATGGTTACATTTGTGATATCTCTGATAAAAAAATAACCTTTTTTCCCCTTTTTTTTAAAGAAAATGTCACACCCCCCCCGAATGGGGGATTGACATTCACTTCCAGTTGATATATAAAAAACCACATAGGAGGAAATTGTGCTTGATAGAGGATATCCAAGGACACCACTTAACACAGCAAGCTGGTTTGAGGTCAACAGCTTCGACCACAACTGCGAGCCCGTAGATACCGATATTATTGACGTTAGTTCTGCGGGAGCATGCATACAGAGCGAAAAAGTTCTTGACCCGGGAAGGGTCATAACTCTCTGGTTGGAACTAAAACATACAGAAGTTCAGGTTCCGTGTATCGCTGAGGTCAGATGGACAAAAGCAGTTAAAAATCAGTTTAAAATGGGCCTTCAATTCCTTAAATAAATTCATTTTGATGAAAAAAGGTAAACGTGGCGTGATTGGCAAAAGGGCCTGAAGTACAAAAGGCCTTCCGTGCTTTTAACACCAACACCCACCGGCGCGAAGGGGCAAAAGGGGCGTAAAGGGGCAAGAAGAGGGGCGTAAAAGGGCAAAAAAAGGGACTTAATAAAGGGGGGGGGAAGGGCAAAAGGGGGAAAGAGGCAAAAACATAAAAAATCATCTGAATTTGTCGCGTATTAGAGCGCGGCTTTTTTTTGCCTGAGAGTATATTGAAGAACCTGCTATTTTTCTATTACAACAGTAAGAAGGGCCTTCAGAACGGAAGGCCCTTCTTTACGCCTCTTGTAAACACCTCACATACCTTAAAATTTTAAAAGCGAAAATGTGGGACAACCTCCAAGTTTTTCTCTACCCTTTAATTCCTCAAGCTCTATTATAAAGGCGCATTCCTCTATCTCCCCTCCCATGCCCTTTATAAGCTTCACAACAGCTCCTGCCGTGCCGCCCGTGGCAAGGAGGTCGTCTGCTATAATCACCTTCTGACCCTTTTGTATAGCGTCCTGATGTATCTCCAGAGTGTCCTCTCCGTACTCAAGGCTATAGGATGTCTTATGAGTCTTATGAGGCAATTTTCCCGGTTTCCTTACAAGGACCACGCCGGCGCCCAGCTTGTAGGCAAGGGCCGCCCCGATGATAAAACCCCTCGCCTCTACGCCCACAACGAGTTCTATGCCCTTGCCCACGTATCTGTGACCAAGGAGATCAACGGTGCGCTGAAAAGACAAAGCGTCTTTGCACAATGTGGTTATATCCTTAAAAAGTATCCCTTTTTTGGGAAAATCCGGTATATTCCTTATTGATGCCTTTAATTTTTCCGTCATCGTACTTCTCCTTTTTCGTTGTGTTTTTCCTCTGCTCTTCAGTCTCTAATCAGGGAAGGAAAAAAAGCGGATTTACAGGATCTTTTCCCTCCCTCACCTCAAAGTGTATAAAGTCCTCTTTACTTTCCCCTGAGCCGGCCCTTGCTATTATCTGACCTTTTTTGACCTCTTCGCCTTTTGAGACGCCATTAGTCTTGTTATTGGCGTAAACAGTATATATATCATGGCGGTGTTTTATGATAATTATCTTACCATATGACCTGAAAGTATCGGCCACATAGACAACACGCCCCTCTTTAGCCGCCTTTACAGGGGTGTTAACGCGGGTAAATATATCTATGCCGTCGTTTCGTATGCCTTTTTTTGTGCCAAAGGAACGAAGAAGCCTCCCCTTTACGGGCCATAAAAAGCCGCCTCTGAATCTTGCCGTGCTTTTCTTTACCTTTGATGATGAACCTTCAGCGCCCTTTACACGTGCAGGCGATACCCTCCGTACCTTATCGGCGCCGGGAATAAACAACCTCCTCCCGGTATTTATATCACGGGGGTCTTTAATGTGATTTGCCTTTATAACCTTCTCTAACTTCACATCATAGGTGCGCGATATCCTCCACAGGGTCTCACCCTCTCTAACGGTGTGATAAACGCCGCCGCCAAAGCACGAAGTCAGTATAAATGTGAGGATTATAACGGCACCACAAGACTTAAGCCACGAGTCTGTCACGTAAAGAACCCTCTAAAAAAAATATCATGATATGACCATAAAAAGGGTTGCCTGAGACTCTTTACCCTCTTTCTCCAATGGCGGCAATGGCCATCCTTACTGCCTCTTCAGGGGCATCGGCCTTTAACTCCAGGGCTATATCCCATGTATGAAGTCCGATTACAGGTATACCGGCCTTCATGCCGATGGCTATCTCCGAGAGTGTGCCGAAACTGCCGCCTATGGCGATAAGGGCCTTTGAGGCGCGCACCACGAGGAGATTGCGCATGTCTCCAAGCCCGGTGGGCAGGATTAACTCTATATAAGGGTTGGCCTCTTCGGCCTCCAGCCCAGGCAGTATGCCGACTGTAAGCCCTGATTCACTTACACACCCCTCTGCCGAGGCCTCCATGACCCCGCCGAGACCGCCGTTCACAAGACCAAAACCGTTAAGTGCGATAAGCCGGCCCACCTCATAGGCCATCTCACGGACCGCGGGCTCCGAGCGCCCCCCTCCTATTACCCCTATGAGTCTTTTTTTTATCGTCTCGACCATAAACAGACCTTTTTTATACTACAAAATAAGCTTTATAATTACAAACCCGCCTATTAGCAGTAGAACAAATATAAGGGTAAGGATATTAAAGTATTTCTCGATAAATACCCTTATGGGGTTGCCGTATCTCCTTATAAGTAAGGCGATTATGAAAAACCTCGCCGAGCGGCTGATAAAGGAGGCCAGCACGAAGACAAAAAAGTTTATCCTGAAGGCGCCTGCCGTAATGGTGAAGACCTTGTAAGGTATGGGGGTAAACCCGGCTATGGCAACAGCCCAGGCGTCGTAAGACCTGTATAGGTTCTGAATGTAATCGAATTTATCAGCAAGGCCGTAAAGATTTATAATATGAGCCCCGATGAAATGCATAAAATAGAGCCCTATGCCGTAGCCCAGGATGCCTCCAAGGACTGAACCCAGTGAGGCGATGGCCGCAAAATAGAGGCTCCTTGCCGGAATGGAGAGGGCAAGGGCTATTAGCAGGACATCCGGGGGGATTGGAAAAAAAGACGATTCCGCAAAGGCTAACGCAAAGAGCGCGATGGCTCCATGGGGTTTATGTGCCCAGCCAAGGACCCAGTCATAAAGCCTTCTTACCATGAATTACTCATTTTAAAGTTGTTTTGTTTTTAAGTATTTTAACTCTATAGTCTAATTTTTCTTTTCAGGCCAGCCATCCCTGCCAAGAAGCCTGACAAAACGGCAGGCGCCAAGCTCGACTTTATCAAAGACCGAACCCCTTCTCGTCACAAGGATAAGGCGCTGGTCCTCGAAATCCTCACCAACGGGCATAATGAGCCTTCCGCCGGGACCGAGCTGGTCAAGGAGCTTGCCGGGGAGTCGCGGCCCCGAGGCACCGACTATAATGGCGTCAAAAGGGGCCTCTTCACTCCAGCCGAGGGTGCCGTCCCCTACCCTTAAAACAACATTCGAGCAGTGAAATTCATCAAGAAGCCTTCTTGATCTGGCGGCTATTCTCGAAAGCCTCTCCATGCAAAAGACCCTCTCGGCGAGAAGCGATAGCACGGCGCTCTGGTACCCTGAGCCCGAACCAACATCAAGGACTTTTTCGCCGCCCTTCAGCCCCAGCCGCTCTATCATAAAGGCCACCATGTAAGGCTGTGTAATGGTCTGCTTCTCGCCTATGGGAAGGGCATAATCGCCGTAGGCCCTTGCCGCGAAACCTTCCTCCACAAAGAGGTGCCTTGGTACGATAGATATAGCCTTCAAAAGGCGTTTGTCTTTTATCCCACGTTTTACAAGTTGTTCATCTACCATGCGGGCCCTGGAAATAGAATAGGCGTCACTGGTCTTTACACGTATGCCGCGAGGGTTTACCATATATTTTTATCCCGGCGAGAGCTCCCTTTTTCAGGCAAAGTCCCAACCTTTAAGTCTCTCAATGGATGAGTAATTGGTTAAATCGAAGTGTAGAGGGGTGATCGAGACATATCCCCTGGAAATGGCGTAAAAATCAGAGTTCTCACCGCCTTCCCATCTCTCTACCTCTCCGCCTATCCAGAAGTATTTTTTCCCGCGCGGATCTATCTTCTCTATTACAACATCAGAGAAAAAACGCTTTCCAAGCCTCGTTATCCTGTGCCCCTTTATATTCTTAACGGAGGGCACGTTGATATTTAGTAAAGTGTCAGTTGGAAGGCCCTCGGCGAACATCCGCTCGGCAACAACTGCGGCAAAATCCGCGGCGAATCCCATGCCCTTCTCAAAGGGCGCGCCAAGCGAGATTGCCACGGAGGGTATGCCGAGCATAGTGCCTTCCATGGCCGCCGAGACAGTGCCGGAGTATAAGACGTCTTCACCAAGGTTGTTGCCAAGGTTTATCCCTGATATAACTAAATCGGGCCTTCGAGGTAAAATTGAGTTAACGGCAAGGGTAACGCAATCCGTGGGCGTGCCGTCAATGGACCATTCACGCTCCCCTGCCTTTGTAACCCTCAAGGGCCTATGCAGGGTAAGTGAATGACTCGACGCGCTTCTCTCACGGTCCGGGGCGACTATGTAGACGTTTCCAAGGCCCCGTAATTTAGAGCCAAGGGCCTTTAGACCAACGGAATGAATGCCGTCGTCATTGGAGATAAGTATGAGTTTTTTACGCATCAGAAGCTCACCGGCAGAAGGTATTTTACAATCACTCAATATAATGTAAACCAGCCTCTAATACAATCTTTATTCTTTACGCAAAAATACACGGATTGACCCTCCCGTGATATTGACTTTCACAGCCGTTTGGATTATTCTATTTTCACAATGAAAAAAACAGGGTTAACCTACCGGGATTCCGGTGTTGATATTAAAGAGGGGCAGAGGCTCCTCGGGCTTATAAGTCCGGCTCTTAAAAAAACCATGAGAAAAGAGGTCCAGGGAGGCCCCGGCGGCTTCGGCGCCCTTTTTTGCGCCGGGTTCAAGGGAATGAAAGACCCTGTGCTCGTCTCCTCTACTGATGGTGTGGGCACTAAACTTATCGTAGCTTTCATGGCAGGGGTGGACTCCACCGTTGGCATTGACCTTGTTGCCATGAACGTAAACGACATACTCACTTCCGGTGCCGAGCCGCTCTTTTTTCTTGATTACTTCGCAACAGGGGCCCTTGACGGCAAAAAGGCCGCAGTAGTTATAAAAGGCATAGCCGCCGGCTGTGAGGACGCCGGTTGCGCCCTCATAGGCGGAGAGACGGCTGAGATGCCCGGCATATACAAGGCCGGTGAATACGACCTCGCGGGTTTTGCCGTGGGCGTTGTGGAGAGAAAAAAGATTATAGACGGCACCTCAATAAAAGAGGGTCACGTCCTCATAGGCATTAGCTCAAGCGGGCTTCACAGCAACGGATATTCCCTTGCCCGAAAGGTCCTCTTCGAGAGGCTCGGCCTTGATATTAAAAAACGCGTTAAGGGGCTCAAGGGCCGCTCCCTTGCCACTGCGCTCCTTGCGCCTACGAGGATATACGTAAAACCCGTCCTGAAGGTTGCCCGAAGATTCAAATTAAAGGGCATGGTCCACATTACGGGCGGAGGATTTCAGGAAAATATTCCAAGGGTACTCCCGGCCGGCCTTAAGGCGGTCATAAACAGGGAAAGCTGGACGGCCCCGCCCATATTCAAGCTCATTTGCAGCGGCGGGCCTGTTGATGAGATGGAGATGATGAGGACCTTCAACTGCGGCATAGGTTTTATTATCATCGCCGAAGAGGCTTCGAGCAAGGCAATCATAAGGGGCCTTGAGAGGGACGGCGAGGATGCCCGTATTATAGGCCATATTGAGAGGAAAAAACGCGGTGAGAGGGCCGTTGAGTTTTGCGGCAGGGGGCTATTCTCTTGAGCGCCGGGAACGAGAAAGAAGAAGACCCCATTCTAAAGATAGGTGTCATCGCCTCTGGAAGAGGGACTAACCTTCAATGTATAATAGACGCCATCTCAAAGGGTAAACTCACGAATGTCAGTATCGAGGTAGTGCTTTGCGACCGGCCCGGGGCTATGGCCCTTGAACGGGCAAAAAAGCACGGCATTGAAGGCGTCCTTGTCGAGAAAAAAAACTTTGCCACAAGGGCGGACTTTGATGGGGCGCTTATTAAGGAATTAAAGTCCCGCGGCGTGGGACTTGTCGTGCTCGCAGGTTTCATGCGCGTTCTCGGCACGGCCTTTATAGACGCATTTCCCGAGCAGATTATCAACATACACCCCGCCATCCTACCCTCTTTTACGGGCCTCGACGTTCATCAGAGGGCCATTGACGCAGGCGTAAAGTTCTCGGGATGCACGGTACATTTTGTTGACAAAGGCCTTGATACGGGGCCCATCATAATCCAGGCCGTTGTCCCTGTCTATGATGACGATACCGCCGAAGTTCTGGCCGGGAGGATTCTTGCCGAAGAGCACCGGATTCTGCCTGCGGCCATAAAGCTCTTCGCGGCCGGGAGGCTGGTTGTAAAAGATAAAAGGGTCATCGTAAGAGGGCCCGCCATGGCGAAAAAAGATATTGCCATGGAAAACCCCGCTGTATCCATGATGTAAAGGCAATAGCATCTGGAGTAGTCGTTATGGAGAATAAACCCGTTTTAATAAGCGCCTGCCTTCTTGGAATTAGAACGCGCTACGACGGAGGATCTTCATTTGACGCAGAGGCCGTGAAAGCGGCCGGGCCTCTGGCGGTGCCCGTATGCCCGGAGCAGTTGGGGGGGCTAAATACTCCGAGGACAGCGGCCCTCATAGAAAGGGGCACAGGTGAAGACGTACTGGATGGTAAGGCCGATGTCGTGGACCTTGAGGGCCGCGTCATAACATATTCTTTTATCCGAGGGGCAGAGGCCACCGTGAAAATTGCCCGTGAACTCGGTATCAGTAAGGCCATATTAAAAGAAGGCAGTCCCTCCTGCGGGGTAAATTCCATCTGCAGAGGGGCCCGCACCTGCAAGGGCACGGGGGTGACGGCGGCCCTTCTTAAAAGATCTGGTATTAAAGTAATTGGTTTTTAACTCACCGGATACTATATTCAGTACCATTAAATCGAGGTGTGTAATGAAAAAGAATATTTTTTTTACAGTTCTGGCCCTTATCCTTTTTTACCCTGTCGTCTCCACGGCGGCTCCCATCAAGGAGTTCTGTAAAGAAAACGCCGCGTCTGTGCACAGGTCTTTTAAAAGCTGTATAGAGGCAGAGACAAAGGCGGCGACATGGCTTGCCGGCAATCCCGT
The DNA here is from genome assembly GCA_964605225.1 of uncultured Thermodesulfobacteriota bacterium. Taxonomy (GTDB): domain Bacteria; phylum Desulfobacterota; class GWC2-55-46; order GWC2-55-46; family JADFVP01; genus JAJRZX01. The sequence goes on along the minus strand of CAZSAY010000002.1, from coordinate 50,841 downwards.
GCCTGATGATATCTACGCGGTCTGCAGGCGCGGATCGGGCGAAAGCCGGTCGCTACTAAAAGACTGTGTCCTTAAAGAGACGTATATACGAAACGCGCAGGCACTCAGCCCTTTAAACCTTAGAAACTCAAGTGTATGGTACGCCGCTTCGTTAGAGAATCACTTTCCCTCACTGCTTCGCGTATGCGGTAATGCGACTTCTATTGACGGGTTTGCCGTACTGCCAACAGATATTACGAAGTTTAACTTTTCAACAAAGATTCTTTACAAAGAGATGCTCCCTCTACTTAACGTAAAGGGGCGGGTGCAGATAGCACCTGTGCCGCTACCCATGCGGGTGAAAAAGAAAAAGGGTGGAAGGTTTTACTCCCTCTATATCGACGCCTTCCTTATCTCAAGGTACGGCCGGGTAATTGACATTAGCTCAACCGAGGCCACATCACAGCTCTCTTCCAAAGGAGGCACGGTACGTTTTTCCTTTAATATCGGAAAGGGGTATTACTTTGATAAAGGCGGCAGCGTCCTGGTGGTAGCCTCCGGCTCACCCATTACATCGGCCTATCCAAAGGCCTCCTGTCTCCTCCTGGGTGCAAAGAAGATAACCTTTGGGAAATAGTTAAACCACAACCGCGCATTCACCTTTCGAGAGGGTCGTTATGAAGATAACATATCACGGACACTCATGTTTTTCGCTCCGCTCCAGAGGGGCCGACCTTATCATAGACCCATTTCTGAGAGGCAACCCCCTTTCTGATATCACACCGGCTGATGTAAAGGTAGACGCCGTCCTCGTAACGCACGGCCACGCCGACCACCTCGGTGACGCCATAGAGATAGCGACCGCTAACAACGTCCCCGTAATAGCACCCTTTGAGCTTGTTAACTACTGTATATCAAAGGGCGCCATGGGGCACGCCATGCACATAGGAGGGGCTTTCAACTTTCCCTTTGGAAGGATTAAACTCACCATAGCGCATCACGGCTCCACTACTGACGAGGGGCCCGTTGGAAACCCCTGTGGTTTTATCGTTACCATGGACAATAAAACCGTCTATCATGCAGGAGACACAGGACTCTTTCTTGATATGCGGCTCATAGGCGAGACAAATAACATTGACTGCGCCCTCCTTCCCATAGGAGATAACTTCACCATGGGCATAGAGGACGCGGCCCGCGCCGTAAAGATGCTCGACCCCACCGTGGTAATACCCATGCATTACAATACCTTTGATGTCATAAGGCAGGACCCCGAAGATTTTAAATCAGCCCTTGCGGGTGTGGAATCCGATGTGAGGATATTAAATCCCGGAGAGAGCACCGATATATGAGGGTGTAAAAAATCTTCCCCTGAGTAATCTCGGCTATAGGCGCGAAAACGTAAAAAAACCTTGCGCTACTTCTTAAAAGATGATATTTTTTTAAGATTAAAAATCTGTGGAGGATCTTAAAGATGTCAGCGATATGCAAGATATGTAAAAAAGGGCCAGTATTCGGCAACAACGTGAGCCATGCCCATAACAAGACAAAGAGGAGATGGAACCCCAACCTTCAGAGCGTACGCGCCCTTCACGAGGGTAAGGTTCAAAAAATCAGGGTCTGCTCCCGCTGTATTCGTTCCGGGGCCGTCACACGGGCTGTCTAAGCCTGTAGGACTATATTTTTTATGCCGCCTGCCCTCCCGGGCCGGCGGTTTTGTTTATGGGACCACTTTTTCACCATCGCCTGTTAATCAGCCAGGGCCACTGCCTCTATCTCAAGAAGGACGTCCTTTGGGAGCCTCGCCACCTCTACGGTAGCCCTTGCCGGATAAGGGGGGCTGAAGAACTCGCCATAGACCTCGTTCATACCGGTAAACATGGCCATATCGCTTAGATATACCGTTGTCTTCACCACGTCTCCAGGGCCAAGCCCGGCCCCTTCAAGCACTGCCTCTAAATTACTTAATACACACCTTGTCTGTGCGCTTATGCCCCCACCGACAATCTCGCCGGAATCCGGTAAAAGAGGTATGGCCCCGGAGATAAATAAAAAACCCCCTGCCCTTACCGCCTGTGAGTATGGCCCTATGGCCTCGGGGGCCTTTTTTGTCTTTATCTCTTTTATCATTTTTCCAGTTTCCCTTGCTCTTCTTAGCACTGCCAACCCCAAAGAGGCCTTCTATATACAGCCCCGGGGGTAGAGTTTTATTTATTTAAAAGACTACAAAGACTACGTTGATTAATCCAATATCAGAAGGCGCCTTCATACTTGGAGCTCACTTTGCCCTTTAGCCTCTTTACCTTCTGAACCCGGTTAATCTTTGAGAGCGTGTCTATTATCGTCTTAAGGTGTTTGATATCACGGACCTCCACCTCGAAGGTACAGAGTGATTTATTATCAGGGATTGTCTTTATGTTAGCGCTGGAGATATTAGCGTCAGAGGCGTGTATGGCGCCCGTCAGATCGGCGAGCATGCCTTTTACGTCCTTGCAGACCACCATGATCCTCACAGACCTCGTCATATTAGAGTCCTTGTCCCAGGCCACGTCGATCATGCGTTCTTTGTCTACGTTCAAGAGGGCCGGACATCTGGCGAGATGTACCTCAAGGCCCTGCCCCTGAGTTATAAAACCCGTTATCCTGTCTCCCGGAAGGGGGCTGCAGCATTCGGCAAAGGTAATAAGAAGGTCCATGTCACCGCTCACGATTACAGGGCTTCCCTGGAGCTTTTTGCCGCCTGTGAAACGACCGATGACGTCTTTTAAGGAGAACTTCTGTAGCTGACGGATGACGGTCTTTTTTTCCGGCTTTATTTTGCTTATTATATCAGTGACCTGAACCTTGCCGTAACCCACGCCGGCAAAGAGGCTATCGAGGCCGGGAAGAGAATAGGCCTCGCGGGCAAGCTTCTCAAGCTCACCGGAATCACAGAGGGCCGCAAGGTCAAGAGAGCGGCGGGAAAACTCTCTCTCGCAGATATCCCTGCCCATGGAGATACTCCTTGACCTCTCCTCTGTCTTTATCCAGTACCGTATCTTTGTGCGGGCCTTTGATGTGACGACATAATTTAGCCAATCCGAGCTCGGATGGCGGCTCGTTGATGTGAGTATATTCACGACGTCGCCATTATGGAGCTTTGTCTTAAGGGATACGACCTGTCCGTTTACCTTTGCCCCGCTACAGTGGTTACCTATGTCCGTATGTATGGCATAGGCAAAATCAACGGGCGTGGCGCATATGGGAAGCTGTTTTACCTCACCACGGGGTGTAAATATAAAGACCTCGTCGGGGTAAAGCCCCACCTTGAGGCTATCCATGAACTCGTCAGAGTCCTTGAGGTCGCGTTGCCACTCAAGGAGCTGTCTCAACCAGGCGAACCTCTTATAATCCTTGTAGTCCTCCTCCTCATTGTCTCCCACACCCTCCTTGTACTTCCAGTGCGAGGCTATGCCGTACTCGGCAACCCTGTGCATCTCGGTAGTCCTTATCTGTATCTCCATCCTCACGCCATATGGACCGACAACAACGGTATGAAGAGACTGATAGAGGTTAAGTTTCGGTAGAGCTATATAATCCTTGAACTTTCCCGGCACGGGTTTCCAGATGGAATGAACGACTCCGAGGGAGCCATAGCACTCTTTCACATCATTTACGATAATGCGGAGCGCGATGATATCATGAATGTCCTCGAACTCCAGGTTCTGATCACGCATCTTTCTATCAATGCTGTAAAGGTGCTTGAACCTGCCCATTACCTTTGCCTTTATTTTGTGCTCAATGAGTTTTTCTTCGATAATGGCACGGGCGTTTCCCGTGTACTTGTTCCATGCCTCGCGCTCCCTGGCTATCTTATCATCGAGCCAGCGGTATTTTTCCGGGTCAATGAACTGGAAGGAAAGGTCCTCAAGCTCCGTCTTTATCCACCCCATACCGAGCCGATGTGCCAGCGGCGCGTATATATTCAGGGTCTCTTCAGCGATGCGCCTCTGTTTTACCTCAAGATGGTGGGAAAGGGTTCTCATGTTGTGAAGCCTGTCGGCGAGCTTTATGAGTATTACGCGGATATCACGGCTCATGGCAAGTATCATCTTGCGGTAATTTTCCGCCTCACGGTCCTCTCGATTCTCAAAAGAGATTCTGCTTATCTTTGTGACGCCATCCACAAGGGTGGCTATCTCCGAACCAAAGCGTTCCTCTATCTTTTCTACAGTAGTATAGGTGTCCTCAACTGTGTCGTGGAGAAGCCCCGTGGCAAGGGACTGCGTGTCCATCTTCAGCTCGGCGAGTATATGAGCGACCTCAAGGGGGTGTACGAGATAGGGCTCGCCTGATAGGCGCGTCTGCCCTTTGTGAACCATGGCGGAGTAGAGATACGCCTTCTTCAACAGCTCTATATCGGCCTTGGGGTTGTAGGAGATTACCATCTCCACTATGTCTTCAAATCGAACCATGGGAAAAGCTCACAATATTAAAAGCAGGCAATAGAATTACTCTTTATAATTTACCGTAATTTGCTCATTTTTTCAATACCCTGTAAAATAGGAGCTCTTCGCTTGGTATCCTCTACCCCCGGAGGCATGCCGAATGGGCGCCATCTGCACTGAGTGCTGACGTTTATCTATGTCTTGCTTTAGCATATTGAGTTTGTTATATTTTTCTAATGACAAAAGGTTTATTAAGTTTCAGGCGCCTCATAGGATACGCCTTGATATGCATCGGTATTTTATGTCTCTTCCTGATTGGCTTTTATATATATCTTTCGAAGACACTGCCGGACCTTGACGCCCTCTCTAACTATCAGCCCAACCTCGTTACCCGCGTATATTCCGACGACGGAGCTATGATAGGCGAGTTTTACATCGAGCGCAGGGTTATCGTGCCTATTGAGAAGATACCGGAGCATCTTAAAGAGGCATTCCTTGCCGCCGAGGACGCCGAGTTCTACGAGCACGAGGGCATAAGCTACGTAGGGATAATGCGCGCCTTTTACAAGAACCTCCACGCCGGGAAGATCGTGCAGGGGGCCTCTACTATAACGCAACAGGTGGCACGGGGGTTTTTTCTTACCCCTGAAAAGAAGGTCATGCGTAAAATAAAGGAGATGATGCTTGCGCGAAGGATTGAAAAGCGCCTCTCCAAGAGCGAGATACTCGCCCTTTACCTCAATCAGATATATCTCGGCAACGGTTCATATGGCGTTCAGGCGGCGGCGCAGACCTACTTTGACAAAGACGTCCAGGACCTTGATCTTGCCGAGTCCGCCCTTATCGCCGGCCTCCCAAAGGCCCCGAGCAGGTATTCTCCCTACGTAAATTTTATCCTTTCCAAAAAGCGCCAGGAGTTTATCCTGCAACGCATGGTAGAGGAGCGCTTCATCTCCAATAACGAGGCGGACTTTGCAAAGGCCGAGACCATTGTCCTTAAACCCTACATCACAAAGTCTCTCTGGGTAGGGCCCTACTTCACGGAGCATATAAGAAGATATATTGAAAACAAATACGGCGATGACGTCCTATACAGAGGCGGGCTAAACATATACACCACCCTTAACGTAAGGCTTCAAAAAGCCGCCAATGAGGCCGTAAAAAAAGGACTAAGAGATTTTGACCGGCGCCGCGGCTACAGAGGACCCATAAAGAACATCTCAGATGAAGAAGAGGTCCGTGCCTTTACTGATGCCCTTATCACTAAACGCAGGGGTTCTCCCTTTGAGACGGGAGACCTCGTAGAAGGCATTATAACAGCCATAGACCTGAAATCAGGCCGTTTTGAACTCGACCTTGGCGGACGTACCGGATATATGAACCGCTGGGGTTATCGCTGGGCCAGACTCTATAACCCCGAGAATACGCCCGAGGGGACTATCGTACAGAGACCCCGCACGCTCTTTCATGTAGGAGACGTCCTGCTTTTAAAGGTTCGAACGGCCCTCTTAAAAGGCCCCATACCCCTTACCCTCGAGCAGACTCCCCTTGCACAGGCCTCACTACTTGCCATGGACCAGGAGACGGGGTATATAAAGGCCATGGTGGGAGGAGCGGATTTTTCCACGAGTCAATACAACAGGGTCGTCCAGGCCAAACGCCAGCCCGGCTCGGCCTTTAAACCCATAATATACTCAGCGGCCTTTGACAAGGGCTTTACCCCGGCCACCATCATAATGGACACACCCATCGTATTTGAAGACAGTGAGAACGCCGTTCAGTGGAGGCCCAGAAACTATGATGAACGCTTCGGCGGACCCACTACGGTAAGAAAGGCCCTTGCAAAATCGCGAAATGTCGTTACAATTAAGATATTAAAGAAGATTGGCCTTGGCTATTGCATTGACTACGCCAGGAAACTGGGAATTACTACCCCGCTGGCACATGACCTCTCACTGGCCCTTGGTTCAAGCGCCGTAACGCTTTACGACCTTACCTCCGTGTACTCTGTCTTTGCCAATAAGGGTAAACGCGCCAAACCTATCTTCATTACTAAAATAATCGACAAAGACGGCATCGTAATTGAAGACAACGCGCCTTCCGCCACGGAGGTAATCAGCCCCCAGACGGCGTACCTCATGACAAAGATGCTTGAAGGCGTTATAGAAAACGGCACGGGTTGGCGCGCAAGGAGCCTCGGCAGGCCCGCCGCCGGTAAAACCGGCACCACCAACGGCCTTAACGATGCCTGGTTTTTGGGTTACGTTCCGCAATTAACGGCAGGCGTATGGTTTGGTTATGACAGCGAGAAAAAACTCGGCAGGCATGAGACAGGCTCCCGGGCGGCACTGCCCATATGGCTATCTTTCATGAAGGCCGCCACAAAGGACAAACCGGTAAACGATTTTCAGGCCCCCGAGGGTATAGAGTTCGCAAGGATTGACGCCGAAACAGGGCAACCTGCCACTCCTTTAACCTCTAAACCCATATTCGAGGTCTTTAAAACAGGCACTGCGCCAAAAAAGAAGGTAACGCCTGAAAGGTCCAAACCCGAGGATGAGGACCTCCTCATGAGAGATATCAATACCCTGCCCCTTGATGAAGGTGAAATAGATGAGAGCGCTCATTGACACTCACAAGAGAAAAATAGAGTATCTGCGGATATCCGTTACGGACAGGTGTAACCTCCGGTGCCTGTACTGCATGCCCGCAGAGGGCGTAGATCTCGCCCCGCCCGACTCCATACTCCGTTACGAAGAGATACTGCGTGTGGCGCGCCTTGCAGTGGAGCACGGCGTTACACGTATACGGGTCACAGGGGGCGAGCCCCTTGTTAGAAAGGGCATTGTTGGGTTTATAAAAGAGCTCTCAAGGCTAAAGGGGTTAAAAGACATAAGTCTAACGACAAACGGCGTGGTCCTGAAGGACTTTGCCGCTCCCCTTAAAGAGGCGGGGCTGACACGGGTAAACGTAAGCCTTGATTCCCTGAAACGTGAGCGTTTTACAAAGGTAACGAGAGGCGATAAGCTCACAGCCGTACTTGCCGGACTTGACGAGGCACAGCGCGTAGGGCTCACTCCCGTAAAGATAAACATGGTGGCCATACAGGGGTTTAATGATGACGAGATAGTTGATTTTGCCCGTATATCACTTAAAAGGCCCTATCACGTCCGTTTTATCGAGTACATGCCCTTTAATACGGAAGAGGGCTGGGACAGGGAAAAATGCATTAGCGCCGATAAGATTAAGGCCATTATCGAGGCCGACCTGCACCTTGAGCCCATAGAAGAGCGCGGCCCGGGGGCCGGTCCCGCGAGGCGCTTTAAGATAACGGGCGCTCCCGGGGAGCTGGGTTTTATCAGCCCCGTTACACAGCACTTTTGCGGCGAGTGCAACAGGCTCCGCCTTACGGCGGACGGCAAGATCCGCGCCTGCCTGTTCTCAGATACAGAGGTGGACCTTAGAGAGGCCCTCCGTGACGGCTCTGACGATAAGGCCATCGAGGACTTACTCTTTCACGCTGTAATGGAAAAACCGGCGGGGCACCATATTAACGAGAATATATTCAAGAGATGCGCCCGAACCATGAGCCTCATCGGGGGGTAAATAGACAAACTTTCTTGTTTGCGCCATCCAAAGCTTGCACCACGGTTAAAGCAAAGGTAATCTACAAATTATTTCCCAAATCATGACCGTAAAAAAAGGGCCCCTTCTTTAAAAAGGGGCCCTTCTATTTATACACTAAAAAGGGGCCCTTCTATTTATACACTCTATATATTAGAAACTTTTACTACACACCCTTTCCACCCCTCACCAGCCAAGCTTGAGCCTCTCGGCAAGCCTTGGCGAGAGCCCTGCCTCCTTTATTTTGGCAACAGTGGCATCAATATCGTATTCAATCCTGTGAAAAGAGACCTCCGAGGCCTCTGTATCATATATGGCGTATGAGCCCCGGGGGTCTTTATCGCGGCTCTGACCGAGCCCGCCGGGGTTTATGAGGTAATTGGCGCCTTTTTTCAGTTTAATATTATTGTCAAGGTTCATCCTCACCGAATCATTGTGCCCCAGGTACGAGATAGGCACGTGAGTATGGCCGAAGAAACAAAGGCTTAGACCTTTAACCTTATCAAGGAGCTTGAAGTTTCTGAGGGCGTCAGCGGCACCGTATATATAGCGGTCCGTATCGTTAATGGAGCCGTGTACGGCGTAGAAGCTCTTGGCTACACGGAGGTATCTCGGAAGTTTCGCGAGAAAATTCCTGTTTTCTTCAGTCAATACGCCTATGGTCCACTCTATGGCGTCGGCGGCGAGGAGATTGAACTCCGAGAGGTCTTCAAGACCTGCGGCCCTGGCGTCATGGTTGCCCATGACGCATGGAATCTTTTTTTCCCTGATAAGCTCAATACACTCATTAGGGTTGGCGTTGTAGCCCACAAGGTCTCCGAGGCATATAATCCGGTCAACGGGATTGGTTTTAATAGACTCAAAAAAAGAGTCCAGGGCCTCGATATTGGCGTGGACATCTGAAATTATGGCAAACCGCATATATGGTATATATCCTCATTTAATTGTTTAATAAAAAGAAGGGACAGGTCCTGCCCCTTCGGAAGAGTAATGTAATGAATGGGAAATTAGTGGAGTATAGGCTTGAAGTCTTCACCAAGTGGTGTTTGAAAACCTGTCTGCAAGGGATCGGACATAAAGTTATCACGGCACTTTTTGCATAGTATGAGTATGAGATCGTTGGAGATATCCTCGACCTTCGTTAGCTCCATATTATCCATTGTGTCAAGAAAGGTATTGATGCCATCCTCAAGCTCCTCGGCAGGGTCATCACCTATAGAGCCCTCAAGGTCAGCAAAGCTCCTTATTTCAACGACATACTTAAGGGCATCGGTGTCCATATTAAGACCGCAGTGCTGACACCTTATTTTTTCCATCTTCCTGGACCCCCTGCCCTGATTATACATCAAATCTCCGAGGCCTGACAACATGCCTCAGAGGATAGATTTAGTACTCTCCATCTTTCTTAAATCTTACCTGCAAAAGTCTTTTTTGTCAATTCAAATAGATTTTTTAGGGTTTCTCCCCCTGATGCTCACCCATCTTTCCGGTAAGGGCGCAAAAAAGGGCCGCGCCTCTGGCCGGAGCGGCCCCTATTCTGTATTCATAATACATATTACTGTTTGAACCCCTTCTCCAAAACACGCCACGAGGTCTGCTGTGTTTGTATTACAGGGCCAAGGGCCGTTACATCGAAGTTGAAGTGGGCCTCGCTTGTTAGGGGCGTTGGGTTCGTGCCCACAAAGGCATTAAAAATATAGGTCCCTACGGGCGCGGACATGGGCACGCCATGAGTGAGGTGCGCCGACTTTGAGGCCCCGGCGTTAAGGCACAGGTTAACTGGGCCAAAGAGCGCGCCCTTTTGGGGGAAGGTGGAGCCGCCTGGAAGCGTCACGTCCTCCCAGTATTGAAAGCACTTTTGCGTGGTTGTCGTGTTCGTAGCCGTGACGTTATAGCCAAGAGTGGAACCACGGGCGATGGATGCGGCGTCGGGGGTGATGGTGAGCGTAAGAGCAGGCAATGGTGCGCCGCTAATCTTGCTGATAAAGACATCTAATGCCCCTCCACTGGCCCCCTGTATGGGGTTAACGGTGGGGAAGTCGGTAGACCCCGTCCATCCCGTAACATAAACCTCGCCTGTGCTTTCAACGGCTATGCCAAAAAGGGACTCATCACCACTACCGCCGAGATAAGTGGAGTAACTCAGGATCGTGCCAAATGAGTTTAGTTTGGAGATAAAAATATCATGGGCACCTCCTGCATTTATACCCTGTACAGGTGAAACCACGGGAAAATCTATTGAGTTTGTGTCTCCGGTAATGTATACATTGGCCGAAGCGTCAAGGGCGATACTATACCCATCATCGATACCGGTCCCCCCTAAATATGTAGAGAAGCTAAGGGCCGCGCCGTTGGAACTTAACTTCATTACGACGGCATCAGTGCCGCCTGAGAGAATTCCCTGGATAGGCGTAGCCAGAGGAAAATCAGCTGACATGGTGCTTCCAGTTACATAAGCATTGCCCGGGGCGTCAACGGCTATGCCAAAGCCCCTATCACCGGCACTCCCGCCAAGATATGTGGAATAGAGAAGGCCAGAACCCGTAGAATTTATTTTAGTGATATATATGTCATCAAATCCTGCATTACTTGCCTGAATTGGCGAGGCCATGGGGAAATCAATTGAATTGGTGCCGCCGGTCACATAAGCGTTACCCGAACCATCAAGAGCTATGCCTGAGACCCCATCTTTACCGCTCCCTCCAAGATAGGTCGAATAGACAAGGGCCGAACCTATGGGGTTTATCTTTGTTACAAAGCCATCGTTAAAACCTCCGGCATAGCTCGCCTGAATCGGATTCACGAGGGGAAAATCAGGGGACCAGGTAAATCCGGCCACATAAGCATTGCCCACACCATCAACGGTTATACCTGTACCGACATCACCACCGCTCCCCCCGAGGTATGTGGAGTAGGCAAGAGCTGAACCAGCAGGGTTTATCTTCGTTACAAATGCCGCCTGACTTCCGCTCAAAATTCCCTGAAAAGGTAATGTAAGAGGAAAGTCTGCTGACAAAGTCGTACCGGTTACATATGCATTACCTGCAGCGTCAACGGCAATAGAATTCCCTTCCTCTTCTCTAAGCCCTCCGATGTAGGTAGAGTAGATAAGGGACGTACCGGCAGGGTTTATTTTCGTTATAAAAATGTCCGAAGCTCCTGCCAGGCTCCCCTGTATGGGCAACTTTAAAGGAAAGTCACCGGAAGAAGTACTCCCTGTTAAATAGACGTTACTCGATCCATCAACGGCTATGGCAAAAGCAAAATCATTAACGCTACCACCAAAGTAGGTGGAATATACAAGCACGGGGTCGATGACGAGGTCTTTTGTCCTGTCATATGAGGCTACGTCGAAGCCGTAGGTAAAGGCACCGTCTTTGCCCTTGAGTATCCTGTAAGCACCTTTTACAGTCACCCTCTGGCCCTTTATCTCCTGATAGATAACGGGCCTTTTTTCAACGAGTTTTCCATCGGTAAGCGAGACCTCAAGGTCGCCGCTCTTAGTGACTTCCAGGCCCTGCACTCTTTCATATCTGAATTTAACATTAGAAATATCCCCGCCGGGACGTACAATTACGTCATGTTCGATATTCTTGTTATTGCCGTAGAATTTTACATCGATATTTTTGTAGACGTCCTTGTATGTAACGGCCCCGTAGGTAGGAATATTGCTCCGCCACTTTGACTTATCGTTGCCCACAAAGTAATTTACATGGCCGGTTTTTTTATCGTTGGCGGTTATCCTGGCTTTTTTATTGGCTCCCACAAAAGAAAGGGAGACGGACTCGGTGGTCGCCTTTGCGGACTTTTCCTTCTCAAGGCCAAGAATATTTTTATTAAAAGAGGCCGTATCTTCTTTCCCCTCACTCTTGGTAAAGGAAAGTACCACGCCTTTATTGGTAAAGAAAGTCGCGTGCCCGGCGCCGCGCTCATAAAAACTTACCTGCCCGGCCACCTGTCCCCTGTTCTCTATAAAATACAGGGGAAGTTTGCCGTAGGTCTTTATAACCCCGGTCTTTTGGGCATCGGTAATCTTTACTTTTTCTTTATCCTGCGTAACGGGGTTTATCCCCCCATTTGAGGCAAAACCTACAACGGGCATAAATATAAAAAATTGCAAAAGCAGACAGATGAAAAATTTCATGGTGCACTTCTCCCTTAAAAGATTTCAAAAACGTAATAAAACTTTAGCCGCAAATAACATGTATCCCTTCCCCTCTAAACTTGAGAAAAAAAAGGAAAAGGCTAAAAAAGCCGCTAATTTAAATACTTACATTTTTTATATCATAAATCGTCAGGGCGCGTCAATACCCTGAAAAGGGCAGGTTGAAGGTCAGTTTCTGATTTTTTTAAAGAGAAGCCCGTCTTTTCTCATACAGAGCAGAGACAGGTCTCCACCGTGCAAAGATAGTTTAAACATGTTATATTTTTCACGAGGTCATATAGAAATGGATATAAAGACATTTACAGAAGAGATAAAAAAGAGCCGTAATTTTAACGATGTGGCTCACCATGAGGTCATTAGTGCGCGGCGTATTATATCTGGTTCATGGCCCGAGGGTATCTCAAAATCAATAATAGAAAAACTTGCTAAAAAGGGCCTAAAGGAGCCCTATATTCATCAATCCGAGGGCATTTCAGCCCTCCTTGCCGGGGGTAATATCGTTTTAATGACCCCAACGGCAAGCGGAAAATCCCTTATCTACCAGATACCCATACTGCAGGCCTTACATGACGACCCATCCGCCACCGCACTTTACATCTCACCCCTTAAAGGCCTCCTACATGACCAGCAGAGGGCCTTCAGGGAGGTTGCAAAAGGCATGGCAGGTGAGCCTCAAGGCGGCACGAAAGGCGCAAAAAAAAGGGGCCGTCCCGTGGGTATCTCGGAGATATACGACGGCGACACCACCTCGTACAGGAGAAAAAAAATACGTGAGAACCCCCCTGCCCTGCTCCTTACAAACCCCGATATGATACACCTTTCCATGAACGCCTATCATCAGCAGTGGGAGGCGTTTTTCAAGAGACTGAGGTACGTTGTCATAGACGAGGTACACACCTACCGCGGCGTATTCGGCTCTCACGTGGCAAACGTCTTTAGAAGATTACTGAGGATTCTACATCACTACGGGGTAAGGCCGCAGTTCATATGCTGCTCCGCCACCATCGCCAACGCCGTGGAGCTTGCAACAATGCTTACGGGCCTTCCTTATGAGCTTATAGATAAAAACGGGGCGCCTTCTGGAAAACGTAATTTTCTCTTCATCAACCCCGCCTCGGGGCAGAGCCCCTATACAATTGCCACAAAGCTCTTTACCCTCTCTCTTGCAAGTGGTTTTCGCACCATCGCCTTTACAAAGGCCCGCAAAATTACGGAGCTCTTGCACTCATGGGTCATTCAGGGCGCACCTCAGTTACGGGAAAAAATATCCGCTTATCGGGCGGGTTTTCTCCCTGAAGAGCGGCGTTTAATAGAAAAGAAACTCTTTTCAGGAGAGCTACAGGGCGTAATCACCACAAGCGCCCTTGAACTTGGCGTGGATATCGGCGGGCTTGATGTCTGCATACTCGTTGGCTACCCCGGGACCATTAACTCCACGTGGCAAAGGGGCGGCAGGGCCGGAAGGAGTGGAAAAGACTCGCTCATAGCGCTCATTGCCATGGAAGACGCCCTTGACCAGTACTTCATGCGCTATCCCGAGGATTTTTTCAGGAGAAGCGTGGAGGCGGCTGTCCTGGATATGGAAAATCCCGTAATATTAAAGCCCCATCTCCAATGCGCCGCCTCTGAGACCATCTTAAAATCAACGGATACCGTCTATGATATACCCGGGCACAGGAACCTCCTTGACTCTCTGCAGAAAGAAGGCAAGGTGCGGTACTGGGAAAAGGGCGATATCTGGTACCCCAGAACGAGAAACCCCCAGAGAGAGATATCCATACGCGCCTCCGGGGCCGTATACCGCATTATTAACGAGTCCGGAAAACTTATCGGCGAGTCGGGCTCGAAGCGGGTCTTTCACGACCTTCACCCGGGGGCCGTTTACATGCACGGCGGCGCGCTCTATAGAGTAAAAAAACTTGATACAGGTAATTGTGAGGTAACCGTTACTCAAGCTGATGATATCTATTATCATACAACTGCCATAACACATGAAGAAACAAAGATAATTTCCATTGACATCCGAAAGTACATGAAGTCTCTTCAGCTATTTCACGGCCGGCTCCGTGTAAAGGAAAAAGTAACGGGTTACAGGCGAAAGGAGATATCAACGGAGGTGAACCTCGGCGAGTTCCCCTTGGATCTACCTCCAACGATATTTACTACAAAGGGTATCTGGATGGAGGTAGATGAAGATATCCTCGAAGAGGTGCGAGAAAAGGGATTCAGCACAGGAGGCGCGCTACACGCCCTTGAGCACTCGGCCATAGCTACGCTTCCCCTGTACGCGCTCTGCGACCGTATGGATCTCGGGGGCATCAGCTACCCCTTTAACGAGGAGCTCGGGGCGGCGGCCATATTCATATACGACGGACATGAGGGCGGCGTAGGGCTAACGGAACGGGGCTTTCACTTTGTGGAGTCATGGTTCGAATCGACATTGAAACTCATGGAGGAATGTCCCTGCGAGGTATCATGTCCCTCGTGCACACAGGACCCATGGTGCGGCAACGGCAACGAGCCCCTTGATAAGCGTGGGGCCATACTGATACTGAAGAGATGGCTTAGAAGGGAGAACATTCAGGACGATAATAAAAAAGCCCACCTTAATTAAAAGGTGGGCTTTTTTTCTTAAGAAGACTGAACCCCTAACTCAATCAAGGGTCTTTGCCTTTAGTTTTGCCGGTTGATCTTCTTTATCATCACCTGGGGCCGTAATGTTTTCGGGCTCAGGCGGCTCACCGCCGACCTTGTTTAATTCCGCAACAACGGCGTCTCCCATCTCGGAGCAGGATACAAGTTTTGTACCTGTCTTGGAGGAATCAAATATATCTGCCGTCCTGAAACCCGCTTCAAGCACGCGCTGAACGCACTCTTCTATGGCCGTTGCAGGCTCTTCCATATTAAATGAATACCTCATCATCATAGCGCATGAGAGTATGGTGGCAAGGGGGTTTGCCTTATTCTGACCCGCGATATCAGGTGCGGAGCCGTGAATGGGCTCATACATGGATCGGTTCCTGATAGGGCCCAGCGAGGCCGAAGGGATAAGCCCTATGGAGCCCGTGAGCATGGAGGCCTCATCGGAGAGGATGTCTCCAAAGGTATTTTCCGTAACAATAACGTCAAACTGCTTGGGGTTTCGAACGAGTTGCATGGCGCAGTTGTCAACGTACATATGTGAGAGCTCCACCTCGGGATACTCTTTTCCTACCTCTGTTACGACCTTTCTCCATAGCTCAGTTGATTCAAGGACATTGGCCTTATCAACACTGACGACTTTTTTATTTCGAAGCATGGCAACCTCAAAGGCCACCACGGCTATGCGCTCAATCTCATCCGTGGTATAACTCATGGTGTTAATGCCCTTTTCTCTTCCATCGTCAAGGGTTTCCACACCACGGGGCTCGCCGAAATAAAGGCCGCCTGTAAGCTCCCTGACCACAAGAATATCAACCCCCTTTATATAATCGGCCTTCAGCGATGATGCGTCTATAAGGGAGTCGTATATTTTTGTTGGTCTAAGATTGGCAAAGAGGGCGAGCTCTTTACGTAGCTTCAAGAGGGCCCTCTCGGGCCTAACGGCGTAATCAAGGCCTTCCCACTTTGGCCCGCCAACGGCCCCGAGGAGTACGGCATCGCTCCTGAAAGCAAGGTTCAGGGCATCGTCGGTAAGGGGTATGCCGAACTCGTCAATGGATGCCCCGCCTACGGGCGCCTCGACGATAGTCCAGAAGACATTAAACTTTTTGCCTATGACTTTAAGGGTCTTAAGGGCCTCATCGACAATCTCTGGCCCGATACCGTCCCCTTTAAGCACAGCAACTGAAAACCTCTTCACAATATAATCTCCCGGGTTGTATATTAATTGAACATCACTTCATGCTTACAGGTCATCACCGTCGCTTGAAGATATCTTTTGCAGGGACTCGATAAAGACTTCAAGCCCGCTTAGAGGCACGACAACGGTGCTTTTTCTATCATTGGAAAGTTCGGCTATCTGCATGAACTTTCCTCTGCTGTTCTCCCTCAGATCCACAAAGAGGGTTTTGTTCTCTATATGAAGTTTGTCACTTGCTATTATCCTGCTTCTTGTTCCCTCTCTCATCTTTCTATCCCCTTTTCTTCTTTTTGATTGATTTAAGCAGCCCGCCGCACTTTAAAAGCTCCTGCATGAAAGGAGGCACGGGTGAAGCCGTGAAGCTTTTTTTTCTCGTTATATTACGTATGATACCCTTATCCATATCTACCTCAAGGATATCGCCCTTTTTCGAGGCGGCGTGCGCCTCTGCTGATTCGAGTATTGGAAGCCCCATGTTATAGGAATTTCTAAAAAAGATTCTCGCGAAACTCTCGGCAATGACACAGGAGACGCCGCTCGCCTTAATGGCAATGGGGGCGTGTTCCCTTGATGAGCCGCATCCGAAGTTCTTTGCCGCAAGGATGATATCACCTTTTTTTACCTCTGAGCTGAAGGCCGCGTCCTCATCTTCCATGCAGTGCGTGGCAAGCTCCGCCGGGTCCGAGGTATTGAGATACCTCGCCGGGATTATCCTGTCCGTGTCTATGTCAGATCCGTATCTCCAGACCTTGCCCCTGAACTTCATTGATCGCTCCTTTTCTGTCTCTGTTTTGAGGCCCGCCACATATTGGTTTTCTTGCCATGGCAACGGTAGTATCCAAGGGTAGCCACAAGTGACGTTAGTGGCCCTACCGATCCCCTATTGGTTTTCTTTGCCAAGCTTTCTTTTTTCCAAAAGAAAGCAGAAGGTCTCAAGTCTTTTCGGCTGTAATAAGCTGTAAGAGCCCCTTATGAATAAATTTTCTTCTAAAATTCTTAAACCCCCTGGACCTCAATACACCCTGTATATCGGAGTTTAACCACTCCCTGACCTCATTACCTTCTGTAAACATAAAAAAGAACCGCTCCATGAAGCCTGTAAAACCTGTGGCGTTATGATAGTCTTCTATAACAATACGGCCCCCACGTTCGAGGAGACGGGCCGTCTCAGAGATAGCGGCCTCTGCCTTTTTCGCATCTACTTCGTGTAGTCCCATTGAGATAAGGACGAGTTGAAAAGATCCATCACGAAAAGGCAGACAAGCTGAATCGCTCCTTACAAGGCCAAGTGGCAGACCCTGTTTTTTTGATTTTACAGCGGCCACCCTCAACATGGGGGCGCTTAAATCCGTTGCTACAGAGCGGGCGCCGTACTTGGAGGCCATAAGCGAGAGCGTTGCCGTACCGGCAAAGAGCTCGATTGTTTTTTTACCCTCAAGGGGCATGGCCTCTTTTAAAAACTCCTCTCTCAGCCTCTTTTCACCACCGAGAAAAAGGGCGACTAACCATATGCCGAGGTCATAAAAAGGCGCGATTAAATCGAAGTTAAGGGTGCGGGATTTTTTTCTAACATTGCCGCGATCTCTCATGTAACCCCTGAATCCCCGGCATAAGCTTTTTTTCTTAAAGTCCTGTAACCGTGCTTACTCCCCCAAGAGCCCCCAAAAAAGAGCCGTCCTCAATTAAACTTTGTAAGAGCACGCTTCTTATAAATCCGCCCCATCTGAGACGCCCTGCAACGGGGTACAATTACCCCCCCTTCAGGCGGCCTTTTTTTTGCCCATTACCTCGTCAGGGTGCGCGATATAGCCTTTTATGGCCGATGCCGCGGCTACAGCGGGGTTAGAGAGGAATACCTCGCTCTTCGGGTCTCCCATACGGCCCACGAAGTTTCTGTTTGTAGTGGATATGGCGCGCTCCCCGGCGGCGAGTATGCCCATATGTCCGCCGAGACAGGGCCCGCATGTGGGAGGGCTGATAATCGCCCCGGCCTCTGTAAATATCTGAAAGTATCCCCTTTTGAGGGCCTCTTTGTATATCATTGGAGTTGCGGGGAGTATTATGAGCCTTACATAGGGGGCTACTTTTTTACCCTTCAGAATCTTTGCCGCCACCTCCAGGTCTTCTATACGGCCGTTAGTGCACGAGCCGATTATGCTCTGGTCTATGGTGATGCGGCCAAGCTCGCTCACGTTCTTAGTGTTCTCTGGTAAGGAGGGCAGTGCCACCTGCGGCTCTATGGACTTTGTATCAATCTCTATTATATCGGAGTATCTTGCGTCCACGTCGCTGGCGTAGAACTTGTAGCGCCGCTCCGCCCGGGTCTTTACATATTTTTCAGTAATCTCGTCAGGGGCGATTATACCGTTTTTAGCGCCTGCCTCAATGGCCATATTACACATGGAGAGCCTGCTCTCCATGGATAGGCGGTTTATGGTATTACCGCAAAACTCCATGGCCTTGTAAAGGGCGCCGTCTACACCGATTTTACCTATAACATGAAGGATAAGGTCTTTTCCCGTAACCCATTTACGGAGCCTGCCGTGAAAGACGAACTTCATGGATTCCGGGACCTTGAACCAGAGCTCACCTGTAATCATGACAGCGGCAAGGTCTGTTGAGCCCACTCCCGTGGAAAAGGCCCCGAGACCGCCGTAGGTGCAGGTATGGGAGTCCGCGCCGATGACAAGGTCGCCGGGCACGACTACGCCGCGCTCAGGCAGTAGCGCGTGCTCCACGCCAACATCTCCGCCCTCGTAGTAGTGGCTGAGGTGATGTTTTTTAGCAAACTCACGGAGGACCTTTACCTGCTCGGCGGATTTGATGTCTTTATTAGGGGTAAAGTGGTCCGGGACAAGGACCACTCTGTTTCTATTAAAGACCTTCTTCGCGCCAGTGCCCTCAAAGCCCCTTATGGCTATGGGGGCCGTAATGTCGTTACCAAGGGCGATGTCTACCTTTGCGTTAATAAGCTCGCCTGGCTCGACAACTTTAGAGCCTGCGTGAGAAGCGAGAATTTTTTCGGTTATTGTCATGGAAGCCATATGTAAACCTCTGATTTTACGGTTATATATAAATTATTGAATGGGTTGGTTAAGAGTACGTCCAACTCTCTTTATATACGCTCAAGAGCCCGCCCTTTTGTTATGCGTCCAACTCTCTTTATATACGCCCAAGAGCCTGTCTTTTTCTATACGCCCAACTCTCTTTATATACGCCCAAGAGCCCGGGTTTAGATGATGCCCTCGCGCTTATGGCGTTTTCGGTATTCGAGCCTGTTAAGGGCGTTAATGTATGCCTTGGCGCTCGCCACTATAATGTCCGTATGTGCGCCCTGACCAAGGGCGATGCAGTCACCCTCTTCGAGGCGCACCGTTACCTCGCCCTGTGCATCGGTGCCGCCTGTAATGGCGTTTACAGAGTATTTAAGGAGTTTGCTCCTTGTATTGGTGATTTTCTTGATGGTCCTGTAGGCCGCGTCAACGGGGCCGTCACCGGCAACGGACTCGGAGACCTTACGGCCATGGACCTCCATCTCTACTGATGCCAGTGGATGGGTCTCGGTGCCGCTTCTCACATCAAGGGAGAGGAGCTTGAACTCTTCGATATTGTCCATCCTCAGGATCTCGTCCTGCACGATGGCCTCGATGTCTTCGTCAAAGACCTCTTTTTTCTTATCGGCAACGAGCTTGAACCTCTCAAAGGCCTTCTGCAGGTCATCGGAGCTTATCTCATAGCCCAATTCGTTGATACGAGTCTCAAAGGCGTGCCTTCCAGAGTGCTTTCCCATTACGAGAGTAGAGCGTGCAAGCCCCACGGTCTCGGGCCTCATAATCTCATAGGTGCTCTTTTCTTTCAGGAGGCCGTCCTGATGGATGCCCGACTCGTGAGCAAAGGCGTTCTCACCGACTATTGCCTTGTTGGGCTGAATGGATATTCCCGTAATACCGCTTACCAGCCGTGATGAGGGGTATATCTGCTCCGTGTTTATATTGGTGCCAAGGCCGAGCGACTCGCCATGGGTCTTTATTATCATAACAAGCTCTTCAAGAGAGGCGTTACCGGCGCGCTCTCCTATGCCGTTTATCGTACATTCAAGCTGTCTCGCGCCGTTTATAACGGCAGACAGGGAGTTGGCCGTGGCAAGACCGAGGTCGTTATGGCAGTGAACGGAGATAACGGCCTTATCTATATCGGAGACGTTCTTTTTAATACCCCCTATAAGGCCGCCGAATACATCGGGCAGTGCATAGCCCACGGTATCGGGTATGTTGAGCGTAGTTGCGCCTGCCTTGATTACGGCCGAGAGGACCTCGTAAAGGTACTCGGGGTCGCTTCGTGAGGCGTCCATGGGAGAGAACTCCACATCTTCGACATAACCTCTTGCCCTCTCCACCATCTCTACGGCCCTCTTAAGGGCCTCTTTTTTGCTCATCTTGAACTGATACTTCAGGTGAATGTCAGAGGTTGAGATAAAGGTATGTATGCGCACCTTTGGCGCGCCTTTAAGGGCCTCGGCGGCGCGGTCCACGTCTTCGGGTTTTGCGCGCGCAAGTGAGCTTATGACAGGGCCCTCTACCTCACCGGCTATGGCCCGTATGGACTCGAAGTCTCCAGGTGAGCTATAGGCGAAACCCGCCTCAATTACATCCACGCCGAGCTTTGCGAGCTGACGCGCGACGATTAGTTTTTCATCTACGTTCATGGAAGCGCCGGGAGACTGCTCGCCGTCGCGAAGTGTTGTATCCAGTATTTTTACGGTATCCATCTTAATATTTTCCCTCATGTATTGTGAGTGATGTTCTCCTCACTCCTCTCATGGGCGGTAGCCCCTGTACGGGCATTTTTTCTTTTTTCAATAAGCCATACCACGGGACCCGAGGCCGCGTAGGCTAAAAAGAGGATAAAGAGCGTAAGAGGCGGCTCGGCCGCTATTACAATCATTAGAAATATAAGGCCCACGAGGAGACTGAAGGGCATCCTGCGCTTCAAGTTAAGTTCTTTAAAACTATAAAACTTTATATTGCTAATCATAAGGAATGCGAGCATATATACAAGTAGAAGCACAGTAATATGCTTTGCCATCTCCTGACCTTTGCCTATGCTGAAAAAAAGCAGGACCGTAGAGGCCACAAGTGCCGCGGCCGCCGGTATGGGCAGGCCGTTAAAACGCTTGCTCTCTACCGTTGAAATCTGCACATTGAAACGCGCCAGCCTAAGGGCCCCGCAGACGACATATAGAAAGGCCGCGAGCCAGCCGTAGCGACCAAATGGACGGAGTGCCCAGGTGAATATAAGGACACCGGGAGCAAGCCCAAAGGCCACGAGGTCGGCAAGGGAATCGTACTCCGCCCCGAATTTACTGCTTGTGTGCGTAAGCCTCGCTATCCTGCCGTCAAGGCCGTCAATGACTGCGGATATTAGTATGGCGATGGCGGCATGGTCGAATTTACCGTCAATGCAGGCCATTATGGCGTAAAAGCCGCCAAGGAGGCTCATGCTTGTAAGAAGGTTGGGAAGGAGAAAAATCCCTTTTTTAAGGTTCTCCCGTTTAAGTCCCCTGCCCTTTAAGGGCTTTCTGAGTTCTCTGTCTCTCATGACCAGTACCCTAATATTGAAGTGCCCGCGCTCACCTTATCACCGACCTTAACGGTAATACGCGAACCAACGGGAAGATATACGTCAAGCCTTGAGCCGAATCTTATAAGCCCGAAGCGCCTGCCTTTTGATATGTCCATACCGGCCTTAAGCCGGCATACAATGCGTCTTGCCACAAGTCCGGCTATCTGATTAAAGACAAAGACCTGACCGTCGGGGCCCGTTGCTATAACGGCGTTCTGTTCGTTTACGAGGCTGGCCTTATCGAGGTTGGCGGAGAAAAATTTTCCCGGGTTATAGACAACCTTTTGCACGCGTCCCGAGGCCGGGGCCCTGTTGACATGAACATTAAAGAGGTTCATGAAGATACTTATCTTTATGGTCTCTTTTCCTGTAAAGCGCTCATCAAAGACCTGCTTTACAATTATAACCCGTCCGTCGGCAGGGCTTACTATAGAGCCGGGGTCAGAAGGAATCTCTCTTCTCGGGTCTCTGAAAAAGGCCACCACGAAGATGAAAATCGCAAAGAAGATGGCCCCTAAAATCCATGAGCGCGAGATCGAGAAGACAACAACGGTAACGACCAGGGCTATGAGCATGAAAGGGTAGCCCTCTACGGCCAGAGGCATCTTCAGGCCGTCTCTATATGGGCTCCCGTTCTTGTCTTCTCCCGCAGTGCTTTTCATATTGGAAGAAGGATTAATTCTTTGCCTTATCGACTATCTTACCCTTGGCGAGCCATGGCATCATGGCGCGGAGTTTTTCACCAACGGCCTCGATCGCGTGGTTTTCGCCGCGTTTGCTGAGTGCGTTGAAAACGGGTTTATTTACCTTGTTCTCAAGCATCCATTCCCTTGCAAAGGCGCCGGACTGAATCTCATCGAGAATCTTCTTCATCTCTTTCTTTGTCTCGTCCGTAATGAGACGGGGCCCGCGCGTCATATCGCCGTATTTGGCCGTATTGCTGATGGAATATCTCATATTGGAGATACCGCCCTCGTAGATGAGGTCCACTATGAGCTTTGTCTCGTGGAGGCACTCGAAGTATGCCATCTCAGGCGGGAAACCCGCCTCTGTGAGGGTCTCGAAGCCGGCTGTTATAAGGGCGCTGATGCCGCCGCAGAGTACGGCCTGCTCACCGAAGAGGTCTGTCTCGGTCTCGCATTTGAATGTAGTCTGTATGATGCCGGCTCGGCCGCCGCCGTTGGCCGAGGCATAGGCAAGGCCCACGGCCAGCGTGTCTCCAGAAGGGTCCTGATGTACGGCCACAAGGGTTGGCACACCGCCGCCCTTTGTGTACTCGTGGCGAACAAGATGGCCCGGCCCTTTTGGGGCTACCATGAAAACGTTTACATCGGCGGGCGGGACTATCTGCCCGAAGTGTATGTTAAAGCCATGGGCAAAGGCGAGATAGGCGCCTTTTTTGAGGTTTGGGGCTATCGCGCACTTGTAGAGGTCGCCCTGAGACTCATCGGGTGTAAGTATCATAATAACATCGGCGCCCTTTACGGCCTCGGGCACCTCTTTTACGGTAAGCCCTGCGTTAACGGCCTTACCCCAGGAGCCGCCGTCTTTTCTAAGCCCCACTACTACGTTTACGCCGCTATCGGTAAGATTCTGGGCATGTGCATGGCCCTGACTGCCAAAACCTATGATGGCTACATTTTTTCCTCTAATAAGTCCCAGTTCCGCGTCTTTGTCGTAAAAAACCTTCATCTAAAAAAACCTCCTCTTTTTAATCAAATCCCATCATGGCAACCTGACCTTAAGATCCAAAGGTCGGCCCTGCCGTAAGATGAGGAATGACTTTATTTTTGTTTTGGGGTTCTGGCTATAACGAGACTTCCCGTACGGGCTATCTCCTTTATGCCGAATGGTTGCAATAGATCCGTAATAGCCTTTATCTTTTCCGGGCCTCCGGTTATCTCTATAGTGTAGCTTTTCTGGCTGATATCTACGATTCTCCCCCTGAATATCTCTACAATGCTCAGTATCTCAGCCCTATTCTCTCCCTTTGAGGAGACCTTTATAAGGGCAAGCTCTCTCTCGATATGATCTTCAGCGGTAAAATCATGGACCTTTATAACGCTTATCAGTTTATTGAGCTGTTTGGTAATCTGCTCAAGGACCTTGTCATTGCCCCTCGTTATAATGGTCATTCGCGATACAGCGGCGTCCATTGTCTCGGCCACGGTAAGGGACTCGATATTAAAACCCCTTCCAGAGAAAAGTCCCGATATCCTTGATAAGACACCAAATTCATTTGTAACAAGTACGGAAATAGTATGGCGCAATCTATCCTCCAGTCTAAATATACATTGTCATTGGAGACTATACAAGGAGCATCTTGTTAATGGGTTGACCTGCCGGCACCATGGGGTATACACCCTCAAAAGGCTCGACGCGAAAATCTATGATAATAGGCCTGTCTTTTATCTTAAGGGCCTTCTTGATCACGGGAGTCACATCTTCCCTATCCGTAACCTTGAAGCCGGCCGCCCCGTAAGCCTCCGCGAGTTTAACGTAATCCGGGGCAACGGACATACAGGTATGCGAGTATCTCTTGTCATAGAAAAGTTCCTGCCATTGCCTTACCATGCCAAGGACCATATTGTTTAGTATGGCAACTATTACGGGGAGCCTGTACTGAACGGCAGTGGCGATTTCCTGGATATTCATCTGTATGGAGCCGTCACCGGCGATATCTATAACGGTTTTTCCAGGCAAGGCGATCTGGGCGCCTATGGCCGCGGGAAAGCCGTAGCCCATGGTCCCGAGTCCCCCTGATGTGAGGAATGTGCGCGGTCTGTCAAACTTGAAAAACTGGGCGGCCCACATCTGGTTCTGCCCTACCTCTGTGGTGATTATGGCATCGCCTTTTGTGGCCTCATAGAGTTTTTCCACTACATACTGGGGTTTTATTCTCTCTCCAGGTGTCCTGTCGTAGGTAAGGCCATGCTCGGCCTTCCACTTTTCAATCTCCGCGTTCCATGGAGAGATATTAGCCTTGAATTTTTTTAGCTCAGCGGCCTTCGGCAGGGCCTTGAGCATATCACCGAGCACCTTCTTCACATCGCCCACTATGGGTATATCCACCTTTACGTTTTTACTTATGGAGGTGGGGTCTATGTCGATATGCACCACGCCCGCGTAAGGGGCGAACTCGGCGATCTTACCCGTAACACGGTCGTCAAAACGCGAACCTATTGCGATAAGGCAATCCGAGTCCGTTACGGCCATATTGGCGGCATAAGTGCCGTGCATGCCGAGCATGCCGAGAAAGAGGGGGTGTGTGCCGGGAAAACCACCAAGGCCCATGAGCGTTGTAGTAGTGGGGATAGCGAGTTTTTCCGCGAATTTCGTAAGCTCCTTCGCGGCGTTTGAGAGAAGCACTCCGCCCCCGGCGTATATAACGGGCCGCTTGGATTTCAGGATAAAATCAATGGCCTTTTTAACCTGCCCCGGGTGCCCTTTGTAGGTGGGCTGATAACTGGGTATGTTCACTTTTTCAGGGTACTCAAAGACGGTCTTTGCAGTAAAGATATCTTTGGGGATATCCACAAGCACAGGGCCGGGCCTACCGGTGGTAGCGATAAAAAAGGCCTCTTTGATGATTGTGGCAAGGTCTTTTATGTCCTTTACCAGGTAATTATGCTTTGTACAGGGCCTTGTGATGCCAACGATATCGGCCTCCTGAAAGGCGTCGTTACCTATGAGGGCAGAGGGGACCTGTCCGCTGAAGACTACCATGGGTATTGAGTCCATATATGCCGTGGCGATACCCGTAACCGTATTTGTGGCGCCCGGGCCCGAGGTTACAAGGACGACACCGGCTTTACCGGATACCCTTGCGTAGCCGTCGGCCATATGCACGGCCCCCTGCTCATGGCGGACCAGTACATGCTCGAGTGGCGCGTCGTAGAGCTCGTCGTATACAGGCAGGACCGCGCCGCCGGGAAAACCGAAGATAGTATCCACGCCTTCTTTTTTAAGAGACTCGATTAATATCTGGGCGCCTGTAATCGTCTTGTTTTTTGTCATATCCCTTTAAACCTCTCCATGGTAATAAAAAAGCCCGGATTCATTAATATCACTCCCCGTGACTTTATCATAATCATAGCGCCTGGTTATCAATTTCTTTTAAACCTTTAGACTTACGCGCCGGAGGCCTTGATCGGCCATAGCCTGCTCATTGCGCCTCAACTATACCCTTGATTATGCCCCACTATTTTTCAAGGGGTCTGCCAATGATTATCCCACGCTATCAAGGCTCTTTCGAGGCACCCGTTATGCGCCCCTATTTAGCAATTCCAAATTGTGCACTCCGATTTACCCCATTCGCCCCGATTATGCCCCTACTTCTGGACGGCGCCCGTGTTGGCGGAGGTGACGTTACGGGCGTATCTACTTAGCCAGCCCGACTTTATCTTCGGTGCAGGGGCCTTCCAGGCCTTGCGCCTAAGCTCAAGGTCACCTGGCGCTACCCTTAGATTCAGTGTTCTCTTATGGATATCCATCTCTATGAGGTCACCCTCTTTTATCAGGGCTATTGGGCCGCCCTCCATGGCCTCAGGGGAGATATGCCCCACGCATGGTCCGCGTGTGCCGCCGGAGAACCTCCCGTCCGTAATAAGCGCCACGGAGTCTCCAAGGCCCATGCCCATGAGAGTGGCCGTGGGAGAGAGCATCTCGCGCATACCGGGGCCGCCTTTTGGCCCCTCATACCGGATAACCACGCAATCGCCCTTTTTTATATCTTTTTTAAGTATGGCCTTCATGGCCTTCTCTTCAGAGTCAAATACACGGGCCCTTCCGGAAAAACGCATCATTGCGCTACTTACTCCCGATTGCTTTACAACGGCCCCAAGGGGGGCGAGGTTGCCCTTTAATATGGCTATGCCGCCCTCTTTGTGATAGGGCCTCTTAAGGGGACGAAGCACGTTATCGTCGATGTAATCACATGCAGCGGCGATGGCCTTTATACGTTTACCCGAGACCGTGGGGTTGTCTTTCAGAGAATCCTTCAGCCTTGAGAGTACCGCCGTTATGCCGCCTGCCCAGTGCAGGTCCTCCATGTAATAATCGCCTACAGGCTCCAGTGAGGCGATATGGGGCGTGCACTTGCTTATGGTGTCAAAGAGCTCAAGGGGTAGCTCCACCCCTGCCTCGTGGGCGATAGCAAGAAGATGAAGCACCGTGTTTGATGAGCCGCCAAGGGCAAGGTCTACCCTTATGGCGTTCTCAAAGGCGGCCTTTGTCATAATCTTTCGAGGCGTCACTTTCTTTTGCACCAGCTCCACTATTTTTACGCCGCTATCAAAGGCGATTCTTCTTTTTTCCGCTGAACCGGCCATGGCCGTTCCGCACCAGGGAAGGCTCATGCCCATGGCCTCGGTAAGGCAATTCATGGTATTGGCCGTATAAAGGCCCTGACAGCTTCCAGCTCCGGGACATGCGCCCATCTCACAGGCTTCGAGTTCTTTTGCGTCTATCTCGCCGTTCTTGAAGCGGCCCATGGCCTCGAAGGTATTGCGAATGAGGGAGAGCTTTTTGCCCCTGTACCGCCCCGTCATCATGGGCCCTGCCGAGACGACTATCGAGGGGATGTTAAGACGCGCCGCGGCCATGAGCATACCGGGGCTGATTTTGTCGCAGTTGGTAAGAAATACAAGGCCGTCAAGGGCATGTCCCTCTGCGACGCTCTCTACGAGGTCGGCGATAAGTTCACGTATGGGAAGGGAATAGTGCATGCCCTTATGGCCCATGGCGATGCCGTCGCAGACACCCGGCAGGCCGAAGATAAAGGGATAACCGCCGCCGGTGTGAATACCCTTTTCAATAAAACGCTCAAGGTCTCTCATGCCGATATGCCCGGGGATGAGATCCGTAAAACTCGAAGCCACGCCTATGAAGGGTTTTTTCATCTCCTTTTTAGGCAAGCCCGTGGCGTACATAAGCGCCCTGTGGGGTACCCTTTCGAGACCTTTTTTAATCCTGTCACTTCTATCTGTCATATTTTCCGACTATCCTCCGGACCCCCGGTGAGGGTCTCTCTTTATAGACCGGTCTTAACCCCCTCCCTATGCGCTTACTTATCAAGGCAACGGTCCATTAAAGGAGGGACAATATTGATTCAATTGCCGGAAAAAACCGGCTCCCGCGGTTTAGCCTTCCGCGGCGGCAAGTAGGATTTTTTCCATATCATCCTTGAGGGCAAGCTTAAGCTTCTTGAGCCTCTTCTCTTCAAGCCTCTCTTCGGCGTTTAAAATACCTTTTTTTTCAAGCTCTCCTACACGCCGCTTAAAGTCCTTGTGTTCGGTATAGGCTTTTTTGAAGGCCTCGTTCTCTTCCAGAAGTCTCTCAACAAGCTCCGTCTGCTCCAACATGGCATCTCCTTATGATCAAGTAATAATAAAGCCAAAACTCCCGTATAGAGAATGGGAATTAAAAAGCGGATTAAAACCTTCTACTTGGGTATTAACCGGATTTAATATAATAACTTACAAGAATAGAGTTGTCAACATGACAGTGGCGTCTTAGCCGTTAAGGCGGGTCTTTCTTCTAATCTCGGCCTCTGATTTTCGAAGATAAAAAGGGACCAGCTCCGTGGCCGAACAAGAGCAGGAGTCTTTCGTGGACCCAAGAGCGGCGATATTGGATGCCCTCACAAACCAGAGCGGCTCCGGGGCCAGGACCGCGCCCCTTCTACCCGTAGAGATTAGTTCGCCATATATATCAAGTCCCGTCCCGAGGAAGATAATGGCCCCGGGCTCAGGATAGACCTTACGAAGGCCCTCTAAAAGAAACTCGGGGCGCGTGGAGACAGGCTCCATAAGGGTCTCTATCAAACCGTCCTTAAAGGCATAAAGTGCGGTGTAGACTTCGGATTTTCTGGCGTCCAGTACGGGGCAGACGGGCACGCCTGCCGTAGAGGCGTTCATGGCAAGGGCCTTAAGTGTGGAGACAGGTACAACGGGTTTTCCCATGGACCAGGCCAGCCCCTTAATGGTCGTAAGACCGATGCGTAGCCCTGTAAACGAGCCCGGCCCCACGGCCACGGCAAATAGGTCTATCTCACCTGGGGGTATGCCGCTTGAGGTACATGTATCGACAATATTACCGAGGAGCCAGCGGGCATGAGGCCCGGCGTCGGCGACTATTCGTTCCGCTACGAGCTTTCCCTTATCCACAAGGGCGATGCTTCCCGATCGTCCCGATGTATCGATAGCGAGAATCATAGAAAAAATCCCATTAATGAGGTCAAGAGATACATCTTCCGGGAAGACCTCAGCTGAAGATACGGAATATATCGTTATAGGTGACGAGCACCATGAGGCTTATGATAAGGGCGATACCTATCTGCTGGGCCACTCCCATGAACCTGTCGCTAAGGGGTTTTCCTTTTATGCTTTCCACGGCAAGAAACATGATATGGCCGCCGTCAAGCACAGGTATGGGAAAGAGGTTTATTATGCCGAGCTGAAGGCTGAGAAATGCCACAAGAGAGAGTATATCGGATAGTCCCTCATGGGCGGCCCTTCCCGCCACCTGGGCTATCATAATAGGTCCGCCAAGGGTCTTCAGGGAGTACTGCCCCACGATAAGGCCCTTTATGACGATAAAGAGCTTTTCCGTCATCTCCCACGATGAAGAGATGCCTTTTGAGATGGATTCACCGACGCCGTATTTTTTAAGGGCCCGTTCTTCCTCGCGTGAGACACCGATAAGAAACTTTTTGCCGTCACTGGCCGCACGCGGGATTATATCCACATCAAAGGTCTTCTCACCCCTTTTTATGGTAAATTTTTTGCTCACCGCGTCTTTACTTACGAGGGATTCAAGCTCAAGCCAGTGAGTTATCCCGTGCCCGTTCACCGAGAGTATGACATCTCCGGGCCGTAGCCCAGCCTTGTAAGCGGGGTAGTCTTTATTGACGGAGC
This sequence comes from uncultured Thermodesulfobacteriota bacterium, assembly GCA_964605225.1. GTDB lineage: Bacteria > Desulfobacterota > GWC2-55-46 > GWC2-55-46 > JADFVP01 > JAJRZX01. Next base: position 21,270 of record CAZSAY010000002.1, on the reverse strand, counting down.
TGATAACAGGCCGCATCGGGGGAAGTATCCCTACCGTACCGGCGCCCGTCTTTGACGAAGTCTCGGGATTGACGGTTGCCTCAATTACCTTTGATTCCCTTGATATGGTAAGCCTCAGCGTGCTTGCAGGGTTCATGGCCGTTATGGCGATAAAATCCTGCCATGTGGATACGTGTTTGCCGTCTACGAGTTTAATGATATCGCCTTTTTGCAGCCCCGCCTTTTCGGCCGGACTGCCGGCAAAGACGTAACCAACGGCAGTAGGCCTTTCGAGATACGCCGGAACCTCGATGCCTATGATATAGATGAGCGGAAGTAGTATAAAGGCGAGGATAAGGTTCATCACAGGTCCCGCGGCTACTATGGCCGCCCTGTTCAGCGGGCTCTTCGCCGTAAAGGACCTCTGCCTGTCCGCTTCCGATATTTCCTCTCCTGGCGCCTCGCCTATCATCTTTACATAGCCGCCAAGTGGCAGTAGACTCAGCATATACTCAGTCTCGCCTTTTTTAAAACCTATTAGCTTGGGTCCGAAACCAAGGGAGAATTTTTCCACCTTGATATCGCTTAATTTCGCAACACAGAAATGGCCGAACTCGTGGATAAATACGAGAACGCCAAGCACTATTACAAAGGAGATTACTGTAACCATAATTGATATTACCTCAAGGTTTTTATCATTTCAGTGGCCCCTGTTCTGGCCTCGTTATCAGCCGCCAGGACATCACCTATGGAAGTGACCTTATTTGATGTGAAACGGGAAAGCACACCGTCTATAACGGTGAAAATATCGGTAAATTTAATCTTGCCATTTAAAAAATTTTCAACGGCCACCTCGTCGGCGGCGTTCAGCACAGCCGGGGCCGTGCCGCCTATGCGGAGCGCTCCATATGCCAGCCCGAGACATGGGAATCTATCCATATCAGGGGCAAAAAAATCGAGTGAGAGCCCGTTAAGAGAAAGCGGGGCTATGGCGCCCCATATCCTCTCGGGGTAACCGAGGGCGTAGGCTATGGGGCCCTTCATATCGGCAACTCCCATCTGCGAGATAATGGAGCCGTCAACGTACTCGACCATGGAGTGTACGATGCTCTGCGGATGTATGGAGACGGATATCTTTTCAGGGGGAAGATCAAAGAGCATGCTTGCCTCAATAACCTCAAGGCCCTTGTTTACAAGGGTTGCGGAATCAATGGTCACTTTTTTCCCCATGGACCATCTCGGATGATTGAGGGCCTCTTCGGGGGTGACGGTATTGAGGTCCAGATCTTTATCACTAAAAAAGGGACCTCCCGATGCAGTAAGTATAACACGGCGCACATCCGTCTTTCTGTGACCTGTGAGGGACTGAAAGAGCGCGCTGTGCTCGCTGTCAACGGGCAATATGACTGCTCCGGATTTTTCCGCCTTCTCCTTCACAAGCTTGCCGGCAAGCACCATGGTCTCTTTGTTGGCAAGGGCTACTACCTTACCGGCCTCAACGGCGGCCATGGTGGGGATAAGCCCGGCCGCGCCTGTTATGGCGGCTACCACACAATCGACTTCCCCCATGGACGCCGCCACGGAGGCCCCTTCCTCGCCTGCGCCTACATCTATCCGGCCGTTAAAGAAACTCTTTAACCCTGCGGCGTCGTCTTCGTCAAGTACGGATACGTAAGAGGGGGAAAACTCCTCTATCTGCTCTTTTAGGAGCTTGATATTTCGTCCGGCGGATAGGGCCTTTACTGTAAACCTCTCCGGGTTGGCGCGTACCACATCAAGGGTGCTACACCCTATGGAACCCGTTGAACCCAGTATGGAAAGAGACTTCTCTGAACTCATTAAAAGGAGACCTCCACTTCGAAAAGGAGAAAAAACACAAGCTTATAGTATCCTATATTTTAAAGTATATTGCCAGCATATAAATCGCGGGCAGGGAAAAAAACATGCTGTCTATCCTGTCAAGTACCCCACCATGACCCGGCACCATGGTGCCTGAGTCCTTCACCCCCGCGCCTCTTTTTATGAGAGACTCGGAGAGGTCTCCGAAGATTCCCAGGACCCCCGTGACAAGAGCGATAAGGATAACGGCGCCGTAACCGGTGAGGCAGGTAAAGCCGTTGAAGATAAGCGCGGCAACTACGCCTGAGGCAAGACCCCCTATGGCGCCCTCAACGGTTTTACCCGGGCTTATGGAGGGGCAGAGCTTATGGCGTCCAAAGGCCCTGCCGGAAAAATACGCAAAGGAATCATTACACCAGATTACGATAAGGAAAAAAAGTGCCCACCACCTTCCAAGCGGGGCGTTGGAGAGGAGGATGAAGTATGATAACGGAAGGCTTATGTATACGAGTCCCGTTGTCTTCATCGCCGCCTCGGGGAGCGCCTGCCTGAAGTGTCTTTCACCCGGCAGGGCCGAGAACAAAAAGACAAAAAAGGCGGCCGCAAAGAGCACGCCCGGGGACCCGTGTCCGGAGTGATAGACGCATATGGGAATAGCGAGGCCGATAAGCGAGGTTATGACTCCGCCGCCTCTGCCGCCGGAGATAAGGGAACTTATCTTGTTGTACTCAAGGAGCGCAAGAAAGGTAATGCCCATCACCACAACAAATATGAGGAGAGGCGGGCCATAGAGGACAAGGGCGACTACGGCGGGAATGAGAAAAAAGGCTGTAGCTACCCTTTTCAGTATGACCTCTGGTGTTTTCGCAAAATGGTATTCATGGCAATAAGAACATGATTCATGGATATATATTTAAAGAAGTGCGCCGACCTTTTCGCTAATAAGGCCGAAGCGCCGTTCACGCCGGTGATAATCCCTGATGGCATCCTTCAGGTCCTCTCTTGAAAAATCCGGCCAGAGGACATCGGTTATATGTATCTCCGTATAGGCGAGTTGCCATAAGAGGAAGTTACTTATCCTGCTCTCGCCGCTTGTCCTGATGAGTAGATCGGGATCAGGCAGACCTGCCGTATAAAGACCCCTGCTGAAGATTTCTTCTGTAATATCATCTGCTTTAATCAGGCCGCGGGCCGCCTTTTCCGCAAGTATCTTCGTTGCACGTATTATCTCATGCCGTCCGCTGTAGCTGAGGGCGAGCTGAAGGTGCATATCGGTAAATGAAGCTGTCTTGGCCTCGAGGTCTTCAACCGCGGCGCGGACATTTGCCGGTAGTTCCGCCATATTGCCGATGGCGCTGAATCGAATCCTGTTTTTAATAAAAAGGTCTTCTTCCTTTCTGAGATGTTTCTCAAGAAGACGCATGAGAAAGCCCACTTCCTCGGCAGGGCGTTGCCAGTTTTCCCTTGAGAAGGTATAGAGCGTAAGATACTTGACGCCAAGCTCCCTGCAACAGGTAACTACGTCTCTAACGACCTCAATGCCTTTTGTGTGGCCGCTAATCCTGTTAAGGAGCCTTTTGCGGGCCCAACGACCGTTGCCATCCATTATGATGGCTATATGGCGGGGCGGGGGTTGGTGAGAGAGCTTTACCATATTACAAAGGCCTTTTATATAATTATGCGGAGAATCTACATTACGGAGATTATTTGTAACCAATAAAACGTCTTTCGGGTTAGAGACGAGGTGGATTACACCGTGCCCCTCCTGACCCGCTAAACTTCCATTATCTCGGCCTCTTTTCTTGCAAAGGCCTCTTCTACCTTCTTGATATAAGAATCGGTCATGGACTGAATATCTTCACAGGCCTTCTTTTGCTCGTCCTGGGAAATTTCCTTGTTCTTCTCAAGCTTCCTGGCCTTATCGTTAAACTCCCTGCGTATGTTTCTAATGGAAACCCTGCACTCTTCGCCGAAGTTATGGGCAACCTTGACGAGTTCTTTTCTCCTCTCCTGCGTAAGCTGAGGTATATTGATGCGTATTATCTTACCATCGTTAGAGGGTGTAAGACCAAGAACAGAACCAATTATGGCCTTCTCAATGGCCCGTATCTGAGATACGTCCCAGGGCGCTATGGTAATCTGCCTCGGCTCCGGCGCGCTTAATGTGGCAACCTGATTAAGTGGCGTTGGTGAGCCGTAATAATCCACCATTACACCGTCAAAGATAGCTACTGAGGCCCGCCCGGTCCTTAAAGAAGAAAACTCGTGGGCAAGGGCCTCAAGCGCCCGGTCCATTTTCTCCCTCATCTCTTTCTGGTTCTGCCTGTTCACGCTACCTCCGAAAAAAAATCACCTCAGGGTTGTACCATTGTTCCAATTTTCTCGCCTCTGGCGATGCGGGTAAGGTTGCCGGGACCTTTGATATCAAATACAACAATGGGCATCTTGTTATCCATGCAGAGCGAGACCGCCGTTGAGTCCATCACCTTCAGCCCGAGCTTCAGGACATCGAGATATGTGAGGCTTTCGTATTTAACGGCCTTCTCGTCATTGACAGGGTCTCTGTCATAAACGCCGTCTACCTTGGTCCCCTTTAAAAGCACATCAGCGTGCATCTCCATGGCCCGAAGGGCCGCGGCCGTATCTGTTGTAAAATACGGGTTGCCTGTGCCGGCGCCGAAGATCAGCACCCTCCCCTTCTCAAGGTGCCTTATGGCCCTTCTTCTTATATAGGGCTCTGCAAGCTCCTTCATCTCTATGGCGGATATGACCCTTGTATGCACCTCCATCCTCTCAAGGGCATCCTGTAGCATGAGGGCGTTTATCACAGTGGCGAGCATGCCCACATAATCGGCGGTAGCCCGCTCCATGCCTTTCGCGCTTGAAGAAACACCTCTGAAAATATTTCCGCCTCCGATAACAATAGATACCTCAACGCCGAGTTCGTGCAGAGCGGTTATCTCCGATGCAACGCCCATGACGGTACTGTTTTCGATGCCATACTCAAGGCCCCCCATGAGAACCTCACCGGAGAGCTTAAGTAGTATTTTTTTATACTTTAATCTATGGGTCATGATCTCCCGGGATACAGAAGCCGGAAACGGCTGTTGCCTGTAAAAGGCTGTTGGCGCGCACCGGGGTAGAAAAGAGGTAAGGCCCATGTTCAAACTAACGAAACGGCCCTCTTATCCATAAGTGCCCAATATTATAAGCGTCAAATTTTATAAACGCCCAGGGGCCTGGCAGGAGGTAGAAAAGCTACCTGAAGCTCAACCCTGAAGGGCCGCTACCTCTTTAATAAAGTCGTCTTCTTTTTTCTCCAGCCCCTCGCCGACCTTGAACCTTACAAAACGCCTTACAGAGATATTCTCGCCTATCTTGGCGATACTCTCCACTATAAGCTTTTCCACGGTCTTATCTGGGTCCTTCACAAAAGACTGCTCAAGGAGGCACATGCCCTTGACGAACTTATCAAGCTTTCCCTCTACTATCTTTTCTATCACATGGTCCGGCTTTCCAGAGTCCTTCGCCTGATTGACGTATATGGCTTTTTCAGCCTCCACTACATCGGCCGGCACCTCGGAGCGCCTGATGTAGGCGGGGCCCATGGCGGCTATATGCATTGCTATGTCTTTAACAAGGGCAATGAAGTCCTCATTTCTCGCAACAAAATCCGTCTCGCAGTTAACCTCAAGAAGGACGCCAAGTTTACCGCCAGCGTGGATATAGGAATATATGATACCCTCGGAGGTAACCCTGCCGGACTTCTTCTCTGCCGCAGAGAGGCCTTTTTCTCGAAGATATACAAGGGCTTTTTCCAAATCACCGCCCGTCTCCTTAAGGGCCTTCTTGCAGTCCATGAAGCCAGCGCCTGTTTTTTCCCTGAGTTCCTTAACCGTTTTTGCCGAAATTTCCATTTATATCCATCTCCCCGTAAATATATTCTTTATCTTAAAACCGCTCCGTACCTTGTCTGCAAGGCTTATGAGGCAGGCTCTTCCGTCTTATCATTTTCTTTGGCCCGAGCCTCGGCGGGCGCGGCGGCCGTCTCGGGGTTGGCGGCCTCTGCAGGAGCCCCGGTGGGCGCGGCGGCCTCTGCTGGAGCAGGAGCCTCGGTCTCAGCCGGTTGGGGCTCTACAGCTTTTACCTCCGGAGCGGCCTTGGCCTTGACGTTTTTTACAACGGCCTTATCATCACTGGCAGGGCTTTTCTTCGCCTCACTCTCTTCTTTCGCGGCGAGCTCAGCGGCCGCGTCGTCCGCGGCGCTCTGAAGGCTTGCCTCATACATGGCCCTGCCCTCTATGCAGGCATCCGCCACTGAAGACGAAAAGAGCTTAATGGCCCGTATGGCGTCGTCGTTACCGGGGATAACCATGTCTACCTCATCGGGGTCGCAGTTCGAATCCACGATTGCAACAACGGTTATGCCAAGTTTACGCGCTTCCCTTATCGCTATGCTCTCTTTTTTGGAGTCAACGACGAAGAGTACGGAAGGCGGCGCCTTCATCTCTCGCACACCGCCGAGGTACTTTTCAAGCCTCAGTTTTTCTCTTTCGAGCATGAGGCGTTCTTTTTTTGTGGAGCCGGCGAAGTCATCGCTCTCTTCGAGTTTATCAAGCTTGTTAAGGCGGGCGATACTCTTTTTAACCGTAGCGAAGTTCGTGAGAAAACCGCCTATCCATCTGTTATTTACATAGAACATGCCGCACCGGCGCGCCTCTTCCTCAATGGATTTGTGGGCCTGTTTTTTTGTGCCCACAAAAAGGACCTGGCCGCCTCTGGCGGAGATATCGCGGATATAATTGTACGACGTTTTGAAGAGTCTTACGGTCTGCTGCAGGTCTATTATGTAGATGCCGTTTCTGGCCCCGAAGATATAGGACTTCATCTTGGGGTTCCATCTCCTCGTCTGATGCCCAAAGTGGACACCGCTCTCGAGAAGCTGTTTCATAGTGAGATAAGCCATTGTGTTGCCTCCTTTTGCGGTTAATAACCTCCGCGCCGGCATCTCCGTGCTCCGCTTCCGCGGAGACCGCAAAAAAACCCTCCAACGCGTGTGTATTTAATCGTGTATTAATATCACATCCATGCAAGAGCTTGCAAGAAGTTTTTTCTTGAAGTGTCCTGTTAGGAGGCGAGATGGCAAGGCCCTTAATGAGTAGAGTGCTCTAAGTCCCATTTCAGCTCCACTTCTCCAAGGACGCTTGAAATAGTCAGTTTCATGAACGTGGAATCAGTGGCAGGGATAAGCGATTTTCCGCTTTCAGTGTAACGGGGGAAACGAAGCACATATGCCGTGCTCCAGAGGTCGATATAGGGGAAGAGTTCACCTCTTACCGGATCGGCCCTGTCAACCCGCTCTATTGAGAGGGGTCTTGTCCTTTGGCCGTTACTATCCGAAAGGGATATCTTCCAGGAAGATTTTTTGCTATCGAGGTTATTTAGCCTCGCCTCGGAGGTATGAACAGAGAGAAGGAACTCGCTGTATCGGTCCACGGCAAGGTTGTCACTTGTGCGCAGTCGTGATTTTTCATCATCAGTAAGCCCGAAGCTAAGGGCGTAATAATCACGATATGCGCTTTTGAAGGCGGCCCCCCTGTATGTTGCAATCACACTGATCCGCTCTTCCAGACTGCTGTATATCTTTGCCTCCTCTGTCCACCTCTGTAGCTCATCGTTGTATCGGCCCCTCGATATTGCTACGGGGCCGGCGCATGATGAGAGCGTCATAGAGGCAAGGACAAGGATTAAAAGAGAACTCAATCCCACGCCGATGCTACGAATCATTTTGTTTCTCCCTCGATCATCACGAAAGCGGCCTACTCGGCAAGACGAAAGCTTATAACAGGGGATACGAGATTAGCTTCCTTGGCATGGCGATAGGTGGTGCGTATCTTCCGGGGGTCGTCATAAACAGAGCCGCCCCGGATTGTGCGCCAGTTGGAGAACTCAGGGCCAAAGGGGTCCTCCTTCTCACTATTTTTGTAATAATCAAAGTCAAAGTTGTCCTCCACCCACTCCCATGCGTTACCCGTCATATCATAGATACCCAGGGCGTTAGGTTTCTTCTGCCTGCCGTAATGAACCTTATAGTTGGAGTTATAGGAGAACCAGGCGTAATCCTGGATGTCTTCATCCATATCCGTTCCGGACCACCTTATCTTCTTTCCCCTCTCGCGGGCGGCATACTCCCACTCCGCCTCTGTGGGCATACGGTAAAATCCATCTACGAGATCGTTAAGAGTTTCGATAAAACGATTCGCCCAGTTCCAGTTTATCCCCGTAAGGGGCATCTTGGGATCAAGGCCCTCGGCAAAGGGCATACCCATGACATGCTCCCATAGCCCGTTGGTGACCTCTACCTCGCCGATATAATAATCAGAGAGGCAGACCTTGTGTACGGGGTGTTCATCTTCGTCACCCTCACCGGTGAAGTCTCCCATATTGAAGCACCCGCCTTCCACATAGACCATCTTTATAGGAGGCATGTTCTTTCTTCTCTCCTCAAGAACTTTTCTCGCTTTTTCCGCATTTAACTTTTTTCTCTCGGCCCTGGTCAAGGGTTTATCTATAACCGCTTTGGCGCCAGGACCCTTTGGGGTCATCTTATCAGACTTGGCGTCAGCGGCCTTATTAACGGGTTTGTCCGTTTTTTCCGCTTTGGCGTCAGCGGCGATGGCATGACCGGAAGAGAACAAAAGTGGAGAGATGAGTACAATGGCAAGGAGCAGGCGACAAAACCTCTTCATAGGATACCTCCAGGGAATAGATTGATACGTAAGCTATAGTAATTAAAATGTCTACTTGAAAAGAACTAACTGCGGGGCCTTAACCTCATCCTCAACCTTTACGGGGTATTTCCCCGTAAAACAGGCATCGCAGAACCCCGTGGTCTCTCCCACGGCCTTATACAAGCCCTCAAGACTCAAATAACTCAAGGAGTCGGAGGTGATATAATTGTTTATCTCTTCCACCCTGTGACTTGATGCTATAAGTTCCTCTTTTGTGGGCGTGTCTATGCCGTAAAAGCATGGCGATATGCTGGGAGGCGAGCTTATCCTCATATGGACCTCTTTGGCCCGCGCGTCCCTTATCATCTTAACTATCTTCCTGCTTGTAGTTCCCCGTACGATAGAATCGTCGACAACCACTACCCGTTTGCCCTTCAGGCAATCTTTTACGGCGTTAAGCTTAAGCTTGACACCGAAGTGCCGTATGGAATCCTGCGGCTCGATGAAGGTCCTGCCCATGTAATGGCTCCGTACAATGCCCTTCTCAAAAGGGATACCCGACTGCTCGGCATAACCAATGGCCGCCGGGACGCCTGAGTCAGGCACGGGGATAACGATATCCGCCTCAACGGGGTTCTCCATGGCAAGGATGCGTCCGAAGTTCTTCCTTACGGCGTAGACGCTTTTTCCAAATATGTAGGAATCGGGACGGGCAAAGTATATCATCTCGAATATGCATTGCCTCGGCTCCTGTTGGATAAAGGGCTTAAAGGAGCGAAGCCCCTTTTTATCCATCATGATTACCTCACCGGGCTCCACATCTCTTATGTATGTGGCCTCGATGAGGTCAAGGGCGCAGGTCTCGGAGGCGACAACAAGGGAATCCCGCAGCCTGCCGAGACAGAGGGGCCTGAAGCCCGATGGGTCGCGAGCCGCCACCATGGTCCCCTGGTCTGTGAGAAATACGAGGGAAAAGGCCCCTTTAAGCTTGCCAAGGGCATAGGTTATCCTGTCTATAAGTTTACGCTCCTTACACGAGGATATGAGGTGAACGATGGTCTCCGTGTCCATGCCGGACTGGAATATGGAGCCATGGGCCTCGAACTCGGCGCGTATGACAAAAGAATTTACAATATTGCCGTTATGGGCTACGGCTATGCCGCCGCGTGCGTACTCAACGACAAAGGGCTGGGCGTTTTTTATGTGACTCTCTCCTGCCGTAGAGTAGCGCACATGGCCGATGGCCGAAGTGCCGGGCAGGTTCTTTATGCTATCGTTATCAAAGACATCGGCGACAAGTCCCATGCCCTTATGGGAATATATGCGGCAACCGTCACTGGACGCGATACCCGCGCTCTCCTGTCCCCGGTGCTGAAGGCCGTATAGACCGAGGTATGTGAGATTAGCGGCCTCTGTATGACCGTAGACACCGAAGACGCCGCACTCATCGTGAAAGCGGTCTTCCCTGAACGCACTATCCATTGGTATGTACCCTGGCCTTATTATGTTAAAGGTTGGAATTAATAGCTTAACTCAATACGTCGTCCATATGAGACGCCTGTAAGTGAGCACAAGGCCCACGGCTCACCCCTCAACGCGCTTTTGTAAAGACGTCCTGAACGCCTCGTGAAGGGAATTAAGAGAGGTCTCCACAAGGCCCTTTATCCTGAATCCGTCAATGGCGGTGCGCCCTATGACCTTAAGGGGCACGCCCTTTTGTGTCGAGATATCTTCAAGGGCCTTAAGGTCTTTTTCTTCCAGAGAGACCAGTATCCGGGACTGCGTCTCGCCAAATAGAACCTCGTCGGGCCGTAGCGTTGAATCCTCTCCAAGGGCCACATCCACGCCCACGCTCCCTGCGGGGTTAAGGGCCGACTCGGCAAGGGCCACGGCAAGACCGCCCTCTGAGCAATCGTGTGCAGATAATATTATACCAGTCTTTATGACCTCCAGACAAGCCTCTTGAAGGGGTTTTTCAACCCCCAGGTCCATAATCGGCCCCTTACCGCATTCTTTACCATGGATAAGCCGCAGGTACTCCGTGCCGCCGAGCCCCGGCAATGTCTCTCCCAAAAGCGCTATTACGTGGCCGGGCCCCTGGAACCACTGCCTTGTGATAAGTGCTGTATCCTCAATAAGGCCAAGCATTCCGATGGTGGGCGTGGGGTAAACGCCTTTGCCGCTTGTCTCGTTATAAAAGCTCACGTTGCCGCCTATGACAGGGACGGCCAGTTTGAGGCAGGCCTCTTTAATACCCTCCACGGCTGAAGTAAACTGCCACATTACCTCGGGCCTCTCGGGGTTGCCAAAATTCAGGCAATCCGTCAACGCAAGGGGCCTTGCCCCAGAGCAGACAAGGTTTCTCGCGGCCTCGGCAACAGCGGCCTTTGCCCCGGACGCGGGGTCAAGGTAACAGTACAGGGGGTTACAATCCACACTGAGGGCTATGGCGCGGTCCGTACCCTTTATTCTTACAACCGCGGCGTCAGAGCCAGGCGCCACGACGGTATCGGAGCGCACCATGAAGTCGAACTGGGTGTATATAAACTCGCGGCTTGATATGTTTGTGGACGATAGAAGCTCTAAAAAAACCTTATTATAATCAGATGGTAATGGGATTTTCTTCATATCAAGTGATGCTATCTCGTCCTGCCATTGGGGCCTCTTCGCGGGCCTATCATAACGGGGCGCGCTATCGGTAAGGATGGTTACGGGAATTTCCGCCGCCACGGCCCCGTGCTCAAGGATCCTCACATTTTCTTCTTCTATGACCCGTCCCACAACCTCGCAGTCAAGGTCCCATTTACTGAAGATGGCCTTCACCTTATCCTCAAAACCCTTTTTCGCTACTATTAACATCCTCTCCTGAGACTCGGAGAGGAGTATCTCATAGGCCGTCATACCCGTCTCGCGCTGAGGCACGGCGTCCATGTCTATCTCTATGCCGGCCTTGCCCCTTGAAGCCATCTCCACGCTCGATGAGGTAAGCCCGGCGGCTCCCATGTCCTGAATCCCCACGATGTAGTCTTTTTTAAATAAATCAAGGCAGGCCTCAAGGAGGAGTTTTTCCCTGAAAGGGTCTCCTACCTGCACCGTGGGACGGCGTTCCTCACCGCCCTCGCCGAATACGTCAGAGGCCATGGTGGCCCCGTGTATGCCGTCGCGGCCAGTCTTTGAACCTACATATATTACAGGGTTACCCGCGCCCGATGCCGTACCCTTGAATATCTTATCACTTCTCACAATACCTGCGGTCATGACGTTTACAAGGCAATTTCCGGCATAGGAATCATTAAAAAACACCCCTCCCCCAACAGTAGGCACGCCCATGCAGTTGCCGTACCCGGCTATGCCCGCAACAACGCCGTCTACAAGGTATGAGGTTTTTTTATTCTCAAAAGTGCCGAAGCAGAGGTAGTTGAGGTTTGCCACAGGCCGCGCGCCCATGGTGAAGATATCGCGCATTATACCGCCCACTCCCGTTGCCGCGCCTTCATAGGGCTCGATAAAAGAGGGATGATTGTGGCTCTCCATCTTGAATACGCAGGCAAGCCCCTCTCCTATATCCACGACACCGGCGTTCTCTCCCGGGCCTTCTATGACCTGGGGGCCCGTAGTTGGAAAACCCTTCAAGTGCACCCGCGATGATTTATACGAGCAGTGCTCGCTCCACATTACGGAAAAAATACCAAGCTCCACAAAGTTGGGCTCCCTGCCAAGCTCCGTAACAAGGCGCTCGTACTCCTCGGGGCTTATACCATGCTCGGCGATTACCTCTTCCGTGATTTTCATATAATTTGAATGTCCTTTTTTGGAATATAAAATTTAATATAAAAGATTAACGAAATTCAGGGTGAAAGGCAAGAGCGGTCTTTATTTATCCTTTTTAATAGTAGATTTTCCCACGGAGCGCGTGCCGTTAAGAAACTTTTCCGAGTCTGCAAGGAGCTTTTTCTCGTCATCATAGGTAAGTACGGCGAGGGCCTCTTTCATGGGAAACCACCGGCAATCATCAACTTCGTGCCTGTCAAAGCCAGTGATATCGCCGCCCGTACTCTCCATGAGAAAAAAATGAACCACCTTATGGCGTAGACTCAGCGTATCGCCGTTCTTGAAGTTAAAATCAAAGACAATGGTCCCAAGCCCGGCGAGTATGGAGGCCTTTAGCCCCGTCTCTTCCTCAACCTCCCTTAAAGCCGTCTCGGCAAATGTTTCACCCGCCTCTTGCCGTCCCTTGGGCAGGCCCCAGCGTTTGCCGCGCCTTACGGATATAAGGGCCACCTCAAGGCCCCGATTACTCTCTCTGACTACCACGCCTCCGGCAGAGATTTCCTCTTTTATATCCACACTTTCCTCTCTGAGCGGCCCGCGGTTAAAAGCGCTTTAATATCAGCACACCGGATACTTACCTTGAATAAGTTCTTTTATAAGGTTATCCATGGAGGCGAGTTCTCCCTCCACTATGGTTCTTATCCCGCCTGAGGCCGCCGTTGCCTCAAACCCCCTATCCGGCACTACCTGAACGTATATATGGGCCGGCTCATCAACGGGCCTGCCTATGCGGCTGACAAGGTAAAGAGATACCTCTTTTATTGCAAGGTTTGCGGTAAAAATCTGGTCCGCCATCTTCTGCGCGAGGATGGAGTAAATCTTTCCCACATGGCTAACGGGGTTTTTCCCCGCCGCCGCCTCAGCGGTAGCTCCCCTGTTCATGGCGATGACCCCTCTAACGGAGTTACCGCGCCCGACTTCGCCGGAGTCGCCGTCCTCGGCAGAGGTGCCAAGGAGGGTCATGTACACGCCCTCTTCACCCATACCCACGGCATCAAGGGAGTTATAATGAAGGTTAACTGTATCAAAGGGAAGCTCCCTTGTAAACACCTCCATGCCCTTGATAATCGCTCCTTTACGGCTAAAATATTCAACCTCACTACCTATCATAGGGGCAAATAAGGGGCATGCCACGGTAAGATCAAGGGTAGCGCCGGTACGCACCCCCATGACCTTTACATCAGTGCCTGTCTCTGGAAAGGATGCCTTAAAATCAGCCGAGTTGATGAATTGCTCCAGCCCATATACGGCCCTCTCCGTAGGGGTAAAAGGAGCAAGTCCAACGGCCACGGAGGTATCGTTTGATAGGTGTGTTGCGCCGGCGCCTTTAAATATACCCGTAAGCTCCGGTGAGCCCGGCCCAAGGGCCACGCGTATCTTAATATCACGGCCTGTCTCCACGCGTGGCAGGTTTTCGGTTATCCACTTTTTCGCCGCCCTGCGTGCGATATCGACAACGGGTATATCAATATCCCCTGACTTGAAAGTCGCCCTGTCGCCGATGATAAGCTCCATGGGTGAGGTAATGGTGCCGCCGCCAAATCTTTTTTCGGCCTCTCCCGCTACAAGTAGGCCCTTGTCTATGTTGTGATGAAGGACCCGGCCAACGCGCTTGATGTATTCCCTTGAGAGGGCGAGGGATACGGCCTCCATAAGGGCGTCGCAGATGGAATCAGGGTGCCCACGGCCCTTTCTCTCCACTATCTCAACGGCGCGCTCATGGACGGGTAGGGTTGAGAGGGGCTCAATGATAAGATTTTTCATTTTCTATTTTTTAAGTTTTGGCATTTTTATTAGCCACCGGTATCATGTATGTTTTTAAAAAGGTAAAAAACTCTTTTGTTGCGTAGAGCTTCTCTCTGCCCAACCTACAAGTTACATTAAGTTTTCCGTGCAATCAGGCGTGTTTCTTTAGTTTTTTTAGTTCAAGCTCGGCCCTTTCCCGCTCTTCTCTTCTAAGTTTCTTCGCTTCTTTTCTGGCCTGTTTTTCCTTCTCTGCCTCGACCTTACTGTAGATACAGCCGCAGTATTTTTGCCGGTAGAGCCCGAGGCGTTTTGAGTACTCAACGCCCTCGCTCCAGCCAAGGCGAAAGTCCTCATAGAAAAACTCTACTCCGTATTTTTCTGCAAACTCCCTGCCCGCCCTCTTGATATCCTCGTGGTCCTGATATGTGCTGTAAAGGAGCGAAGAGGTAAAGGCGTCAAAGCCGAGTTCGCCGGCCTTTTTCGCCACGGCCTCAAGGCGGCTACTGTAGCAGTACAGACACCTCTCGCCAAAGGCGCGGCTCCCCTCCCCTGTGCTCTTGACGCCCTTAATAAAGGTGCGGGGTGAATATTCCTCGTCAAAGATGACCTTTACATCCATGATGGCGGCAAGTTTTTTTGCGGCAGAGAGGCGTTTTTGAAACTCCGCGCGCGGGTGTATATTGGGGTTATGAAAGTATCCCCAGACCTCGGCAGTTCCGCCAAGCACGTCTTTTAAAGGCACGATGGAGCATGGGCCGCAACACATGTGGACGAGGATTTTTTTTGTGGAAGTTTTTTTATTCATTCTTTTTGGTGGGCAGTGGCCACGCTGCGAAACAGTGGTAATCGTCAATTGAAAAACGTTGGGTTTCGTTCCTCTACCCAACCTACCCCGCTTCAATCGGCAAGCCTTTTAAGGGCGTGGCCGTACTTCTTGTTGGCCTTTGTAAGGGCCGCCTCAAACTCCTTTTTTCTCTTCTTGTCTCTCACAGGGGCGATCATGAGCATCTGGCCGTCCGTTGAGATATCAAGAGGGGTCTTGTCATCGATATTTAGTAGCCTGGTAGGGTGGGCACGGCCCACCATTTTTTATTCCTATATATTTGGTGGGCCGTGCCCACCCTACAAAAAATATCTCCTCACTTTTCCTTTCCACACGCTCAATCTCATAAAAAAAATCTTGTAGGTTGGCAGGGCCTTGTAGGATGGCTGAAAAGCGGTGACACCCATCAAATTGCGAAAACATAAACTCCCGCTAAATTCAAAAAAATATTGAAGGGTTGCGTTTCACTTCACCTATCCTTGTACAAGGCTGATGACCTGCCCTTCCCGAGAACTATCCTAAATATCCAGATTAATATAAACAGCTCCGTGGTCAGAGGCCTGCTGAGATGAATTCGTCATCTCTGGGTATGTATCCCATTTATCAGGCCTGGTGGTGCGGCTGCCCCAGAGCCCCTTTCTAAAGACGCCTCCACTTTCAAAATGCGGCTTTAAACTTTTGGAGATGAGAATGTAGTCAAGCCTTTCTCGCAATCCGCAAGCGTTAAATGTACCTGGCCTATTACCGACGTCGAAGTCCGTCAATGAATAACAATCAACAAGGGGACTGTTCGCGGCAAATAATACCTTAAGGCTTTCCGGCGAGTTCTGACCCGTATGGGGCCCCTCGTTAAAGTCACCAAGCACTACGACATGCTTACCTTCGGCTACTAACCCGGTGGTAATCCTCAGCACCTCTGCCGCTTGCCTCCGACGTTTAGAGCCGCCGCCTCCGGACTGGGACTTAAAATGATTTACAAGTACGTGGATCGTGTTTCCATCGGGTGTGTGCACCTCAAACTGCGGGCAATCCCTGCTGAAAATAATACCCGTAGCATCACGATTGTCCACATTGGAACGCATTGACTCAATCCGGAACTCACCCCCCATCATGATTCCAACATCAATACCGCGCTTATCATTGCCGTCTATGAGCATAATATGCTTATAAAGCCTTCCCAGCAATTCATGATTAAACTTTACGAGCGAGGGCCGATCCTCTGCCTCAATAATAGCGATAATGTCGGCATTAAGGTCTTTGATAACACGGGCGGTCATACGTGTAGAACTTTCGTCCGTAGCCTCTCTGGCTAACGTAACCCAGCCAAGCCAGTCACCACGGCCTCTGGCAATAAACTCTACGCTTTTAGTGTTATCCCGGGGCTGACGATCAAAGGAGCCACGATTTTTTCTGAGCCATGCCCAACGCGGAGATATACTGCGTTTACGGCGGATGGCACCATGGCTATTGCGGCTGTAGATATCAAGTTCAAGAAGGAGCGTGCGAATATTATCCTTATCTTCAGGAGTGTATGTATTTTTAGCGAAAAGAGAGTTTACTTTCTCGTATGCCTTCAAGATCGGCTTACCTTCATCCCAGTCAAGGGGATTAAAGACCCTGGGCCGCGCGAAAAGGTTTTCCACATTAAACGACGCTATCTTAATCATGATGCGCTCTCCTTTTTTAAGAATTATCTGATTAATCCGCCCGAGATAAAGAATTATATTAATTCATGGCCAGATAAATAAAGGGCACCTCCCCGGACCTGGTACTGCATAAAAATAGAAAGATTTATATTGAATGAGAACTGAATTTTCTCTATTATACAACCCCCATGCCGATAAACACAAGGTTTAACCTTATCCCGGAAATGACGTAATTCCTTAACTCATGCCTTATCCCTTTCCCCTCACCCAACGTATATCCTTCTCATACTTACGGGCCGGCAAGCCGGAGATATTAGACACGGTTCTTAAGGAACAAAAATGATATAGACCTTCAGGAAACCCGCCTTTCCCCGTCCATCCGTGAAAGTATTTTTGCGCGGTGTCTCATGGCGGGGGTGTCTATAATACGGTAAATGAGATTGGATATTAGAACTACGGAGAGGAAATAAAGGCCAAAAAACATGAAAAAATTCTGCGGGTATGTGGAGCCCCCGGGAAAAAGCCATATAAAGAGCTTTGCCGAGGGAAAAAGCAGGACCAGGTGATATAGATACATGGTGTAGCTGAGCTTCGCGATATGGGCGAAAAATAAACGGAATAAACCCAGGAGATAACCGCCGCGAAAAGACCCTGTAACCATAAGCAGTATTAAAGCCGCGAAGCCCAAATTAGCAAGCGTAAACTGCCAGCAGGTATTGAAGTAGCTGTTGCTGTCATTGCCGTATACAATACACGCGCCAAGGGCCGCCGCCGGAGCTATGAATAATAACGCCCTCGGTAGATCCGAGATAGAGCGCAGGGCCTTGTGGTATCGTATAAAGATCCAGGCCGTAAGAACGCCGACAAGCAGACTGTCAAAACGCGTATGGAAAGGAAACCGTATTTTCAGACTCCATTCCCATGCTCTGGTAATATCAGGGTTGTAACTGGCAAACCTGATGAGGATAGCTGTAAGAATTAACGCGGTCATAGCCGCGGCGAACCATCCCCTTTTGTATCTGATCAAAATAAAGAGCACGAATGGAATCAATATGTAAAACTGCTCCTCAATAGCGAGAGAGAAGTAGAGCGCCCCTTGAATGCTGTGCAAGGATAGATAGTCCTGCAGATAGAAGAGGTGATATACGAGGTCAGTTAAAAACTGCCCGGTTTTAACGTACACAAGTGTCACGTTATTGTCTTTATAACCAACAAAAAAAAGGACTGAGACTACGAGAAGCGAAAAGTAGTATGGTGGAAATATTCTCCAGAAACGCTTTATGTAAAATCTCTTGAAACTGAAGGCGCCGCGCTCCGCCTCCTCTATTATCCGCCCGCCTATTAAAAATCCGCTGAGGACAAAAAAGAGGCCAACCCCGTTCCACCCCCATGAGGCGAAGTGTCCAAGCCAGCTCTCTGAAGGCAAGATATAGGCCCTTCTGACAAAATGTACGAGCATCACAAGGATTATGGCCACTGACCTTAAGAGATCAAGGGCCGGGTAGTTTTCATTAAAGAGCATCCCGGCGGATTCGCCAGCCTTTGTATCCATGAATTAACTCAAATAGCCTTGTAGTTGTAATGGGATGGCAAAAAAAGGGGAACGGATTCATGCTTTGTTGAAGCGAACATCAGATGATTATACAATCATCATGGTAAATAAGGCAAGGTTTAAAGATGTTTATCCATGGTTGCCCCGCCCCATGTAAAGCCTCCTGCCCCATCATATGCCCTGCCCATGACAGAGAGGAGGAGAACTCACAGGGGCTCATCCCCCTTTTCCCCTTCATCCCGTATCAATATTCCTTACGCCCTCTGGCCGCCACGCCGGGGAGATTACGCCCGGTGTGCGCTCCGGCTCAAGAAGGGCGCTCCACGTAAGGGCCGAGTGGCCGAAGCGGCCGTTTATCTCGTCCATGGCCATAAGGAGTTTTTCCCTTCTCAACTCGTCTGTAAAAAGCGGTAACTGACGCGCACCTCCGACTATGTCCTTGAGGCTTACGCCTATTAACCTCAGCGGGGCCTTCAGCCTCATGGACGAGATGAGCCGCTTTGACGCCCGGTACAGGGTGTGCGTGTCGTTAGTAGCCCTGCTCATGCGCCTCTGCCGTGTGAAGGTATAAAAATCAGGGTATCGAAGCGTAAGGCAGAGCGTCCAACCCCTAAGGCCGTGCCTCCTTGCCCGGGCGCAGACCATCTCCGATAATTTCAGTAGATACATCCTTATCTTCTCCTTCTCCCATACGTCCTCGGGTAGGGTCATGGAGTGACCGATGCTCTTTACAGAGTCCTCAAGGCCCGCTGGCCGCACCGGGTCTTCGTATTCGCCCCTGCCCATGGCCCCGAGCCTCTCGCCGATGATGCCGAATTTATTTCTTAATACCCCCACGGACGCACGGCCAAGCTCGGCGCATGTCTTTATACCCATAAGGCCAAGGCGCGCCGAAATGTTGGGGCCGATACCCCAGAGTTTACCTACGGGAAGGTCCCGAAGATGCCCCTCAACATCGCATGGACGGATAAGTGTAAGGCCATCGGGTTTATCGAACTTGGAGGCGAGCTTTGCCATGAGCTTATTGGGGGCGATGCCCACGGAGCAGGTGAGCTTTGTCTCCGCCTTTATCCGCTCCCTCACGGCGCGGCCTATATCAAGGGGGCCGCCGAAGAGGCCCGTAAGCCCGGTGATATCAATAAAGGCCTCGTCAACGGAGTAGACCTCCACAAGGGGTGAAAATGATTTTATGATGTTCATTATCCTTGTGGAGACGTCCATGTATTTTCTGTTATCGCCTGAGATAAAGAGGATATGAGGGCACTGTGCCCTGGCCTCGTAGCGGTTCATACCCGTACGCACACCAAAGGCGCGCGCCTCGTATGAGGCCGTAGTGACTACCGTCCTCTTTGCCGCGCCCGTGACGGCTATGGCCCGGCCCCGAAGAGCGGGGTTTACGCGCTGTTCCACTGAGGCAAAGAAGGCGTCCATATCGAGGTGCATTATAAACGCGCTCTTACTCATGAAGGGCCACTCCCTCAAGTGTCCACTTAAGGGTTGATTTGTTGTAGGAGAGCTCATAAAGGGTGGCCCCGTCATAGGCGGAAAAGTGGAGTATAACGGCGGCGCCTGACATGGTACTCCACCTGAAGGTTATCTCCCGCACCTTATAAACGCGGTCATTCCAGCGAAAACGCAGTGGTTTGATCTCGTGGTCAAAGAGGGCGATCACCTCGATGGGTTCTCTTATGATAGTCGTATCACCGATGGTCATATTCGTTTTATTCTGCCCTTTCGTCCTCGTGGAGAGGCCGTGATGTTTCAGAAGTTGAAAAAGCCCCTATTTGATGGGTTACGCGTTGCTCCACCCATTCTACAAGGCTTTGTCAGGCAAAAGCACCGGGGGACGCATATCGTAAGTTCAATTACACGAGCCCCTATCCCCCTATTGGTTTTCTTTGCCAAGCTTTCTTTTTTCCAAAAGAAAGCGGAAGGTTTTCTTTGCCAGACTTTCTTTTTTCCAAAAGAAAGTGGAATGGCCTTTAATGGGAACTTTTTTTTGCTAAAAGAAACTCCCATTAACCGACTTTTTTCATTATAAAGATTACCTTACCGATTATGCTAAAGTCCGCGGCCTCGCCGGGCTTTATAATAATAGGTTTCATAGTAGGGTTTTCCGGTTTTAGTGTAACGGTCTCGCCGTCAATAAAAAAACGCTTTACCGTGGCCTCGCCGTCGAGCATGGCAACGACGATATCTCCGGAGTCGGCCCCCGGGCCGGGCCTTACGAGGATGTGGTCGCCATCAACCATACCCGCATCTATCATGCTGTTCCCATCAACGCGGAGGATAAAGGTATGAGCGCAGTTAAAGAACCCCTCGTCAAGGGTAACGTGCCCCACGATATCCTCTACGGCAAGGGCGGGCGGGCCCGCCCGTACGGCCCCGGCCATGGGTATGGATAGGCCTCCTCCGCCCCCTACAGCGTTCTTGGCGCCGAGGACCTCAATGCCCCTTGATAGCCCCCGCCTTCTTCGGATAAAGCCCTTTTTTTCAAGTGCGTCAAGGTGTTTTCCCGCGTTTGCGGGCCCCTTTATGTAAAAGCGGGCGCATATCTCCCGAAGGGACGGCGGGTACCCCTCGCTTTGGATAGCCCCCTTGATAAAGCCAAGGATTTCTCCTTGCCGCTCTGTGAGTTTTTGCCTGCCCATGAAAAGACCTTTTCACCATTAGGGTAACATTTGTTACCCTAATAATAGTACTCCATAAGAAAGGGGCTGTCAAGGGGAGCGGTGATGGGCAGATTGAAAATTTATATATTTATCGGAAAATAGGTGAGGTCTATCCGCCATGCAGGGCTACAGGCAAAAACCAACTCATGTTATAATAAGCTCATGATAGCCATAAAGGTTAAGACCTACTCCGGCTACAAGGCCGACGAGAGGCCAACTTCCTTTGCCATTGGAACACGGGTCTTTGATGTAAGGGTCTGCCTTGACAGGTGGTACGGCGAGGGATACAGCTACTTCAAGCTCCGTGCCGACGACGGATATACCTATATCATAAGGCACGACATGGAGACTAATCAGTGGGAGCTGGTGAAGATGGAGAAGGAGGGGCAGGGTGATGTTGAAGTGGTAGAGTATTAGTGGACACTTTCTTAAGGGTGAATTATTCTTAATT
>CAZSAY010000001.1:0-72407 GCA_964605225.1 uncultured Thermodesulfobacteriota bacterium | reverse complement strand
CGCCTGTGCTGATGGAGGGAAAGGCGATGCTCTTTATGCCTTTTTCAGAGGCTATTCTCAGACTCTCGGAATATACGGATGCCAATAATTGTGCCTCGCCTTTTGAACCGCCGTGGTAAACGGGGCCCACGCCGTGGATGACATACTTTGCCTGTAGCATTCCGCCGCCTGTGAGCACGGCCTTGCCTGTGGGACAACCGCCTATGGCTCGGCACTCGGCCATGATGGAGGGCCCCCCTGCCCTGTGGATGGCACCGTCCACGCCGCCGCCTCCCGCGAGGCGGGAGTTTGCGGCGTTTCCTATGGCCTCTGTATCAGAAAGGGTAATGTCACCGCGAAGAAGGGAAAGTACCGAGCCGTCTATCTTCACTTCCATGTTTTTTTACCTCCCCGACTACCAAAAAAGTTTTAACGTGGTGTGCGTGGTGTATATTTTAATGGAAAAATCCCCGTCCCATATTGGTTTTCTCTGCCAAACTTTTTGCCAGGGCAAAGTTGTATCCAAGGGTGGCCCAGGTGACGTTAGCGGCCATCATCGACCCCCTATTGGTTTTCTTTGTCTCTCTTTCTTTTTTCCAAAAGAAAGGGAGTTTTTTTTTCTTATGGTTTTTGAGCGCTCACCTCGTAATGTGAGGCGTTAAGAGACCTTGATTTTATCCTTACAAACCCCGCCTCTTTAAGAATCTCCTTCACTTCTTTTATGGTGAGCCTGTCCTCAATGGGAGGGCCCTCTTCTTCTCTCTTCTTTTTCCAATCAAGGACAAGGAGCTTTCCACCGGATTTCAAGAGCCTTTTCAATTCAAGGACAAAAACAGATTTAGCCTCGGCCTCATGGAGGACATGGGCAAGGAGGAGAAGATCGGAGATGTTATCAGAGAGGGGAACAGAGCTCTCACGGGAAAGGATACATTTTACATTGGCGGGCGGGTTTCGCTTCTTAAGTTCTTCGAGCATAAGGGGCTCCGTATCAACGGCATAGGCCACGCCCCGGGCCCCAACGATACGTGCCGCGGGGAGCGTAAAAAAACCCGGCCCAGAGCCTATGTCTACAAAGACCTGGCCCCTTGCAAGGCCGGTTTTCAAAAGAAATTGGCGGGGCTTGACCTCTCTAACCCTTTTACCGCTTAATAGGCGGCCGATATGACTGGGGTTGAACTTATGCATAAAAGGGCCTCTTATATACCTCCGAGCCTCAGGAATACGGCGAATATAACGATGATTATTCCAAGGACAAGGTTAGAGCGCCCAAAGACCTTGGCTATGGTGGTAAACCTCTTCGAGCCGCGCGCCTTTGGGCCAAGCCAGAAGTCATGGACAAGGCTTGATATGACAAGGATGGTCACAAAGGTAAGTTTTATGGATAGGGCCCTGCCAAGGGGCGTGCCATGGAGGGGGGCGGTGAATATGGCGTGAGGCCAGAGGCCGTGAAGCCCATGAAAGACAATTGGCCCTGTGATAAGGAGTATGATTATGGCCGTCCAGCCGTAGCGGCGGTATTTTTTGCCCACCACCTGATAGACCTTTGACCTCTCCTGCGGGGTGGGCAGTGTCATGAGAAATGGCGCGAGTATGAGGGATATGAACAACATCCCCCCCACCCAGAATATGGCCGAGGCAATGTGAAGAAAAAGAGCGAATTTTAGTAGCATAAGATAACCTTTCCAGAGAAATATTATGGGGTTGGCCCCTCACAAGATAAAAGATAAAGGTCTTATCACTTTTTGCCAACCCGGAATTACTGATTATAAGCCATTTTACCATCCGGGGCAAGATGGAAGCCAAAAAAGCCCCCTTCAGGTCAAGTGAAGGAGCAGTCAATGCGGCTATAAAGACGGATAGCGGGAGAGCAAAGCCCCTTGCAAAAAATGCGCCCCTGTGTTAAAAAAAAGGGATACCATCGCGTCACATATAAGTGCCTTAACGAGAGAAGTTATGATTATCAGCTGTGAAAAATGTGATACAAAATACCGCCTTGACGCATCGAGGTTGTCCCACGCCTCTGTGAAAGTTCAATGCTCAAAGTGCGACCATATTTTTATAGTCCCCGCAACAGGCGTGGAAAGAAACAAGCGGAAGCCTGAGAACAATGCCCCCCATGAAAATAACCAGGTCAAAGAGGAGACAAAAGGCCCTCCCGAAGACCCCTGGGCCGGCTTTGATACGAGACCCGACGACTCCGGAACAGTACCGGCTGAGGACAAAAAACACGAAGAGCAGGACAGGGAAAAAAACATAGATACATCCGGCGGTGTAGATGTAGAAGATAAAAGGGATAGATGGGACATATCCTTTGAAGCAGATCCCACCACTGCCCGGGAGAGCGAGACTGAAGCAAAGGACGAAGCGGAAGATATCACCGGAAAAATGAACGAACCTTCTTACGAGCCCTGGAACGGCCCTCAGCAATCCGAAAACAAAGACGAAGAAAATGCCCATGGGACCCCGGAGCAGGCAAAGCCCGCCACGGAAGAAAGTAAAGAAGCGCCTCTACCCTGGGAGGTAAGCGCAAACACCTTTGACCTATCCTTTGGCGCCGATGCGTATAAACCACAAAATGACGAGGCAGGCGGCGCTGATGATGAGCCCTCCGAAGAAGAAGGCACCGCGCCCGTTGACCTTAACGGTGTTGATGATGAGGATGTGCCTCCTGATAATGGGGGTGAAGGAGTAGAAAAGACAGTTCGGGAAGAAAAAGTTGAGAGTGTCCCGGAAAGTAAAGAAGAAGCGGTTGATGTAAATGGCCCAATTGATACGGGGGGCTCAGATGAAGTCCCCGGCCCCTCTAATAAAGAGAGCGAATCTTTTCCTTCCTTTAGCGAAGAACTCATTAAAGCGGCCTCTAACGCGGAAAAGGCCCTTGATGATTATACTGAGACGGCAGATGATGCCACCTTACCGGGCCAGACATTTTCCAGCCCCCATACACCTGCGGAGCCGGAAGCTGAAGTAATAAAAAAATCGGGTATCTCCACGGTGATAGCGATTATCGTAATAATTATCGCCATGGCCGGGGGAGTTATATATCTGAAAACAAGGCCCCAATCATCCCTTATGACGGAGCCCTCGGGAGAAACGCCCCTTAGGATAGAATCCGCAAAGGGCTATTACGTGGTAAACAAAGACGGCGAAAAGATCTTCGTCATAATGACGAAGATAAAGAATCTCACTGACGGCCCCGTAAAGATAAGCGGAATACGTGGGTTGGTAATGGACTCATCGGGGCACGAGATGGCCCGCAAAAAGGTCTCACCCGGAAGGGTCGTAACCGCCCAGGACCTTAGAAACCTCCCTCTTGAGACGCTACTCAGATCATTTCGAGATACATCAGCAAGCACCATGCCCAAAAGATCGACTATACCGACAATGATACTCTTTACGGACCTTAATAAGGCTGTTGCCGAGTACGGCATAGATGTATTGCGTTGAGGCCCTTCTTTTACAACCTTTCACAAAAATACACTTTACCGCTCTAACGTAGCCGTCTAATAAAAAAGAGGGTTTTTTTTATGATTTATTCAAAAAAAGATTCTTAAAGTATATAATTTTTATATTAGATAAATTTTGTGCGGAACAAAGTAAGGTAGGAAAATGCAGGGAAAGAGAACTTCATGCATGTCTCTCCCGTTGCTCGAAAAAGGGGGATGAATCTCATCAAGGTATAAGCGATAAGGCGATGCAAAGGCCCGGCAAGATGTTACCAATCTACCATCTTGCCAAAAAGAGGGCTACTTTTTTTCTTCCTTCGGGGTTATATCTATTTCGTTATCGTCAGCGGCCTGTTTGAAGTTTTTTATAGCCTTACCCATACCGGAACCTATCTCCGGCAGTTTTCCAACGCCAAAGAGTATGAGTATAATGACCAGTATTACTACAAGCTCGGTCGTTCCCAGTCCAAACATGGGTTATCTCCATTATATGTGCTAAAAGTAAGTGATTTTGCCTCTTTGGAAAATTCGGGCAAAATAAGTGTATAATGTAAAATATTACCCTATCTTAAAATTCTGGCAGAATAAGAGTATCGTGTCAATAAAAAAATCTTTTTTCCATGGCCCGGAAGGGCTCAAATACTTTCTTATCATCTCTCTATGCCTCCATGGAGCCCTCTTGTGGGCTATCCCTACTCTGAGTAAACAGGGTGGTTGGCTGGCGCGGCGAAAGGTTGAGATGAAAAAACCCGAATATGTACAGATTGTGGAACTGCCCCCTGATTATAAGCTCACCAGTAGCGGGGGAAAGCCTCCGAAAAAGCCAAAACGCTATGCAGACAAGACGAACGTCGTTGAAAAAGAGAATATACCCGGCGGTAAGGCCGTACTGATTCGTCCCGTACCCGGTGCCATGGCAGGACATAAAACCAGGGTCTCAAGGGTGACAAAGGCCAAAAAGGCGGCAAAGGCCGTAAAAAAAACCGCCGGTGTATCTAAACCGCGAAGGATCTTCAAGACCAAAAAAGGCGCTGCCAGGGGCAAGGGCATGAAAAAGGCGAGAATCGCTCCGGAAAAAAAGGAAAGCGTAGCATCTGCAAAAAAAGCGCCCCTTAAAGAGGCCAAATTAAGCTCCCCGGAGGCCCTGCCATTACAGGATGGCGATATGGTAATCAGGAGTAAAGAAAAAAAAGCTCCGAAGAGAGAGGAAAAAATAAAGGACAATGTAAAAAAAACTACCCTAGCCGCAGGAAAAGGCACTGGCCATGAAAAAGGCGGAGGAGGAGAAACGCTACGCCCCGATGCCGGTAAAAATAAATCCGTGGCAAGCGCGCCTTCGGCGCGCTCCCGACCCAACCTCCTGCTTAGCGACAGAAAGGTCTCGGAGCTGGCGCGCAGATACGAGGGCTCCGGGCCCAAGACAAAGAGCAAGACCCTTATGCTCAATACCTCAGAGCTCAAGTATCAGAAGTATCTCATAGAGCTCAGGCACAAGATAGAGCAGTACTGGGAGTACCCGAGGTCTGCCGCCATGCGCGGCTGGGAAGGAAAACTCTTCATAGACTTTACTATAAAAAAAGACGGAACCGTCTCCGATATAAGGCTAAGCAGGTCTTCGCGGTACGCCATACTTGATGACGCGGCCATTACGGCCTTGAAGCTCTCGACACCTTTCTCAACCTTCCCAAAAGACTTTGATATAGATGAGCTCAAGATTCACGGCCAATTCGTCTACAGCCTCCTCAGCGTCTCCCGTAATTAATGGTTCAGGTAAGGGGTTTGCGTCCGCTGAAAACGGCCAGCTCAAAGGACTTGAAAAAGCAATCCACCTCGATAAAACCGCATTCCGAGAGCCATTGGAACTGAGCGCCAAGTGTTGAGAGGACCCCCGCCTCTTCGGCCATTCTCCTTCGAAAAATATCCCTCACCTTCTCAAAGTCACCTGCCCCTCCCTTTGCCTCGTGGAAGG
This sequence comes from uncultured Thermodesulfobacteriota bacterium, assembly GCA_964605225.1. Classification (GTDB taxonomy): domain Bacteria; phylum Desulfobacterota; class GWC2-55-46; order GWC2-55-46; family JADFVP01; genus JAJRZX01. Next base: position 67,013 of record CAZSAY010000001.1, on the reverse strand, counting down.
CCTTAAGTCTCTCAATAAAAAAATCGTTGGATATCTCTCTGGTGCGCTCCGTGGGGGAGGCAATGTGATCGATGTTTACAAAGAGCCCTCCCGGCTTCAGCAGGTCAAAAATAGCCTTGAAGATAGCCTTTTTCACATCTTCGCACTGATGGTGTATGGCGTACCCTGATACGACAACATCAAAGGTCTTTTTCCCCGGCCCGAGGGCACTTTCGGGCCAGTTGATATTGGAAAAATCGGCTTCAACAAAATCCAGACGCCTGGATTTCCCTTTAAGGCCCTCACGGGCCTTTTCAAGCATGGCCCCTGAAAAATCGAGGAGCGTACCCCTTGCCAGCGGATATTTTGATAATATTTGTTGAGAGAGGATACCGTCGCCACAGCCAAGGTCGAGAAAGGAGCGAACGGGGAGCCCCTCCATGAGCCTCATCATGGTATCGAGCTGGGCCTCTAAAAAGGGTATGGCCCCCCTTATATTCTCTAAAAAAACCCTTACCTGCTCCTCATGCTTCCATGCCTCGTCAACTCTTTTCACGGCCGCCTCCCTGTCTTTGAGATTGTCTCATAAGACTACAGGGCAGGCGGGGCTCCGGTCAAGGGGTTTCATCCATCCCCGAAAGAGAGACTATGGGTTCCGCCTGAGAACGAGAGGTTTTTCGCCGTAGAGGTCAATCAAGAAAAGCCCTCCGAAAACACTCAGCCGTTAAAGACCTTGAGATTACGGACCATTTTATCCCTCTCGTTCATAAGCGAGACCCTGTTGCGGCCTCTCTTCTTGGCGTTGTAGAGGGCACGATCCGCGCGGCCTATCATCCCATCGGCATTCTCATCTCCGTCAAGCATGGTGGCCACACCTATGCTTACAGAGGGCTTGATATTAACGCCGCCTATCAGGACCTGATCCGCCAGTCTCTTTCTCAACCTGTCAAGGGGGTTGATGGCCTGTTTTTCATCTGTTTCAGGAAGTATTAAGAGAAACTCATCACCGCCGTAGCGAAAGACAACGTCGTTTTCACGGAGCCAGTGTTTTATTGCCGTAGAGATATGGCGAAGCACCTGATCGCCCACCTGATGGCCGCACGAATCGTTAATGAACTTGAAGTTATCCACATCAACCATGGCAAGGGTCAGTTTGCGCTCTGTCCTGCCTACGCGGGCGTACTCTTCCTTGAGGCGTGCCATGCCGGCTTTTCTGTTATAAACGCCTGTGAGTTCGTCGAAACTCATGCTCGAACGGAGCTCATCGAAGGAGCGTTCCAGACGGCGCTCCGTATTTACCTTGAAGTAGTTAAATATGAAAAAATAATTCACACCGCAAAAGACCAGAGCGCCCAATAAAAGCGCCGGTGTCATCCACGCCTGTTGCAGGGAAAGAAACTCGGCCGCCACGAGCGTCAGGAAAAAAATCCCGTTCAGCAAAACAAGTCCCCTCAAGTCACGCATAAGTTCTGATGTGAGAGACTTCATTGTCATAACCATACCCCCCCCTCTCTATTTTAATTATGTGTGAACTTCTCGCTTATATTAATAAGCAAGAAACGGGCCAGACCTGGAAAAGGGCCCTCTCAGGAGAAAACGGGAGGGGTAACAAGGGAATAATAGGGTGAAGAGATGGAGACAGGCACCCCCTCTGCGGCACTTTTTGCGCCTGAGTTCATTCGTACCCAATCATTGGGAGCGGTGAGGTATGGACTACAGGGGAGGAGCGCAAAAAGTCAGAGATTTGACATTGCACAGAAAAATGTTCACTTCATAATAAAATGTACACCCCATAAAAGGAGGAAGGCCGTCCCAAGTTGCGGGACGACCCTGTAGTGAGGAATGTTGCTGCGGGAAGGGGGGCGGGGTCCGGAGTATTGAATGGTGCCTCCGGATGTGAGATAGACTGAAGAAAAAAAACCTTAAAGGATAATCGGGGTCATGGCAGGCCAAGGTCTACGATGCCATGGCGTTTATGGAGGTCAATACATCGGCCTCACCCCGTGTAATGTTAAACATCTCTATAACCTTCTCAACGGGCTCACCACTCTTAAGGAGATTCCGGGCGGCGATGTAATGGGCCTCATCGTCTATCTCCGAAAGCGGGGCCGCCTGTACGTCCTCAAGGGCCTGATCGAGCCGCTCTATGATCTCGCCAAGCCTCTTTTGTTTTACGGTCATCTCCACTTCCCTGCCTCCAAGCTCATCTATCTTTTTTCGCAGGGAAGCGAGGGCCTCTTCGGAAGATCTGTTTGCCATAAGGGCGGCCCGGGGCCTCATTTTGCCCATTTTAAAGATAACGTAGAGCATAAGGGCTGTTATGAGTATATCCGCCATGATCAGGATTGACTGCTCCATCTTATCTCCTTAAAGGGTGGGGCGTAAGACGGCTCAGACCATGATGTCGATTCTCTCATCACCCTTTTCAGTGCCGTCCCCGTGGTCTTCGTCCCTGTCCTTCCTCTGCCGCTTATTCCTGCGCTCCCCTGAGGGGCGTTTTTTGTCCACTGGCCTTAGAGGCCGTACCGGCAAAATTGAGCGGCTTAAACCTGGCATATGAACCGCGCCGTCATCTCCCATAAGACCTTACCTCGCTTATCTTAAGATGCAAAAACCGTGCCTCTTCCAATCAGGAGAAAAAACATTCTCTTCCAAAATCCGGCAACCGGCTCCCTGTCATTGATGTAGCGAAAAACAGGTGCGAGGCAGTCCTTTATTAAAGACCACCTCCGCACTTTCCCTGCTTTCATGGAGGCATTACACCTCTTCTCTCTTTGCGCTTATCTATCATAACACTCTTATACATGCCCATACCGGCCTCATAAACCCTGCGCGTTCTGGTTATAGGGGTTATGGGTATCTACCACATCCTGCTCCTGGCGTCCCGAGCCCTGTATGAGTTTCAACTCGGGAATGTCATCAATGGCACGGCTCGTGACAACAAACCTGCCCACAAGTGCCTTAAGCTCAGAGGCTATCTCTGCGACACTACCGGAGGCGCCGTTGACGTCGTTTATGGCGTCTACATTGGATTGAGCGGCCTCGGAGATATTCTCCATGTTTCGGGCTATCTCCTCTGCCGTGGCGCTCTGCTCCTCGGCGGCGGTGGCTATCTGCCCTATCATGTCGTTTACGTCCTCGACGCCCGTGACTATCTGCGAGAGGGCCTCTCCGGCCTCATTGGCGAGTTTCACGCCGTTCTCCACCTTATGAGTGCCCTCTTCCATGGCGTTGACGGCCTGCGTGGTCTCATCCTGAATGGTGTTTATCATCTCGCTTATCTCTTTTGTGGCCTTCGTGGTTCTCTCGGCGAGTTTTCTCACCTCATCGGCCACGACGGCAAAGCCCCTGCCCTGCTCACCTGCGCGGGCCGCCTCTATGGCCGCGTTAAGGGCAAGGAGGTTTGTCTGGTCGGCTATGTCGTTGATAACGGATATGATGGTGCCTATCTCCTCGGAGCTCTTGCCGAGGCTCTTAATGGTGGTGCCTGTTACGTCCGTGGACTCGGCCACGTCTTTCATGGCGTTAATGGCCTGGCCTACGACGTCTCCGCCCTTGGCGGCTATATCGCGGGCGTTTCTCGCCGTCTCGGTGGCGCTGTGTGAGTTTCTGGCCACCTCTATGACGGCGGCGTTCATCTCTTCCATGGCCGTGGCCACCTGAGCGGTCTGAGCGGACTGCCTGTTTACGCCCTCGTTCATATTAGACGATGACGTGGCGAGCTGTCCCGATGAGGTCCCAAGGCTTGCCGATGAGTTGCCAATTTTGCCCACTATATCGCTCATGGAGTCGGCCATGGCGTTTATGCTTGTGGAGAGACTGTATACCTCGTCCTTAATTACCTTGCCAAAGGATTTGTTGTTTATCCGCACCCTGCCAGAGAGGTCGCCGGAGGCGAATTTTGTTACCATCTCCTCCACCCTCTCTATGGGTTTGATTACGAGACGTGTGGTCCTGAAGAGGAAGAAGATAACAAGGGCCGCGGATACGCAGACCATGGCGATCATTAAAGTAAGCACGTGCCTTGCCTGCGAGTTGGCCGCGGCGGCGATGCCGTGATTAAGTACGGTGGCGGCGGTCACTATATCGGCAGTATGTTCATTGGCGATGGCGCTCATCTCTTTATCAAACTTGCCCTTAAGATCGACAACGTTGTGAATAATCGTCTTTCTGGACTTCCATAGCTCCTTAACAGGCCCCATGGCGGCTACTACCTCTCCGGGAACCGGTTTTCTAAGCCCTAATGCCTCTGAGCCGAACTCGAGTCCCATTAGTGTCTCTTCGAAATTGGAGATAGTCTTGTCTATGGCCCCTTCAAGCTCGGCCTTGGTCTTATCGTCAAAGGTAGAAAAGTACCGATGCGTGAGATAACCGAGCTTTACGGTCCTCATGCGCTGAAGCCCCGCGAGGTTGATACTACGTCCATATAAGGGGTTATTCAGCTTGACAAAGGCCTTTATCGCCTTGTTGAGTCTGCCTATCATCACGGGAATCTGCGCGTCGAGGGTGGCGAGGCCCCCGTTAAGGCCGTCTCCGTAATTCATGGCCTTGTTAAAGGCCTGGTTCGTAGTCTGCCACTTCTTCTCCACTGCCTTGAGCTGAGCGAGCTGTTCGGCATTTGTTATGGCCGGTATCTCAGCGGAGCCCTCTTTAAGTCCTGTAAGGACATTCTCGAACTCCTGTTTTTTTGCCTGAAAGACGGGCTCAAGGGACTCGTCGTTTGTGAGGATATGACGTGTGAGCACATAGCTTATCTCCACTACCCTCTTTCTTAGCCCTCCTGATATATCAACTGTCTTTAGCCCTGTCCCCATGGAAGATACAAGGGAGTAGACTATGGGTATCTGTACGAGGAAAAACACCAGCAGTACGAGAAAACTGATTGAAAATCTTGCCTTTAAAGAACTGAGATTCATAATTACCCTCCATGGAATAGATACGTTTTAAATTAAGACCCCTTAAATGGGGGCGATTATGCGGCAGTGGAGTTCAATACCTCGCCAAGGGCGTCGCGTTCGCTCTCCGAGAGGAGTTTTCCCACATCAAGGAGTATTATCAGCCTCTCGTCTACCTTGCCGACGCCGCTTATATAATCGGAGCCTGCGCCTGTAACAAGGGTCGGCGCGGGCTCAACCGTATCGGCGGGAAGCCTGAGAACCTCTGATACGCCGTCAACCCTTAACCCCACGGTCCTATCGTTCACGTCAATAACGATTATGCGGGTCTCGGAGGTCTTTTCAGAGGACTCGAAGCCGAACCTCTTTCTAAGGTCTATTACGGGTATGACCCTGCCCCGCAGGTTTATCACCCCCTCGACAAAGTCAGGGGCCCTCGGGACTCTCGTAAGCTCCATGTCTCTTATAATCTCCTGAACCTTCAGGATGTCCACGGAAAACTCCTCGTTCCCCAGCCTGAAGGTGACAAGTTGCAGTACATCACTGCTATCACCCTCTCTCTTGTGGCCCATAACCCTCCTCCTTATAAATATCCTTATACATTTATATTGCCGGGACAAAGCCCTGCCGGCCGCACGTAACGGGCGCTTTTCACTCTATTCGGCATAGAGGGGGAAAAACTTTAATCTCCAGGTGAAAATTAATTTCACATCTTCGAACAAGCGCCGATGATTGAAGACCGCTCAGAAGACTTCTTTCGATAACACAGAGCGGCGTTAAAGTTTTGCCGCTTTTAGTCGAATCAGTAACCGATAGCAATCTCTGTACATATAAGGTTGCAGGGTAAATCCATATCCCGGCTTATGCTTATATGGAGAACAGGGACTCGGACCAATCACAATGAGGAAATTACCCCGCCATGAAGATACGATCAAAAATATTCCTGGCCTTTTGCTCTCTACTGGCGGTTTTTCTGGCCTCCACGGCAGGTGTCGCACTCTATAACCAGAGGCTTCTTTACGAAAGCATTGATAGAGGCGAGACCATACGGGAAGAGTTAAAGGCCGTCACAAGGCTCTCCGCATTGGGCGGCGGCGCGTTTAACCCTTTAAAAAAATATATCCTAACAGGCAAGACCCGGCACCGCGATGAGTTTAAGAAGACATTGGATGTTGTGCAGGCCATAATCATAAAGATGGCAAAGTCCCATTACTCATCAGGTAAGGAGCGTGATACGGGAAAGCTCATGGAGGAAGAGAAACTCCTGGCCGCCATCTCCCTTGCCTGGGCGGATATAAGGGGGTTATCGGCCGAGGTTTTCACCATTGAAAGGCCCATGGACGGCAGGCAGGGGGCCGAGTTGGTCAAGAAGATGACTGCAGTATGGGCCGGGGCCATACCTGGCTCACTTAAAAAGTGGCACAAGATTGAGATGGAGGAGCTCACCGCAAACGTTGCCTCCATGAAGGGCGCGTGGAAAGACGCATGGAAGGTAATGACCGGGGCGGTTGTGCTTCTCATTGCATTCGGGTTGTACCTCAGCCACCTTCTCTCCGGGCTTATCACCGCCCCTGTAAGGGCCATGAAGAGACAGGTGGAGGATATTACAGAGGGCCAAAGAAACGGCCCCATTGAGGTCAGCCCCGGTGATGAGCTTGAGGGGCTGGCAAAGGCCTTCAACGCAATGAGGTTATCGCTGGGAGAGACCTGCGAGAAGCTCGAAAGGTCCGCCCACCGGTATAGAGGGCTTATATACACGGCGCCTGACGCCGTATTTCTTCTTGACCCCGGGAGACGATCCATTGTAGAGGCCAATGACGCGGCCGCACTACTTACGGGATACTCACGCGATGAACTCCTTAGTCTCACTATTGACAACGTACAGCCAACATGCTTCGAGGGGGACTCGGCCGCTATATTCTCCCTATCCTCAGGCAAAGACAGGGAGGAACGCCAAAACGCCTTCATAAAGAGAAAGGGCGGAGAATTAGTCCCCGTGGATATCACCGCATCGCGTGTAGATACGGAGAGGAACGAGTTCGTGCTCTGTTTCATGCGGGATATCTCGGAGCGCGCCGCCCTTGAAAAAACGCGCCGCGATTATACCGTAGAGCTTGAGCAAAAGGTAAAAGAGCGCACAACTGAGCTCGAACGTTCCGTAATAGACCTTGAGGTCTCAAAAAACTCGATCTTGAACCTCCTTGGCGACGTAGAGAGGAGCAAGAAAGAATGGGAAAAGACCTTTGACAGTATACCAGACCCCATCTTTATTCATAACAAGGAGTTCGAGGTCATTAAATGCAACATGGCCTATCAAAAACTCGCTGGCCGCCCCTTTCAGGATATCATTTCAAGGCCTTATTATGAGGTCTATCCACTTATAAAGGGCCCCTTTTCCATCTGCGATAAAGAGAAGGACGGATACTGCAAGGTTGAAAAAGAGGAGATATCCCTCGGTGAGGAGACGACCTTCAGGTTGAGATACATACCGCTACGTGATGAGAGCGGCAAATTCACCTATGCCCTCCACATCATGGAGGATATAAGCGTTGAAAAAAAGAACCTCCTGCGTATAGAGCAGGAGGTAGCCGTTAACCGCCAGCTACTCAAGATCGCCGAGGCCACCTCCAAGACCACCAATATAGATATGCTCCTCGGTGAAATTGTCTCATGCGTAAAGGAGATACTCTCCGCCGATATAGTGGCGGCCTACCTCGTTGATGAAGAGACAAGGACCTTTATCCCATCGCAGGGCGTGGGCATAGCCCGGGCGAACCAGCCCATTTTCAAGAACGCGCCCATAGATGGCACGAACCATTTCATCCTGAAAACCCTTGAGACAGGTGAGGCGCTTGTCTTATCGGCCTCGAAAGAGAGGGCTATTCGTGACGTCTTTCACGATAACAGCTTTATCGAGTGCCTCGGGGACATGGCCTCCATAGCCATCATCCCCATTACCTACAGAGGCGCATACCTTGGGCTCATCTTGGCCGCCTACAGGGAAGGCAACATCAAGGGGCAGGGACTAAGCGAACGTGACCTTGAGCTAATGCGCGGTTTCGCCGGTCAGGCCTCCGTGGCCATAGACGAGGCACGCCTATATAAAGAGTCCATAAACAGGACCATGGATCTATCCAGAAAGATAATGACCATTAAGATGCTAAACGAGATAGACCGCTCCATCCTCTCTGCCGTAAGCACGGACGAGATACTTGAGACCTCGGCAAGGATGATATCTCGCCTTGTGCAGTGCGACGGCGCCGATGTATGGGTGGTAAAGGACAGGCGCATCGTGTACACGGCAGGGTACGGCAAAACCCTCGCTGAGAGGGGTGAGAGCTTTAAAACGGAAAAAACCATTTTTTCAAGGGTTATTAACGAGTTCATGCCATATGCCACAGGAGATACGAGTGAGATAATAAAGCCCACCGGTATTGAAAAACGCTTTAATGAACAAGGGCTTAACTCCGTCATAATAATACCCCTTACGGTGAAGAACGAGATAAAGGGCATGCTTAACGTCTCCTCGCGCCGCGTCTCGGCCTTCGGCGCCGGGGACCTCTCCACGCTGGAACAATTCTCTTCCCATATAGGTGTGGCCCTTGAGAATACACGTCTCGTGAGCGACCTTGAGAGGCTTTTCCTCGGCACCGTGCGCACCCTCTCAAAGACCCTTGACGCGAAAAGCCCCTGGACCCGGGGCCACTCCGAGAGGGTTACGGAGATAGCCATACGCATAGCAAGGGTAATGGGTCTTAAAAAGCAGGAGTTAAGGGACCTTGAGCTCTCGGGGCTCCTCCATGACATAGGAAAGATAGCCACCTATGAGGGGATACTTGATAAGGCCGGCAGGCTTACTAATAAGGAGTATAAACAGATACAAAAGCACCCCGTAAAGGGCGCGGACATACTATCTCCTCTAAAGGAGCTCAAAGACATCATACCCGGCATAAGGTATCACCATGTATGGTATGACGGCAGGGGCTACCCCGATGAGGGACTTATGGGAAAGGCCCTTCCCGCCTTCGCGCGCATACTCGCCGTTGCCGATACCATTGACGCCATGAGCGCCGACCGTCCATACCGAAAAGGCAGGTCCATAGAAGAGGTGGTGGCAGAGCTGAAGAGGTGCTCGGGCACGCAGTTCGACCCCGATGTGGTGAGCGCCTTTTTATCCACCATAAGATAATGCCCTGAAGCCTTAACTCCAGAGTCCTTTTTGCCGTTATATATATAAGGGTGTACTTCTTTAATGGGCGCTAATTACGCCCCGTAAAAAGCAAGACGCGAAAAGAATAGAGATAAAAAAAAACTGCCATGAAGCTATAACAAAAACCACAGACAGAGAGAAAAGGCGGATAGATAATGAGCGACGATAAAAAGATGGCACTCAAAAAAAAGGTAAACAATATGATGCAGGGCGCGACGAGCCCTGACGTATTCAGAAAGGTCATGGCCGTAGCCGAGGACGAGAAGGCGTCGGTGAGCGACCTCAAGGCCGTCATAGAGCACGACCCCGTAATTGTCGCAAAGGTCCTCAGCATGGCCAACGGAGCCTACTTCTGGTTTCCAAGACAGATATCGAGCATAAGCCAGGCCATACTTGTTCTGGGGTTCAACATGGTAAAGACCCTCGCCGTATCGACGTCAATCTTTACAGGGCTTTCCACGAATAACATACGTTCCGTAAACGCCTTATGGGACCACTCATTTATAGTGGGCATGGCCGCCGGGCTCATCGCCAAGGAGAGCATGGTCGTAGACAATGAACCGGCTTTTATTACCGGCCTGCTCCACGACATCGGCCGTGTGGTCTTACTTCAGCTCTTTGGAGAGCAATACCTCGATGTCTCCGGTGCGAGCCGTGAGGGACTGCTTCTACGAGAGGAAAAGGCCTTCGGCGCCACTCACACCGAGGTGGGAGGATGGCTTGCCGAGAGAATTAAACTCCCCGAGGCCTGCGTGCGCTCCATATCCTATCATCACAACCCCTCGGAATGTCCCATAGACAAGGCTGACCCTTCCATGGAGTACCTGCCCCATGTCGTATATCTCGCCGACTTTATAGTCTCAGACGTTAGTGGCGGTATTGACAGCGACTGCGAGCCTTCGCAGAATCACGCATGGATTCTTAAATCAATAGGTATGGGAAATAAAATCTTTGATATACTTGAAGATGTAAAAGAACGTGTGGAAGAGATGAAGTTAAAGGAATGTTCATGAAGGCCGCCTTTCAAGCCACCCCATCGTCTCAGCTATATAATATTTTATATTAATATTTACGATGTGTTAACCAATAACCATAATGTATTTTCTTATGTATCCGTAACCCCTTCCTACTTACATGCATGCTCCACCGGACCGCGCCCCCCCGTTGAGGTTTGCCCGTTGTTAAGGCCTGTCCTGGGGCCCGCTTATGCCTCTTCTCACCGCTCCGCGCCCGATCATCCGCCCCTAAGGGAGGACCACAATGTCAAGACGCCTGTTGTTTCTCCTGCCGTCAGGGGTATCGTTTGAGCCCAGGGGACGGTACTCACCGTATCCGGTTGCCGATATCAAGGTAGGGTCGATGTTATGGCGGTTTACAAAAAATTTAAGTACCGATAAGGCCCGTGCGCTTGATAGATCCCAGTTGGATTTGAAACTCTTGTTGCTCGTGGGCACGTTATCCGTATGCCCCTGAATCTGTATATGGCTATGTAGCCCCTTGAGGGTAGATGCGAGCTCGGATAGAAAGGCGCCGGACCGGGGCATAAGCGTGGCGCTTCCCGACCTGAAGAGCGTGCCCCCGGGGACCCTGATAATAATCCTGTCTTTTTCCATGAGAAGGCGGATGCCCTCCATCTCAGGTTTTCCCTTCATGGAGCCCATGAGAGTGCGATATCTCCCGGAAAACCTTTCCTGAAACCCCCGTGAGAGATTCCGGCGCCCGTCGCCTGCCACGACGGGCGTTATGAGGGCTGTAATGGAGTTATTCAATGAGGAGTTAAAGGCCATTTGCAGGGCATCGCTAAAAGACTTGAACTTACCCTCATTAACGGAACTCATGGCGTACATGCTCGTAAAAAAGGCAAAAAGAAGGGTTATGAAATCTGCGTACGATACAAGCCACCTCTCGTGGTTACTGCCGGAAGTTTTTTTTCTCCTTCTCCGTCCCATCACCTGCCTCCTATACGGGTAGCAAACTTCTCGGGCTTTCGTACAAAGCCATCGAGTTTCTCCTTCAGGCTCCTCGGGTTTTCGCCTGTGGACAGGCCTATAAAACCCTCTATTATCAACTCTTTAATAATACTCTCCTCGCGGACCCTTTTCTTTATCTTTTCCGCCAGCGGTAACCATAAGAGATTTGCCGAGCCTACGCCGTAGACGGTTGCCACAAAGGCCACGGCGATACCGGCGCCAAGCTTATCGGGCTCAGCGAGGTTTTCCATTACCTGAATAAGACCGAGTACAGCTCCAAGGATACCGATGGTAGGGGCAAAACCTCCCGCGCTCTCAAAGAGGGCCGCCGAGGCCTCGGAGTATTCCTCGGAGTACTGGAGCTCTATCTCCAGTATCTCCCGTATCCGCTCCGGCTCCTCGCCGTCTATAACGAGCTGAAGGCCCTTTTTAAAAAAAGGGAGCTCAATATCCCTGAGCTTCGACTCCAGGGTGAGTAGTCCATGGGTCTTGGACTGGACGGCGAGCCCCGATATATAACTTATCATGGCCACGGCTGATATACCGCCGCCGCGAAAGGCCTTGCTACCGTCTTTCACGGCCCGTAGAAAAGTACCCGGGGGATGCGCCACGAATACAGCCCCAAGGGTGCCTCCGAAGACTATTATGGCCGCAGTTGGCTGGAGGATGGATTGAATAGAGCCGCCTTCGAGGATCTGGCCGCCCAATAAGGCCAATATACCTATCAATATGCCGGCTATTGTGAGAATATCCATGAGGTTATAAAAACTCCTTTTTTATCTCCGGCCCGGCAAGGTCATATCATGTTAACTATCTCAGCGGCTATCATATCAAGGGAGACGACCTTGTCGGCGAGACCATCGTCTATAACGGCCTTGGGCATGCCGTATACAGTGCATGACTCCTCGCTTTGCACAAGGGTTTTGCCTCCGTGGCGTTTTATCTCGCGCATGCCCAGCATTCCGTCATCGCCCATGCCCGTAAGGATTACGCCCATGGCCCTGCCGTTAAAGCATGACGCCACGGATGTAATGGACTCATTGGCAGAGGGTTTATAAAGAGACCGGGCAGGTTCATTGTTAATATGCACACGCACCTCGGCGGCGCCCTTTCGCACGTATCTTGTCTGAAGGCCTCCCGGACAGATTAGTACATGGCCGGGCATGACCTCAAGACCGTCACTCGCCTCCGATACACTCATCTTGCAGACCCCGTTCAGCCTTTCCGAGAAAGCAGTAGTAAATTGGCCGGGCATATGCACGACAACGAGAAAAGAGACCTTAAGCCCCCCGGGAAGCCCGGAGAGGACCTTTTGAATTGCCCTGGGCCCGCCGGTGGAAGCGCCTATTACCACGGTCTTTATGTTCTGAGTTGCAAAGCTTCGGGGCCGTTTTGGGATTTGGACTGGTTTTACCTTCCGTGCCACTGACCTCACGGCAGGCCGCTGTTTTTTCCCGGACCGCGCGAAGGTCCTGATTTTACGCACAAGGTCCTTTTCTATCTCCATGACGTCAAGGGCCGAGTTATCAATGTTTTTGGAAATATAATCAACCGCGCCCCTCTCAAGGGCATCCAGGGTGGCCCTTGCCCCGTCAACGGAGATGGAACTCACCATAATTACAGGCACAGGGCAATCACGCATTATATGGCCCGTGGCCTCTATGCCGTTCATCCTCGGCATCTCAATATCCATGGTCACGATATCGGGGCGGAGCTCCATAACTTTTTCCACCCCCTCCACGCCGTCTCTCGCCGTGCCCACCACCTCAATATCAGTATAATTTTTCAGCATTCTCTTTATAATACTCCTCATAAAAGAGGAATCATCCACTATAAGGAGCCTTATCTTGCCCATATAATCCTATCTCCCTTCATCTAAACTACGGAATTAAGCTCGCTCAATCAGAGACATCAAGAGGCCAGGGCGGGCCTTCGCGTCTGCGCCATGAGGACAGAGGCCGCGTCAAGTATGAGCACCACCTTGCCGTCTCCCGTAATACTCGCTCCGGCCACGCCTTGAGTGCCCTTCATGTACTCACCGAGAGACTTCATTACTATCTCCTCCTGGCCGCAGAGCTCGTCAACAAGAAGTCCAAATTGCGTCTCGCCTACCCCGATGATAACTATAAAAATATTATCCTTCCCCTTGCTATCCACGGGCGAGTTGCCCCTGATAATGGTATCGAGCCTCGCTACGGGCAGGACCCGCTCTCTTATGCGAATTACATCGCGCCCTTCTATGGTCTTTACGTCTTCTCTTCTAACCCGTATATTCTCAACAACGTTGGCAAGGGGTATGCCGTAGATCTCGACTCCGGACTTTACGATTAGTATCTGAATAATGGCAAGCGTAAGGGGAAGGCGCAGGAGTATCTTCGTGCCCTTCCCTGCCTCTGAATCAATAGTGATGTGGCCGTTGATATTGGCGATACCCGTCTTTACCACATCCATGCCCACACCGCGCCCCGAGATATCGCTCACCTTCTTGACCGTGGAAAAGCCGGGCCTGAAGATAAGCTCAAGGGCGTCCTTGCGGTTCAGTTTTGCCGCCTCATCAGCGGTTATTATTCCCTTATTTACAGCCGATTCCTTTATCTTTTCAGGGTCCATGCCTTTGCCGTCATCTTCGACGCATACAACTATATTCTGCCCTTCCTGACTCGCAGATAGACTGATTGTGCCGCACGAGGGTTTTCCCGCGGCAACGCGGTCTTCGGGGGACTCTACGCCATGGTCAACAGAATTTCTAATAAGATGGATAAGCGGGTCGCCTATCTCCTCAATAACCGTCTTGTCAAGCTCCGTCTCCTCTCCCATGAGCCTCAGATCTATCTCCTTCTCGCTCTGCCTCGCAAGGTCTCTTACCATGCGTGGAAACTTATTGAAGACCTTGGCTATGGGCTGCATCCTCATCTTCATCACGGCAAGCTGAAGGTCCGAGGTAACAAGGTCGAGCTGACTTATGGCCTCATCCGTATGGACAACTATCTCTTCATCGACGCTCGTATCACTTAGCTGAGTACCAAGGCGCATGAGCCTGTTGCGGGAAAGTACAAGCTCGCCCACAAGATTAAGAACATCATCGAGCTTTACTATGTCCACCCTTATATTATGCTCACGCTCCCTGTGAACGGGCGTGGCCTTTTTTTTATCACCTGCGTCCTTAACGGCGGCTTGCTCCGTAGCCGCCGTTAACCCGGGAGATTGATCTACCTCTGCGGCCTTCTCCTCTTCCGGCTTGACTTCTTCCGGCTTGGCTTCAGCCACCTCTCCCGCCCCGCCACTCTCATTATCCTCAAGGACGGCCCGTATGAAATCAATGGACGGAGATATCCCCTCCTCTCGCGTATCCTTTATATTCGCGAGCATCTCCTTTATGATGTCCATGGCCTTCAGGACGGCGTCCATGACATCGGGGGTGGCGATGAGCTCTCCTTTTCTGAGCTTGTTAAGTACGTCTTCGCTAACGTGAGCCACCTCCACAAGGCGCTGAAACCCTAAAAACCCCGAGGCGCCTTTTATCGTATGAGCGCAACGGAATATTTCATTCAGGAGATCCTTGTTGCCGGGGTCCTTCTCAAGGGCAACGAACATCTGATCAAGGGATTGAAGTGATTCCTCGGACTCGACGACAAACTCGTCTATTATCTCATCCATCTCATTCGTGGGTAGATCCATCTCACCTTCCTTTGCGCGGTCCCTTGCCGCGGTCTCTAGCTATGATTATAACTTCGCGAATATGGAGTCTATCTTTTCCTTTAGCACAGCGGAGGTAAAAGGCTTTACCACATAGTTATTTACCTTTGCCTGCACGGCGGCCACCACCTTTTCCTTCTCCGCCTCGGCCGTAACCATAAGGATGGGCATGTCCTTTATGCCATCAGTGACCCTGATGGTCTTAAGGAGCTCAATCCCTGGCATATTGGGCATGTTCCAGTCCGTTATGACAAAATTGAAGCCCCCTTCCTTGAGCTTTTCAAGGGCCATGGCCCCGTCCTCGGCCTCATCTACGTTGGTGTAGCCAAGCTCCTTTAAGAGGTTCTTGATTATCTTTCTCATGGTCCCGAAATCATCTACTACCAGTATCTTCATATTCGCGTCTGCCATCACTTAATCTCCTTGTTTAACTTCGTTCCATAAAAAAACTTCTCTGCCGCCCAGGGCTGACCACGGATTATTGAGTCAGTTTTCTTATCTCTCCTAAAAGTCTTGCCGGTTCAACGGGTTTTACAAGGTAAGCGCTTACGCCGGCCTCCTCTCCCTTTTTCCTCTCATCCTCGCCGGCTTCCGTTGTGAGCATGATTATGGGGATATGCGCATAGGCCTCAATAGCCCTTACATTATTGGTAAACTCAAGGCCGTCCATAAGGGGCATATTCAGGTCGGTTACTATAAGGTCAACATCCGTGGCGGCGAGTTTTTCCAGGGCCTCTACTCCGTTGGCGGCCCGCATAATACCGAACCCGCCGCCCTTAATCATATATGTGAGCAACTTTCTTGTCACAAGGCAATCATCTACTATGAGAATTTGTTTCATCATTCCCCCAATTATGACCTCTTATATACAAGAGAACGTCCAACCTTTACCGGAGTAAAAAGTCTGGTAAGGTTCTGAAGAGACTCCGAAAAGCCAAGCACAAGGAATCCGCCCGGCCTGAGGCTATCGTATATATGCGTGAACACGGCCTTTTTAGCGGCGTCATCAAAATAAATAAGTACATTTCTGCAAAAGACCACGTCGGTATTTCTTACGGAAAACATGGCCTCCCTGTCCATCATGTTTATCTTCCTGAAGTTAACAAGATCCTTCACCTTATTCACAACAGAGAAGGTGTCGCCTGTCTTGACAAAGTACTTCTTCCTCATATCCTCGGGGGTATTCCTAAGAGAATACCCGTCGTAGACAGCCCTTTTAGCGGAGCGAAGGACGCCATCGCTTATATCCGAGCCCGTTACGCTGATATGCCACCCCTTGAGGTGCAGGCCCTTGTCCATAAGCATCATGGCCAGTGTATAGGGCTCTTCACCCGTACTTGAGGCCGAACTCCATATTCGCAGGTCCTTCAGCGTGCTCTTCTCTTTTCTCTTCAGGACCTCTGGTATTATGTCCTCGATAAAACCCTTCAGCTGAGTGCGGTCTCTAAAAAAACTCGTCTCATTGGTAACGATACAGCCGATGAGTCTGTTAATCTCCTCTTCTTTCCGGCTGTCGTAGACAAGGTAATAATAATAATCCTCGAAGCACCTGAAGTTCAGGGCCGCAAGCCTTCCTCCAAGCCTTTTCTCAATAAGATAGCGCTTGTTTTCACCGAAGAATATACCGCACCTCTTATAGATAAGGTCCCGTAGGAGGATAAAGGTCTCGGGAGATATCTTGGGACTGATTTTCGTTGCCGCACTTAACATTGAATTTCCTCAATGGCTTTAATTATCGCTGAACGAAGCGATGGATCAGAACCCTCATAAAGAGACTTAAGGACAGGAAGGGCCTTCTCGGAAGAAAATCCCGCAAGCGCCCTCACAGCGGCCGCCTTTACCGGCGGCGCGTCTTTTTCCAATATTTCTATAATCGCCTCCTCTGAATCCATGTCAAGCATCTCCCCGAGCAGGGTCACGGCGTGATGCCTCACCCAGAGGTTACTGTCAGTGAGGCACTCTCTTACAGCGGCCTTAAGATCATCGGTAGTAACGGTGTTAAGTGCCTCGAGTATAGCGATGCTTATCTCCTCGTTGCCGAGGCCAAGTCCCTTTATAACCGGGCCCGTAGCCTCTCTCACTCCAAGCATCGCAAGAGAGATATAGGCCATCTTTCTAACCTGCGGATCTTTATCCTCCGTGGCCTCCACGAGCGGGGCCACAGATGCCTTGCCGCCCATTCTCCCGAGCCCCATGCAGGCCATCTCCCGCATATCCTCTCTGCTGTTTGAGACAAGATTCATAAATCCCGCACGCACCTTATCGGTGCCAAGACCCGCGATAGTCTCTGTAACAGCCTCGATAACATCCCTGTATCGTTCCCGGAGCATCATGGCAAAGAGGTCCTCGGCAACGTCCTCTCCGGCGATTCTGACCAGTGTCCTCGCGGCCATTTTTCTCACATGGCCGTCATGTGAGTAGATGGATTTATGAAGAAGGACCTTTGAGTCGGCAGAGCCTATCTCATCAACACTAACGAGTATTGCTCTCGCCTTTTCCTTGGTAGCCCCTTCAAGGCATTTTGCAAGCGCCGGCAATGCCTCCACGGCCCTCAGTCTTCCCGCAACCTTTATGGGAACAATAGCGTTTTGTCCGTCATCGGCGATACATTCCAATAAATCGTCAGGCACTTTGTCTCCGCTACATAGCTCCACAAGGATGTTTATTACATACTCCTCCGTCTCCTCATCGAGTTCCTCCATGGAGTTCATGAAGTCCATGGCCCGATGTATACCCCGTCTATCCCCGAGAAGCACAAAGCCCCTTAATGCAATCTTTTCCGTCTCAACCTCCGTCTCTCCAAATGCCTTCTCCAATGCCTTAAAGAGCGTCTCTCTCAAGGACGCGAAACTGCCTATATCCCATGACGCGCCCGAGGCCTTTTCCAGTATCTCAACGATTGAACTCACGGGTACGGCAAGGTCTTCACTTAAAAAATCCTTCATGGCCATGAGTATCTCATATGAATTAGCCGTTGTTACCATATTCGAGAGTGCATCAACGGCGGCCTCTCTCACAAGCCCCCTCTCTACCCTGAGTATCTCCAGAAGGGGGTCAATGTATCTCGTATCCCCGAGGAGCCCAAGGGCCTCAACTGCGGAAAATCTCACCCACTGCTCTTTGTCGTCAAGGGCCGTGGTAATATATGTGGCGGCGCCGTATGGCCTCGCCCTGCCCATGTACAGCACAGCCGCGCCTCTTACATTGGCATTGGGGTGTTCGAGGAGCTTTGCTACGCCTGCGACGGATGCCGGGTCTTTTATCTCGCAGAGTATATCAACGGCAAACTTCACCACATCGTCGTCAGAGTCCGTAAGAAGCTCTGAGACAGGGGCCGTCGCACCCTCGCCGGAGCTGATTAATATCTCTATGGCCCTGTTACGAAGCCTTGCCTCTCTATCCCTGAGTAGCGGCGTAACCGCCGCAACCACAGCCGTTCCGCCTATCTCCACAAGGGCGTTCATGGCCGCCTCGGAGACGCCATGGTCCAGGTCTCCAAGGGCCACAGCAAGGTAGGGGATAAAATCATCCCCTTTTCGAAGGCCCGATATCTCCTCACAGGCCAACCTGCGCCCCCATGGATCCGGGCCCGTCAAGGCCTTGATTAAACGAGCCGTATTTGCCATATAAAACCTCCATTACAACAGCCCTGCCTCTTACACAGGGAACTCATATCATGCTTATCTCTTCGTGCACCTGACGCATCATGCGCCCCTTCAACCTGTGCATCGCCTGAGAGTGAAGCTGACATACCCGGGACTCGGTAATCTCCATGACGCGGCCTATCTCTTTCATCGTAAGCTCGTCAAAATAATAAAGCGAGACTATGAGTTTCTCTTTATCAGGAAGCCTCTCCACCATATCCGCCAGAGTTGTCTTCAGTTCACTGAACCTGGCAAAGGCCATGGGATCGGCCCCTTTCGGATCTTCTATGCACTCGAGGAGATCGAGCTTGTGCTCGTTATCCGACGTAAGGTCCTCGATGTTCACAAGGCTACAGGAGCTCACCTTGCCAAGAAGAGTTCGGAGATCCTCTACGGAGATGCCGAGAAACCCGGCGACATCGGTCTCGCTTGCCGGCCCTCCTGTCTTTCTCTCTATCTCGCCGAAGGCCCTTTTCAGCATATTGGATTTTTCCCTCATGGAACGCGTCATCCAATCCATGCCCCGCAGCTCATCCATAATGGCCCCTCGTATCCTTATCGACGCGTAGGTCTTAAACTTTATACCCCTTGAGGCATCAAACTTGTCAATGGCCTCAAGAAGACCTATGGAACCTGCGCTCATAAGGTCATTTACATCTATATGAGGCGGCAGATGAACGGCTATATGATGGGCTATTATCTTCACAAGCCTGACGTTCTCAAGCATTAGAGCATCCCTCTCCGGTCCGGTATTTTGAGGACCCCTCTTTTTTTTGACAATCTTTTTCATCTTTTCCAACCTCAGAGGCCCGGCTGAGGGCCTCTTTCTCATATTGGTTTGCTCTTTCATAAGGCCTTATCCCGCATATCAATCATGTTTTTCCAAAAGAGCTGCATCCCCCCCTTTGGGGCCCCCTCTACGGGCATCTCCGAGATCCTCTCCGAGATGGCCTTGAAGCAAAGACTCGCCGGTGTCTCCGGAAACATATCCACTACGGCCCTCTGATTGAGCACGGCCCGCGAGACCTTCTCGTCCTGAACCACGTAGCCGAGATACTCAAGAGAAACATTTAAAAATCTTCCGGCGACGAGACTTATAATGCTGTATATATTTTTCCCCTCCTTTTCACCACGTACCGAATTGACAAGAAGCTTAAAGCTCTTCTCGCCATGTTTTTTCATAAGTACCTTCATGAGGGCGTAGGCGTCCGTAAGGGATGTAGGCTCGGGCGTTACCACCACTATTATCTCCTGAGCCGCTGTGTTGAAAAACATGACGTTGTTCGATATCCCTGCGCCCGTGTCTATAATCATTATGTCAACCCTCGTATCGAGCCTCTCGATACTGGAGGTAAGGGCCAGCCTCTCTTCCACCGAAAGGTTTGTAAGCTCCTGAATCCCCGATGCCGCGGGTATTACCATAATGCCCGAGGGGCCCGTGACGATAATGTCCTCAATCTTCATCTCGCCGCGAAGCACATGGTTGATATTGTATTTGGGCGAGAGACCAAGCATAACGTCGAGGTTGCAGAGTCCGAGGTCCGCGTCGAGGATAAGGACCCTTTTGCCGACTCGGGCAAGGGAGACAGCCATATTTACAACACAGTTTGTCTTTCCCACGCCGCCCTTGCCGCTTGTTACGGATAGGACCCGTACAAGAGAGGCCCCTTTGCCATCGCCGCCTGTCTTCGCCCCATGAGTAGCCGCTTTCTGCCTTTCCGATATTTCATTCATTGTTTAACCCCTTTGTCCTCCGGGTCCGTCACTCCATGACCGGCCATGAGGTGCTTTAAAAGCCATTTCATATTTTTCTCCATAAGGCCCATTCCAGAGGCCTCTATCGCTATACGGGCATAAGGTAATCGAGGAGACTTTTTACAGTAGCCGGCATCAGGTCGCCGGGTACCTTCTGTCCGGTGCCAAGGTAACTTATGGGGCTGCCGGCGCGCGCGGATACTGCGAGCATCTGGCCGAAGGAGCTTGATCCGTCAAGCTTAGTAAAGGTAATGGCGTCAACGGGCAGGGTTTGAAAACCCCTCAGGCACCCATAAAGATACTCATCCCTCTCGCGTACGCTAAGCACAAGGTTGAACTTCAGCTCCGGGTTTACAGACTTTAGCCCCTGTAGCTCACGGATATAATCGAGGCTGGTCATGTCGGTTCCGGGCGTATCGATGAAGATGAACCTGTAGTGGCTGTAGGTCTTTATAAAGGCGGATATATCGGCCTTTGTAGCTCCAACCCCTACGGGCACCCCGATTATGCGCCCGTACCTGAGGAGCTGTTCGGGAGCGCCCACGCGCCGGTTGTCCATGGTGAGAAGGGCTACCTTCTTTGTTTTTTTAAGTGCCGTAACGGCCGCGAGCTTGGCTATGGTCGTAGTCTTGCCCGCCCCTGTAGGGCCTATGAATGAGATTATCCTTGAGTCGCTCATCGGGTCCTTTACCCGTATCTTCCCCCCTATCTCACCTCTGACCAGTGCCCTGAGGTTCGTACTCTGCACGCCCACTTTCCGGGACTTTTCGGAACTCTTTTGCGAGGCACTGGCGAGGAGTTTGAGCGTAAGGGCCATATCATGGCCATTTGCCGTCATCTGCCGCTTAAGGGCCCTGTAAGCCTCTGCCTCATCTCCCCTCTTACCGGTTATGGAAAAAAGAAGCTCCTTTATCTCCCTCATCTCTTCGATTATGCGCGGCGCGTCCAGCTCCGGCCGCGCACCAGGGGACGCCGTGGTCCGGCCGAAATCCTCGCGGTCAAGGGCGGCGGTAACCTCGAAGAGTCCATCTGCGAGCCTCTTTGTCTCTACGATAAGTGCGGCGGGGCCGAGCTCTTTTTTCACCTTTGCCAGCGCCTCCGTTGAGGAGCGGCCCCTGAACTTTTTCATCTGCATACTAAAGCCTCACTACCTTCAATGTCTGAACCCTGGCGTCCGTTGCCACCTCGTTATGGGAGAGCACGGGAATGTATGGGAATGTCCTCACCGTGAGCCTTCTCAAAAATCTCCTGATGTCTCTGGATGTAAGGATTACGGGGCTGTATCCCATGGCCGTGACTGCCTGCACGGCCTCCTGAATCTTCTCCATGATGACCCTTGCCGTACCGGGCTCAATGGTGAGGTATATGCCCTGATTTGTCTCGCGAAGCGACTTTTCAATAACATCCTCTATCTCCTGACCCAAGACTATTGCACGAAGCGTGCCGTCTTCGGCCTGATAGCGTCTTGTAATCTGTCTCGCGAGCCTCATGCGCACGTACTCGGTGAGTAGATCCGTATCCTTTACAGTGGTAGCGTAATCCGCAAGGGTCTCAAGTATGGTCTGCAGGTCCCTTATGGATATCTGCTCGGAGAGGAGATTCTGCAGGACCTTCTGCACCGCGCCAAGGGTTAGAAGCCCGGGAACAAGCTCCTCGACAACCTTTGGAGAGGTCTCGGAGAACCTGTCAAGGAGGGCCTGCACATCCTGACGTCCCAGTATCTCACTTGTATGAGTCTTCAAAATCTCCGTTATATGAGTGGCGATAATGGCCGCGTGCGGCACTACGGTATAACCCATTACCTGTGCCTTCTCGCTACTCTCATCAGGGACCCATACGGCGGGAAGGCCGAATGTGGGGTCCTTTGCCGGGGCCCCCTGAAGGCCGGGTCTCGCGTTACCGGGGTCTATGGCAAGGGAGTTGCCAGGCATAAGGTCCGCCCTTGCCACCTCTATGCCCTTTATGAGAAATACATACTCCGATGGCTTTACATCAAGGTTGTCCTTTATATGCACGGGGGGGACGATAAGCCCGAGGTCCTCGGCAAGTTGCCTGCGTACGGCCTTTATCCTCTCAAGGAGCTCGCCGCCTTCCGATGAATCCACAAGGGGGATGAGGCGGTATCCCACCTCAAGAGAGAGCCTGTCAAGGCGTGGCACGTACTCAAGTGCCTCAGCGGACCCAACCTCCTCGGCCTCCACGGCTTCCTCCTCACTCTCCGCATCCACGGCCCCGGAGGCGCCGCTAAAACGCTTAATGGCATAGGCAAGGCCTCCGGCCAGTACTGCGAGGATAAAAAAGGCCAGATGCGGCAGTCCCGGTATGAGGGCAAAGAGAAATAAAATGGCCGATGCTATCATGGCGGGACGCATATCAGAGGTAAACTGCCTGCCTATGCTTTTACCGAGATCGCTACTTGAGGCTACGTGTGAGACGATGACACCTGCGGCCGTTGAGATAATAAGCGCCGGGATCTGCGCCACAAGGCCGTCGCCTACGGTAAGAATGGTATAGTTTTTCGCGGCCTCGGCTATGGGCATGCCATTTTGAAAAACGCCGATTATAAGACCGCCGAAGATATTTATTACAGTAATCATTATCCCGGCCACGGCATCGCCGCGTACGAATTTACTGGCGCCGTCCATGCTTCCATAAAAATCCGCCTCAAGGGCTATGTCCGTCCTGCGGCGCCTCGCCTCTTCGTTGTCTATTATCCCGGCGTTAAGATCCGCGTCTATGCTCATCTGTTTTCCGGGCATGGCGTCAAGCGTAAACCTCGCAGATACCTCGGCGATACGCCCCGCGCCCTTTGTGATAACAACAAAGTTGATAATCACCAGTATTACAAAGATGATGAAGCCAACGGCGTAGTTGCCGCCCACAACGAACTGGCCAAAGCTCCTGATGACATTTCCCGCGGCCCCGGGGCCGGAACTGCCATGAAGGAGTATGAGCCTCGTTGAGGCGATGTTCATTGATAGCCTCGCAAGCGTTGTCATGAGGAGGATTACGGGGAAGGTGGAAAAATCAAGGGGCCGCGTAACATATATGCCCACAAGGAGGATTACGATGGCGGCGGTAATATTGAATGAGAGCATTATATCGAGGAGCACCGGCGGCATGGGCAGTATCATCATGGCGAGCACCCCAAGGACCCCAAGGGGGAGAAGATAATCCGCGCCCTTTCTGAATCGAGCTATATTCTCAATGGATATGGCCATTATCTACCCTTACCTTCTTATATTTTTCCCTTCTGGACCGCTTAGTTGATACCCGCCAAACCCGTCTTTAATGGCTCCTGACCGCGCCGTCAGGCCCCCTCATTCCTGAGCAAAAACCCTTTCTCCCCACCCCCATCCCTCACCCCCCTATCCCCCTTTCGCCTATCCCCCTTCTCGCCCCTACGCCCCCTTTCGCCCCCACGCCCCCTTTGCACCATACGCCCCTTTGTTTTATACGCCCCTTTGACCCATACGCCCTTTTGCACCTATACGCCCCCTCTGTACTCCGGCCCCCTCAGGCGCCTTTGTTTTTCAGTCTGTAAACGTATGCCAGCAGACCTGCAACGGCCCTGTAAAGCTCCACGGGTATCTCATGGCCTATCTCAACTCCGTGATAGATGCTTCTGGCAAGGGGTTTATCCTCTACAACGGGTATGGCGTGTTCGGCGGCTATCTCTTTTATTCTCATTGCCACAAGGTCACGGCCCTTTGCCACCACATATGGGGCCGCGGCCTTATCGGTATCGTATTTGAGGGCAACGGCAAGGTGCGTGGGGTTTGTCACCACTACGTCGGCCCCGGGGACATCGGCCATCATCCGCCTTCTCGCCATCTCTCTCTGAACGCTCCTTATCCGCGACTTCACAAGGGGGTCGCCCTCTGAGGTTTTTGTCTCCTCTTTTACCTCTTGCTTCGTCATCTTCAGCCCTTTCTCGAAGTGCCACTTCTGATAGATGTAATCGATAACGGCTAAAAGGGCGAAGACCCAGAGCGTCCTTGATATGACAAGGAGTGTGATGTGCCATGACCTCACTGCGATACCGGCTATACCTACATCGGAAAAAGCGGCTATCTCACCCCATCTTCCCCTGAGGGCAGAGACGGCCACATATGAGAGTACGCTTATCTTGAGGATGGATTTGGCAAGCTCCGAGACGGAGTCAACGGAAAATATCTTCTTAAGACCCTTTCCGGGGTTAAGTTTGCCGAGATCAGGGGAGAGGGGCTTGGTCGTGAAGACGACTCCATGGAGCATTATATTGGCCGCTATGATGAATACCGGCAGTATGAGCACAGGCACAAAGGACCTTGAGAGAACATAAGCACTTTCCTTAAATATCTTCATTAACTCCATGATATTCATATCATTTCCGGCCCTTGACGACATACGGAAGGATTCACTCATAAAGGCGGCCAACCCCTTTGTAATATAAAAACCAAAGAGGCTCAGCATGACAAAACCTCCGAGTATTATGGAGAACGTAGCCACCTCTTTACTCGTAAGGACGTTGCCGTCTTTTCTCGCCTCCTCACGCCGCCGCGAGGTAGGTTGTTCAGTGCGTTCCCCTCCGTCATCGGCCATATCACATCACCCTTATAAGTCCATACAGACTCTGCCACATCCCCTCCAAAGCCTTCTCCATCCCTCCCTCAAGGACGGGAAGGGTAATGAGAAGGACAAAAAACCCGGCGGCTATTATGACGGCAAAACCCACTACGAACATATTAAGCTCGGGCACCGCCTTTGAGAGTATGCCGAGAGTAAGGTTAAGAAAAAATACTACCGCCATGACAGGCGCGGCGAGCCTGAGCCCCAGAATAAATATCTCCCGTGAGAGACCGAGGAGACCGTCGCCCAAGGCCTCTGAAAAGTGAAACCCGTAAGGCGGGATAATATCGAAGCTCTTTTTGATAGTCATTATGATAAGGAGATGCCCGTTGGCAGAGAGAAAGATGAGCATGGCCATAAGGCCGAGGAGCCTGCCTATTATGGAGACCTGCGTGGCTCTTGATGGGTCGTAGACATTGGCCATGGCAAGGCCCATCTGATACCCCATGAGATGGCCTGCGAACTCAACGCCTGTAAAGATAAAATTCGTAGCAAGCCCGATGGTAAAGCCGATGAGGACCTCTCTACCGAGCCCCATGGCAAGGGGCAGGACACCTCCGGGCAGAGGCACGCCCCCTACAAGAGGCACAAGGATAAGGGAGAGTAGCCCCACGAGGGCTATCTTCACGGTCATTGGGAAAAATACGAACCTGTAAAAAGGAAATAGAAAGATGATGGAGCCCGTGCGCGCCAATACGAAGATAAAGGTGGGAGCTGATCTTAAGAGCATGTCCAGGAAATCCATGAGGCTACCTTATATAAGTGGGTATGTTTGTAAGAATATTAGCTGTAAAGTCGAGCATGAGCCTCATCATCCAGGGCATAAAAAAAAGAAGGGCAAGAAAAACAGCGACAATTTTGGGCACAAAGGTAAGGGTCATCTCCTGAATCTGCGTCAGGGCCTGAAAGATGCTTACAACAAGCCCCACTGCCATGCCCGCCACAAATACGGGAGCCGAGAGCAGTATTACCGTCTTTATGGCCTCCATGCCTATTGTGGATACAAATTCCGTAGTTATCATAATGCCTCCCAAAAGCCTCCATAGGTCATGTAAAACTCTGTACAAGGGACCCCACGAGGAGGTACCACCCGTCTACAAGGACAAAGAGTATGAGTTTAAATGGCAGGGATATCATCACAGGGGGTAGCATCATCATGCCCATGCTCATCAAAATGCTCGCCACCACCATGTCTATGACGAGAAAAGGCAGGTATATGAGAAAGCCTATCTGAAAGGCCGTCTTCAGCTCGCTTGTTATAAAGGCCGGTATTACGGCGTATATGGGTATGGCATCTTTTTTCACATCAGAAGGGACCTTCGCAAGTCTTAAAAAAAGCTCGAGGTCGCGGGACCTGATGTTACGAAGCATAAAGGCGCGTAGCGGCGCAATGGAGATGGTAATGGCGCTGGTCTCGGATATCTCCCCGTCGTTATAAGGTGTGATGGCGTTCCTGTTTATCTCCATGAATGTTGGACGCATGACGAAAAAAGTCAGAAAGAGGGCTATGCCTATAATGACCTGATTGGGCGGTACCTGTTGGACGCCAAGGGCCTGGCGAAGTAAGGAGAGGACAATTACGAGGCGCGTAAAGGCCGTCATGGTAATAAGCACGGCAGGCGCGAAGGTAATAGCAGTAAGGAGTATTATTATCCGTACCGCGGCGGAGAGGCCTCCCGGGCCGCTCTCACCGTTTATGGAGAGGTTTATGGAAGGCACGCCCAGAGAAGCGGCCACGGCGCCGGAAGATATGGCGAGAAGAACCACTGCAAGGCAGAGTGCAAGGGCTACACTTATCAGGGGTTTTTTTCCATGAATCACTTTTAATAGACTCATAATATGCCTTCTTCCGTATTTTGCCCCTTCCGTGCCTTTACGCCCATAATCGCCCTGAACCCCTTCAGCCCCAGCCCGCCTCGCGGTCTCTTTTTCAGCTCTTCAATAACCCCGGGGTCTTCCACCTTAAGAAGGAGGTTTATGGCGTTTGGAGAGATACCCAGCACCAGGACCTCACCTGCCACATCGACTATTGCGATACTGCTCTTCTGACCCATAAAGGCCCTTGAAATAACGCTAACAGGAAGGGCGCCCGATGGAGAACCTCGCATGAGAGAGAGCCTCCGAAAGGCGTACATGCCCCCCACCATTAGCGCCACGACAAAGCCCAGGGCCAGTACCGACCTTAAGAGCATGTATGAATAATCACCCATCAGGCGAGCCTCTTCACCCTCTCCGAGGGGCTTATAATATCCGTAAGCCTTACGCCGAACTTCTCGTTAACCATGACAACCTCGCCCCTTGCCACAAGCTGGCCGTTAACAAGTATCTCCATGGGTTCACCGGCCATCTTCTCAAGCTCCACTACAGAGCCCTGACCAAGTTGCAGGATGTCTTTTATAATCATCACAGATCTGCCAAGCTCCACGGAGACGTTCACCGGGATATCAAGTATCATGTCTATATCGGCAAGGGCCCCGGTGCCCCGGTCCTTAAGCTCGGCGAAATCGGCTGGCTTTGCATCAACAACAGGAGGGGAGACATTTTCCGGGGCCGTCGATTCGGCCTCCGCCTTTGGCTCCGTGGAGCCGGCCCCTGCATCAGCCTCTTTCAGCGCCTCGGCCCAGACATCCTCGGTAACGGTCTCGTCTTCCTCTTGCGCGCCTTCTTCGACGGTGGGCTCGGTACCGGATTCCTCGGCAGGGGCGGCCTGCCCCTCGCCTTCTTTACCTCCGCCTTCTCCCAAATCGGGGGTACCTGTTGCCTCGCCATTATCAGGCACAACTTCTTCCTCGGCGCTCTTATCTACGCTCTCCGCCATCTCATCCCCCTTTATTGATTACCGATTGAATCTCCAGGGCGTAATTGTTACATGAGACCCCGGGACGGCCCATAAACCTCGCGTTTTCCTCTATCCTTAGCTCAAAGGGGTCATCTATCCTCTTATCAAGGAGTATTACATCACCTGGCTTAAGCTTCTGGAGTTCAGAGAGCTTTATGCTCGTACCACCTACAAGGGAACTCACCTTAAGAGGCACGTGTTCAACGTGTTGCCTGAGCCTTGACGTCCAGCCTTCATCGGCGCCTACGGAAGCATTGCCGGGCCTGCCGTAGAGCCGCTCCTTTATTGATTCAACGCTTAAGTAGGGCATGCAGAAAAAGAACGTGTTATTCTTCTCATCATTCGTGGAAGACTCTATCTCCACATGAAATTTAGAGACCATCATTATCTCCACCGGCTCTATGACGTTAACAAAATGCGGGTTCATCTCACTTTTCTCAAACTCGAAATCAACTTCGCAGAGACTCTTCCATGAGGTGGAGAGGGTCTTCAATATGACGCCTACTATCTTTTTGATTACAGACTGCTCTACCGTGGTAAACTCCCTGCCCTCTATGCGCGTATAAAATCTCCCGGAGCCGCCAAAATAATTATCCACTATGAGGTACACAAGCGTGGGTTCTATGACAAGTATGCCGTGCCCCCTCAGGGGATTCATGGTAAAGATATTTATACTCGTAGGCAGTGTCAGGTTTCTCACGAACTCCTCATACTTCACGCTCTCGATTCCCTCTGCCTCAACCTCAACGCCTTTTCTAAGAACATTGAGAAGAGGCCCGCGCACGCGGTTACAGAACTTCTCGTTAACCATCTCAAGGGAAGGCATCCTGCCCCTTACGGTCTTTTCCTGAGTGGTAAAATCATAGGGCACAACACCCTCAGTGGATTCATCGGAGTCCTTGCCGGACTCTATCTGCCCATCTGAGAGCCCCTGTAATAATGCGTCTACCTCGTCTTGATCAAGTATCTGGTCCTGCACGGAAACACCTCTTACTGGATAACAAAATCGGTAAAATAGGCGCCCTCTACGGGCGCGTCCGTTATAAATCTATTCACGCGCTTTACTATCTCGTCACGGAGCCTGTATTTACCCTCAACCGTGCCTATCTCCGTGTAGTTCTTACTGCTCAGCAGTATAATAAGGGCGTCCCTTACCCTTGGGAGCTGAGCCTTTATCTCGTTCTCGGCCTCGGGGTATTCAAGCTCCAGCTTCAGTGTAAGTTTGAGGTAACGTGTTCCAATATTATCCTGAAGATTTACGACAAAAGGTGAGAGGCTGAAAAAGGTAGGCCCATCGCCCTGCTCGTCCCCGGACTCGCCTTCACTTTTTTTCTCCCCGTGCTTTGCGTGTTTAGAGTGCTTTGCGTGCCCATCGGCGGAGGCCTCATCATCCGCTTTGGCCGGGGCGAGAAAAGTCTTGTAGGCAAAAAAACCGCCGCCGCCGAGTATGATTACAATGACGGGTATGATGATAAGGATAAGCTTGCTCTTCTTTTTTTTAGGCTCATTGGCGCTCTCTTTACTCTTATCTGCCTCGTCGGCCATGATTGTCTCCTCATTAGTTAGTGATTCACCTTGAGAGTTGGATAGTGCAAACTCCGTGCCACGAGAGCGGCGGCAAAAGAACGCCTGTTATGAACTTAAAACCTCTTCTGAGGGCCGCACCACGATTTTTCTCCGCCCAGGGAAGTCAAAGTCTTGTGCCGGTCTCTGTCATTTTTATGCAACAAAAAGAGGAGGCATGCGAAAGCATACCTCCTCTTTTTGTAATAGGGCCTTGAGGGCCCTCTTTATTCACCTGTTCAGCCCCCTATGAAAGGGCCTAAAAAAAGACACATTAACGCTTCAGGTTTACAAGCTCGGAAAGAAGGGCGTCCGTAGTGGTTATGATACGGGAGTTGGCCTGAAAGCCCCGCTGGGCCGTAATCATCTTTACGAACTCCTGGGCTATATCCACTGTTGATAGCTCCAGCGTCGAGGCCCGCAGTACGCCCACACCGCCGTTCCCCGGTGCGTTAAGGAGCCTCTGCCCCGATGCGGCGGTCTCGGAAAAAAGACCGCTCCCGTCACTGGTAAGGCCCGTGATATTTGGAAAATCAGCGAGCATGAGGCGCGCAATGGTCCTGTTGGTCCCGTTGGAGAAGACGCCCGTAATAAGCCCGTCCGTGCCTACATCAAGCCTCTGTAGCGTGCCGGGGGCAAAGCCGTCCTGCTTTAATCTCAGAAGAGAGGAACCGACGCCGTACTGCGTGGTCCCGTCCGTGCCCGTGCCTCCGGCGGTAGTGCCGGTGCCGAAATCGAAAGAAATAAGCTGGTTCTGATTTACCCCGCCTGCAAAATCAAAACCGCCTGTTGGATAGGTAATGGCAGATTCGGAAAAAAGGGCCCCACTTGTATCAAAGACCATGCTCCCGTTGGCCTGTATCTCCGAAGCCCCGGATGTGCTGTCAGCGGCGTCCGTTACAGAGAACCAGTCCCATGTGTTGCCCGAGGTGCCTACGGAGTTTTTCCTGAAGTATGTGGTAATAACATGGGAATTGCCAAGAGAATCATATATGGTAACAGGCGCCGAAAAATTGGAGGTCTCGCCTGCCCTGGCAAGGCTAAAGGCTCCGCCCGCCAGATCGCTCACATCTGATGAGCCGGCCGCGATGGGACCGGAGGCCACGGGATTGAAGCCGAGCAGGGCCGCCGATGTGCTCGTAGGCCAGTCAATGGCAAGGGTAGTGCCGTTCCCGGTGTTGTTGGTTACGGTGAACTTTCCCGTCTTTCCATCGTAGTCCACGGTATAGGTATCGGTTGTGCCGTTCTTTGCCTCAAGGGCCGACTTTATCGCCGCCGCTACTGAGCCTCCATCATTTGCAGTGCCTGTGGCAAGTCCGCCATCTGTTACAAGGCTTGCCGTAATGGCCGCGCCGCCAACATCAAAGACAAATGAATCATTCACTCCGGAGGTGAAGACGTAACCCGTTACAGGGGCGTTAGAGTCGAGGTTTACGGACATGTCAATCTTGCCCGTGGGATTGGGGGATACATTATTCGTCGTAAGCTGTATGTCCTTTACGGTGTTGCCGAGAATACCCGAGGGGTTTGCCATAAAACCCTGTAGCCTCAGGTTTTCGGGGTTAACAAGATAATTATCCTTATCAACATGGAACTGACCGGCCCGGGAGTATGAGGGTTTGCTAAGAGACGGGTTCTGCAGGACAAAGAACCCGCCGCCGCTTATGGCCATGTCAAAGGCGTTGCCCGTAGTCTCCATGGCGCCTTGATTAAAGAGATGCTCAACGCCAGTCATGTCCACGCCAAGACCGATCTGCTTGGGGTTGCCCCCGGCGTTTAGTGTCTGGCTGAGTAGATCTGAAAAAATGGCCCTGCTCGCCTTAAACCCCACGGTGTTTACATTGGCTATATTGTTGCCCACTACGGAAAGCTCCGCGAGGTTTGCGTTAAGACCGCTTATGCCCGTAAAGAGTGATGTCTGCATGAGATGACCTCCTTATTGTCTTGAAACATTTATACCCCGCCTGAGTCATTGCCATAACCCTTGAAGAAAGTACTGTTACCGAAGATGCCCTTAAAAAATCTCTTTAATGCCGCCGGCCCCGTACAGGGCCCCGCCTATGGCAACAGTGGCCTCGTCGCCGGAAAAATCAACTCCCTGAACCGCGCCGCTTATATAGGTCTCAAGGGGTAGATCAGTGCCGGACCCGTCGCCAGCCGTAACGCTGAATTCGTACTCTCCGTCAGGCAGAGGCCCTCCGCTGTTATCAAGGCCGTCCCAGATAAACTCATGGCTTCCCGCCGCTACATTCTTCTCTGTGGCCGTGCCCGCAACGTGACCACCGGCGTCAAAGACCGTTAAGGTCACAGTATCGGCCGGGTCCTTAAGGTCGTAGCCCAGCGGTACGGGAGAACCCTGAAGGTTAAAAGACTTACCGCTTACCGTCACGTTCTTGCCTATGAGGCCCGCCGTACCGTAGTTATTAAGCACTCCCATGGAGTCGGAAACATTGGTGAAGTTCTCATTGAGGTTATTTATACCCTCAAGTGAGCTGAACTGCGCGAGCTGTGCCACAAAAGCCGTGTTGTCCGTTGGGGATAGAGGGTCCTGATTCTTTAACTGAGTTACGAGCAGGTTAAGAAACATGTCCGATGATACCTGAGTGTTTTTTGCCACGGGACTGCCGCCGGTGGCTATGGCGTTAAGTCCCAGGGGATTTGTCTGCATCTGAAACCTCCTTTATCTTTATTAAGACCTCGGTGTTACTCTTTTCTTATATAAAAAGGTCAAGCGCGCCTTGAGCTTTGGTCTCATGGTGCGCCTTGGCCGCCATAGGGATTACCTCATCTTCCGTGGCCGCTCCTCTTACGGCACCGGTGCCTCTGCCGTAGCGGCCGCCGTTGCCGCCCCGGAGGTCCCTTCTATTTTGGGTCGAACCCCCGCCGTGCTTCAGGGCAACCTCAAGGCCTCCGAGCATTAGCCCCTGCCTTGCCAACTGCTCCTTAAGAGAAGCGTTATTGGCGTTGAGCATGTTCATCACATCTTTATTATCAACAAGAATGGAGGCCTCAACAAGCCCGTGATGAACCTTCACCTTTATCTCCAAATGCCCAAGCTCCTCGGGCTTGAGGCTTATGCGTATCTCTTTATCGGCCTGCCTGAGACTCATAACAACACCATCTGAGGCCTTTTGTATCAATTCACCCTCCTTACCGGCCAGGACGTTTTTAACGTCCGTGGTAAAGGCGCCGCCCACTGTTTGCGCCGTCTCTCTGCCTATAGGAGCGTTCATGTTGAATAGGGCTGAAGGGTCCTTAAAAACCGCATTTGAATCGCCTTTTGGAAGCAAGAAACCGGGCACGCCCTGAGGCGCCGCATCAGCCGCGGCCGTAGAGGCCGGGGCCTCACCAAAGGCTATATTTTCCCTTCCTATCCCCCCTGCACTACCTTTTACCGTCTCAATGAAGAGCATTGAGGCCCCCTTTGGTAACGCTGTGCCTGAGGTATAGGCGCCTTTCAGGGCCTTTGTCCTAATACCCGTGGCCACTGATCTTCTTTTTTTATTACCTCGAGACGCCTTTACCGCTGGGACATGTTTTTTTAAGACGCCTCCTGGCTCCGCCCCCTTGAGGGGATTCATAATAGTAGTAATCATCGACGTTACCGGAGCTTTAAGAGCTATTTTGTTCATGGAAGATAGATTTTGTAGAGAATTAACACTACTCTGGAGGGCCCGTTCCAGAGGCGTATCAGGATGGCGGACTCCAGGTATCGCGCTCTCAGGGGCATTCTTCCCCCCTTTCCCGGCCTGCACTACGGCCCCTTTTAATTCTTTCCTTGGACTGGAAGGCCTTTTATGCATTCCCTTTGAGACGCCTTCTTCACCTCTTCCAACCTTCCCGGGAAGATCGGGGCCATCAGGAGTGGATTTAAGGGAAAGAGGCGCTTTGCCGGAAACCTTGCTTTGGCCATTACCGCGGCGGCCCATGGCAAAACCCTCTCCGACATGAATCACGGGACTTTTCATTAAGAGGGTTTTACCGGCGCCATGGGCATTAACGTTCCCATTTAGGGCGCCGCCCCCATGAAGATCGAACTTCTCTGGAAGGGCAACAATATTTTTTTGATGTAAGTCAAGCCCCGCCTGAGCCTTGCCGTCACTGTGATGAGAAGTTACAGCCCCGTAAGGGGCCTTATTATTTTTCCTCTTCAACGCGGTGTTGTTCTTGTTCGTCCCTGCCTTTTCTCTGGCAATAAGCTTATCCTTAAAGCCGCCAGCTCCGCCGTCTTGAACAGAGAGACCCAAAAAGCCCATTACCTTATCGGCATGGACCTTATCCGCAGGGGTCTTAACCTTACCCCGGGGCGGGAGATTTTTATCGGGAGTGAACGTCAAATGAATCGACATATCTAAACCTATCCATTTTTAAGGTAAACGGCTAAGACTACGAAGATCTACTTTGCAATGGCCGTGCCAGGCTTTTATAATATATAAAAAATCATTTAATAATGGTAAGTTATAGAAAATACTTATGAGCTATTATTATGTTAATGGATGCAAAAACAAGGGTAAAAAAACCCCCCCGGCAATTTTTACCCGCCATTAAAAAGGCGTGATAATAATGCGGGAGGGGCGGAGGGGGCAAGAGGGTTAAAGGGGTACGGGGGCGAGACGCACACCGTAACTCATATCACTTGATATCCTTCTTCAGCACACGGCTGATTCTTACAGACTTATCTACATTGACAAGGCCGAGGATCTTACCTGCGATCTTCTCTTTCATTGAACCAAGTATGGAAGCGGCCATATTATCATCAAGGCGCTCAATCCTTGCGGCGGCGTCCTGAGGCGCCATATTCTCGTATATCTTCACAAGCCGCATGGCCTTGCCGTTATTAAAGCTATCTATCTGCCCCTTTATGGAGTTAAGTTCCTTTACCAGGGATTTCAGCTCCGTAACCTTCGTCTCTATATCACCCCTTATCCCGGTAAGATTGCGTTTTCTCTTTGCCAGCTCATCCTCTCTTATGCGAAGTTCTTCTTCTTTTCGTCTTACGGCCTGTATAAAACCCTTTTCCTGCACATGCCCTTTAACTTCTTTTTTCACCTCATGGCTCGGCTCCGAGTCGGGCGGGAGAGCGGCCGTCGCAAAGACCGAGGAAAAGGGGTCAAAGCTTGCGGATAACCATATGGCCAGGATTGATATCTTCAGGATCACAAGCACGGCCAGAACCTTATTTTTCATCTTTCTCACCTCCGAATGAGAACATCGTCGAGGCTATATCATCCATGGTCTTCTGTTCTGTCTTCAGTGATTTCGCTGTGTGCTCCTCAAGCAGTTTTTCTCTCATAACATCCAGTACCTTGCGCTCTTTCATTGACTCGACAAGGGCCAGGCGCTTTAGCTCAAGGTCTTTTTTAAGGGCCTTTAACTCCTCATCCCTCAAAATGATGAGCTCCTTGAGGTCCGCCATGTAGGTCTCATACAAGGCAAGCTCATGCCTTTTATCGTAGCTCTCCCTTATGAGGTCTATCTCAAGAGTGAGGCGCTTCATCTCTTGCCTCAAGCGAACCAGAGCGCTATGGCCGTCCCTTAATTTTTTCACCCCCTCGGAAAACTCTCTCATGCGCATATCTTCAAGAGTGCCTCGATATTTATGCAGGGCATCAAGATTGAAGTGAAATTTCTTCACACCGCCGCCTTACCCCTCTTTTCGCTCGCAGGACGACGGCTCATCGAGGCTGTACTCATCGGAGAGAGCCGTTAGTATGGCAAGACTATCATCAAATGTTACACGCTCGCCCATACCCTGGCGTAAAAATCTGTTTATATCGTCAATGGCCCTTACCGCCCTGTCCACGGCCGGGTCACTTCCGTCCTTGTAGGCCCCTATGCTTATAAGGTCATAGGCCTTTCTGTATGAGGCCATAAGGGCGCGCACCTTTCCCGCCGCCTTCATATGCCCCGGGGATGTCACATCAATCATCACGCGGCTTATACTCTCAAGGACGTCAATGGCGGGGTAGTGCCCCCCCGAGGCAATGGCCCGTGAGAGCACTACATGGCCGTCAAGTATGCTCCTCGTCGTATCCCCTATGGGGTCGTTAATATCGTCGCCCTCCACGAGGATGGTGTAAAAACCCGTAATAGTGCCTGCCGAGCTTGAGGTACCTACCCTCTCAAGGAGTTTAGGGAGCATGGTAAAGACAGATGGGGGATACCCGCGGGTGGCCGGAGGTTCTCCGGCGGCAAGACCGACCTCACGCTGGGCCATGGCAAACCTTGTCACAGAATCCATCATCAGGAGGACATCCAAGCCCTTGTCCCTGAA
The DNA here is from genome assembly GCA_964605225.1 of uncultured Thermodesulfobacteriota bacterium. Lineage (GTDB taxonomy): Bacteria > Desulfobacterota > GWC2-55-46 > GWC2-55-46 > JADFVP01 > JAJRZX01. The sequence continues at coordinate 31,577 of CAZSAY010000001.1, read as the reverse complement.
GTACTCTGCTATGGCCGTAGCCATGAAAGCGGCCCTCATTCTTATTAGCGGCGGCTGGTCAGAGGTGGCCACCACCACTACGGAACGGGCGAGCCCCTCGGGACCGAGGTCTTTTTCGATGAACTCCTTTACCTCTCTGCCCCTCTCGCCCACCAGGGCTATAACATTAACATCGGCGGCCGTATTCCTGGCCATCATCCCCATGAGCACGCTCTTTCCAACGCCGCTCCCGGCGAATATCCCTATACGTTGACCTCGTCCCACGGTAAGAAGACCGTTTATTACCTTAATACCAACGTCAAGGGCCTTGTCTATGCGCCTTCTTTTAAGGGGGTTCTCCGGAGCGGTGTAGAGGGGATACTCCATATCAGGTTCCACGGGGCCAAGGCCGTCTATGGGGAGGCCAAGGCCGTCAAGGGTCCTGCCGAGGAGCCTCTCGCTCACAGGGACTCGCGCGCTACTTCTCTTTGTCACAATCTTACTGCCCGGCCCGATACCAAAGACCTCACCAAGGGGCATAAGGAGAATCTTATCACCTGAAAAGCCCACTACCTCGCAGTCAAGGTTTTTCATGCCGTGACCTGGATATACCCTGCATATCTCTCCCACAGAGGCGCCAAAACCTATGCCCTCCATTACAAGTCCCACGACGCGCGTTATCCTGCCGTTGACTCTCACGGGCCTCATGTCCGTGATGGCCTCTCTATGCCCTATGAGCCTCTTCTTAAGGGCCCTGGAATATTGCATGCCTTTCACATCCTTTATTTATAATAAAAGGGGACCCTTTTAAGAGAAACGAAGGCACTCTCCTTAACAGTACCCCCCCATATCACTTCAGGCAATCTCCCCCAACCCATTAACCCTGCTCCCCTCACTTCTTTCGCCCCCCTTTACGCCCCTCCCCCATCACCCCTTTAACACCCATTTACCCACTCACCCCTCACCCCCCTTAACACCCAACCGCCCGCTTGACCACTCGCCGCTTGATCACTCGCCACTTGACCACTCGCCACTTGACCACTCGCCCACGTGCCCGCTTTTAACTGTCTTTTAAGATTCCCTGGACCTCGTCGAGGAGTCCCTCAATAGTGGCGTCTACCTCTCCGGAACCTGTCTCGATGATACAGCCGCCGCGCGCAAGCGTCTCGTCGCCATCAAGGGCCACCCCCGAAAAACCCTGTGTGTACCGTTTCAGTTCCCTACCGTGCTCCTTGATGATGCCCATATCATCGGGGTTAAGCCTTATCCTTATCCTGCCGTTGGTTACGGCGGCCTTCAAGGCCTCCTTTACAATATAAACCACACTGTCTTCCTGTATTGATATCTCCCGTTGTATTACTTTTCTGGCGATACTCATGCAGAGCTGAACTGCCTCGGTCTCGCATTCAGTAAAAAGTTTCTTCTTAAAATCCCTTATCTCGGAAATAAGCTCTTCAAGGCCTCTGCAGCGCAGTGCCGCCTCTTTTTTGGCGGCCTCTTCTCCGGCCGTCTTTCCCTCGGTAAACCCCGCCCTGTAGGCATCTTCATAAAGCCCTGCCGCGCCTTGCGCGGCCGCCCTGTCGCCGGCCCTTCTATGGGAGACTCTCCTGTCCTTTATCTTCTCAAAGACAATGGGAGATACATCTACCCCTTCTTTTTTATCGGACTTGTATATATGTGATGACACGACGAGCTCTTCTCCATTTTTTTAAATATCGACTGCAGGGGTTCGATAGGGATAAAAGGCATATTTTATTTGATCATATCTCCCTGTTTTCCGGCCCTCATAATCTTGCCCTCCTGCTCAAGTTTTCTCGCCACGCTTACAACGGCTATCTGCGCGGCCTCCACATCGCTTACCCTTACAGGTCCCCTGCTCTCTATGTCTTCTTTCAGCATGGTAGCGGCCCTCTCGGACATATTCTTGAAGAATTTCTCGCCCACGGTCTCATCGGCGCCCTTCAGGGCAATGCTCAGGGACTCGGTCTCCACCTCTTTCAGAATTGCCTGCATGGCCCGGTCTTCGAGCTCAAGGAGATCTGTAAAAACAAACATCTTTTCCTGTATCTTCACGGCAAGATCGGAGCTTGACTTGTCAATGAACTCTATGATGGAAGTTTCCGTGGCAGACTCCATCTGATTAAGTATCTCTGCGGCGACCTTTACGCCCTCTATAACATCACCCACGGAATCTTCGGACTCAAGGACCTGCTCCCTGATTACAGCCTCTATCTCCTTAACAGCCGCCTGTGGTATGGACTCTATAACCGCCACCCGTTGCATGACATCGCCCATGAGTATCTCAGGCAGTTCCTTAAGTACAAGAGAAGCGCGCACCGGAGGCATAAGGGCAAGTATAAGGGCTATTATCTGCGGGTGTTCACCCCTTACCATATTGGCCACAACCATGGGGTCCATATATGTAAGGGCCTTTATGCCGTCTCCCTCGGTTTCCTTGGCAATTTGATCGAGGACACGCTTTGCCTTCTCGGGGCCAAGGGTCCGCTCAATAACGTTTCTGGCAAACTCCAGCCCCTGCACGGCGAGCCCCGAGGTCTCGGAGCTGGCCACAAACTCTTTTGCCACATCTCTACCTGTCTCAGATGGAACGGAGTCCATGCGCGCGATATTCTCGCTAACCTCCTGGACCTCTCTCTGGGTCAAAAACTGCATCACCTCTGAGGCCAGGTTCTCTCCCACATTGATAAGCAGGACCGCCGCCTTTTCTATACCCTTGATAATCGCACCTCTTTTCCTATCTCTCCTGTATCCAGCCCTTTAATACCATGGCCGCCTGCCTCGGATTTTCCCTTACCAGTTGCTTTAGTCTCTCCGTCTCATCGACTTTACTTTCCCTACTCCCCGGCGCGAGGGCGCGTGCATCGCTCCCCCCCTGAAGGGCCGCGGGAAGGTTCTTTTCAATTGACTCAAGGGCGACTCTTTCTACTGTGAGCCTTTTTATAATGGGTCTTAATACGAAAAATATAAGGAAGATAACGCTTAGCCCAACACTCCCGTACTTGACGGCAAGGGGCATCATCTTATCCATCATGGGGACTGCCGGCGCAGGAGTTGAGACATCTCCAAAAGGAACGGTATCTTCAAAAGGTATGTTTACCACGCTTACGGAATCGCCCCGCTCTTCATTAAAGCCTACCGCGGCCTTTACCATTGAGGTTATCTTGGCAAGCTCTTCTTCTGATCTCGCCGTATAAGTTCTTTTATTGGCCTCGCCATCGGCGGCCGCTCCGGCCACGGTGTAAGTACCGTCAACAAGGACGGCCACGGAGAGTTTTTTTATCTGCCCAAAGGGTTCCACTACGCGTTTGACTACCTTGTTTATCTCGTAATTTATTACCTCGTCGTCTTTTTTTGTGGAGGTGCCCCCCGTGGAGCCTGCCTTGCCCGATGAACCCGGCAGGTTGGATAATGCCCCTGGCACGCCGCCGGGGACGCCGCCTGCGCCGGCGCTCTCCTTTGTCCTGTGCTCACTCCTTACAACCTGACTATCGGGGTCGTATATTTCCTCAGTCCTGTCAACACGGCGCCTCTCAAGGTCTACTGATAGACGCGCCACGACCTTGCCGCTGCCAAGGGCCTTTTCAAGCATGGACTGAACGCGGCCTGCAAGAGTTGCCTCCACCCTTTTTTTATAATCCATCTGCGAGCTCATAATCCCGGCAGAGCTGTTATCATCACCCTTTGTGGTCCAGAGTCTCCCCGATGTATCCACTATGGTTACATCGCGGGGACTGAGATTGGCGAGGCTGCCCGCCACAAGGTGGACAATGGCCTGTACCTCTTCGCTACCAAGCGTGGCGCCTGGGCGAAGTTTAAGGACAATAGAGGCGCGGGCCTTTTTTTTCTCATCAAGAAAGACCCCTTTTTCAGGCACAACAAGGTGTACCCGCGCGGATTGAACCCCGGAAATCTGCGTAATGCTCCTTGAGAGCTCGCCCTGCATAGCCCTTCTGAAGTTTATCTTCTGAACAAAGTCCGTAAGCCCGAAGTTGTTCTTATCAAATAACTCATAGCCCACTCCCCCGCCGCCGGGCAGACCATCGCCGGCAAGCTCCATCCTCGTCTCATGGACCCTTCCTGCAGGTACGGATATAATACCGCCCTCTATCTTGTAGGGGATGTTCTTGTCGCCAAGTTTAGCGATAATCGCGCCGGCGTCCTCGGGGTCAAGCCCGGCAAAGAGCACGCCGTACTCGGGGCTCTGACTCCAGGTGACAAGAAAGATAATAGCCCCTCCCGTAATAAGGGCAAGGAGCGCCAGTATGGTTAGCTTCACGGAGCCCATGCCATTTATCTGTTTTCCTACAGAGGCCATCTATTACACCTGCATCCGCATTATCTCTTCATAGGCGGCGATGAGTTTATTGCGGACCTGAACCATGAGGTTAAATGAGAGGTCCGCCTTTTCAATGGCTATCATCGTATCGTGAAGGTCTCCCCCCTTTCCCGTTGCCATGCCCTCTATACTCCTGTCTGCCTCGCCCTGAAGGGTATTTACCTTCTCAAGGCTTTCCTTTAGCATATCCTCAAAGCCGCCCTTCCCGGGGCCGCTCTCACGCGCCTTCAGGGCATTGGCCTCGGTTATGATATTTGAAACCCCCTTTATTGGCTCAACCATGATACCCCCCCAAAATAGATAATTATGAGTTAAAATACCGCTATTGAATAAGCTCCATGGCCCTCATCATCATCTCTCTTGTGGCCCTGAAAGCGTTTACATTGGCCTCATAGCTACGCGAGGCGCTTATCATGTTGACCATCTCCTCGGCCGTATTTACGTTGGGATACTGCACATAACCGTTAGAATCCGCACCTGGATGACCGGGCTCGTATACGCTCTTCATAGGTCTTTTATCCTCAATTATGGCGGAGACGCGAACGCCCTGAAGGGACGCCCCCCCGGAGGAATCCATAACATCCCTGAAGCTTGGAGCGTTCCTGACTGTGCTGAATACCACGTCCCTTCTCCTGTAGGGAGTGCCCGACGAAGCGCCCGTGCTTCCTGCGTTCGCAAGGTTACTGGATATGACATTCATCCTCACCCGCTGTGCCTTCATGCCAGAGGCGATAACTGAAAATGCGTTAAACATAAAACTACCTCCCTTCCTTTATAGCGGTCATTAATATAGAGAATTTCTTCCTCAGCATCCTTGCCGAGAGGTTATAGGCCATGTAGTTGCCGCTCATCCTCCCCATCTCTTCCTCTATGTCAACGGTATTGGCGTCAAAACCAACGTCATTCACGGCCCTTTCTACCATGACTAAATTTTGCTTCGCCCCGTTACCGGAAAAATGAGCGGGGTCTGTACCCGTAAGGCGAAGCTCTGCCCGGGAATCATTCATGGCGCCTTCCATGGCGACCTTAAAATCGATGTCTCTCGCCCGATAACCCGGGGTCTCGCTATTGGCTATGTTGGAGACTATGGCCCGTTGTTCGGCCGCCCTCATATCAAGGGTCTTTGCGAGAAAACCTATAGTCCTGTCAAAGATAAAATCCATATTACCTCCCTGTCTCACACCGCTTACCCCATATATCCCCTTAGGTTCCCTTCCCCTTGCTGTTATATACAAACTGGCTATCTTGCCCTATATATCTGCAAGATTCATACCGTGGGGCACACCCTTTTTTCTGGCTTTTTAATTGAAAAACCCCGTGGAAAGAGGAAAAAACTGCCTCCATGAGGCAATCCCGCCTCAGTTAGCCGCCGGGCCTCCGTACTCCTTGAGTTTATTTCTAAGTGTCCTGATGGATATGCCAAGCCTTCTTGCCGCCTTTGTCCTGTTGCCTCCCGTTTCCTCAAGTGTCTTACGGATAAGGTCTCTCTCAACGTCTTTTATGGTTATTCCGTCAAAGGAAGTACGCTCTGATATGGCGGCCTTTGGCACGTCTTTTCCACCAACACCGTTGCATAGCAGGAGGTGCTCTTTTGTAAGGACGGAGCCGCTACTTAGAAGCACTGAGCGTTCTATGGTATTTTCAAGCTCACGGACGTTCCCCGGCCAGGCACGCGCCTTGAGCTCCGCCATTGCCTCCTCTGATATGGAGCCAAGGTGGCGGTTATACCTCCCCGCGAAGCGTGCCATGAAGTGTTCGGATAAAAGGGGGATGTCGTCTTGCCTCTCCCGTAGCGGCGGTATGTGAAGGGGAAAGATATTCAGGCGGTAAAAGAGGTCTTCTCTGAAGCGGCCCTCTTGTACCTCCAGGGTAAGGTCCCTGTTTGTAGTGGCGATTATTCTGATATCAAGAGGAGTGACCTTTTTCCCCCCGAGGCGCTCCACCTCTCTTTCCTGTATGACACGGAGAAGCTTGGCCTGGAGCCTGACGTCCATCTCGCTCACCTCGTCAAGGAGTATGGTGCCCCTGTCTGCCTGCTCAAATTTTCCCACTCTTCCATTTACGGCGCCTGTAAAGGCGCCTTTCTCACAACCGAACAGTTCGCTCTCAAGGAGCCCGTCCGGTATGGAGGCGCAGTTCACCGCCACAAAGGGCCCGGACCTTCGGACGCTTTGCTCATGAATGAACCTTGAAACGAGTTCCTTTCCGGTGCCGCTCTCGCCGCTTATAAGCACGGTGGCGTCGCTATTTGCCGCTATCCCCGCAAAGGCCATGGTCCTGCTCATGACGGAAGACCTCGCAGGCATGAAAAGGCCCTTTGCCTCCTTTGCCGAAGACTCCCTGGAAAAGCCACAGGCAAGGGTCTTCTCAATCAGCCCCTCAAGACACTCAAGTGCAAAGGGCTTCTGAATAAAATCAACGGCCCCTTCTTTTACGGCCTCTACGGCCTTTTGCACTGTTCCGAAGGCCGTTATGAGGAGCACGGGTATGGTGGGCTCTATCTTCTTCAGCCCCCTCATGAGTTCCACTCCATCCATGCCGGGCATCTTCATGTCACTTATGACAAGCCTGTACCTCATATCATGAAACATATCAAGGGCCTCTCGCCCCGAGCCTGCCAGATCAACCCTGTAACCCTTTCTGCATAGCGCCTCATTAAGGGCCGTCCTCATCCCCAGGTCATCATCAACAACGAGTATATCGTGCATATAAGGCCTCCATTATTCTCACTCTCTCCCTCACACCCTCTGTGCCTCGCCGCAAAACGGCAGTCGAAGGGTAAACCTTGTGCCTTCCCCGGCGTTTGAGGCGCAGGCAATATCTCCGCCATGGGCATTGGCTATGGATGCCACGATGGCAAGGCCGAGACCTGTGCCGCTGTGCCTTGTGGTAAAAAAGGGGTCAAAGACCCTCTCTTGAATTTCCTCGTCCATTCCACAGCCGCTGTCTTCCACAACGACCTCAAGGGTATCTCCGTCTTGAATCCCCGTTGATATGTTTATAGTACCGGGGATATCCCCGATAGCGTCATATGCGTTGAACAATAGATTGACAAAGAGCTGATTGAGAAGCCGCGCGTCACCCTGAACCATTGCGGCGGGGCCCGGAGACCTTTTTATGGTTACATCCACACCCTTGCGGCCAGAGCATGTCTCAAGGGCCTTTTTTATAACATCCCTTATATCCAGGAGCGCAAGGGAGGGCTCCGGCGACCTTGAGAAGACAAGCATATCGGAGAGTATGCGGTCGAGATTTCTTATGCTCTCTACTATATGGCCGGCAAGCTTCTGATTTCTCACCTGTCCGTTAAGCTCACGGCAGAGTATGGTGGAAAATATGAGCATGGAGCCAAGGGGGTTTCTTATCTCATGGGCTATCTTGGCGGCCATCTCACCCATGGCGGCGAGCCTTGCCGTCCTTTCGGCGGCGCGGTTTTTTCCCGAAAACTCTCTCTCAAGATCACCGAGCTTATCGCCGAGTTTGGAGTATTGTCTCTCAAGCTTACGTGACGACTCCTCAAAGTCCCTGAATGCCCTATTTAAAAATGCCTTATTAATCTTCACCGCCATATGAGTTCTACAATCCTCCCATCTGCGCCTTTTGCAGGACCTCGGCCCAATCGCCGTAAGCCCTGTTGGTGCGCTTCAAGTCCTTTACCGCGCTTATGGCCTTCTCGGCCTCCCCTGCCCCGGCGTAGCTGAGAGAGAGGCGGTAACGGAGCCAGCTCTCTAAAGCCTTAGAGTCCTGCGGGGCCATCTCGGCCGCCTCTCTATACGCGACAATGGCTTTCTCGAATCCACGGGAGGCAAAGAGGCTGTCCGCGTACCCTGTCTCGGCCTCCATGAGTCCCTTTTTGTCTTTCGTTCCCTTGAATAAGGCAACGGCCCTTGAGTACGATTCCATTGATTTACTCCACTTGCCAAGCCCCCTGTACGCGGCGGCCCTCATGAGAAAAACTTCTCCCCCCATACCTTCCCCGTCCATCCCTATCACCTCTTCGTAATTACCCCTCAGGAACTCTGCCTCCATATAGAGTTCGCGCCACTTAGAGGTTTTTGCCGCCTCCGGTGAAGATACCCTCATATCTGCAAGAATCTTAGCCGCGGCCTCGCCGTCTCTCTGATCGAGGTATAAGCGGGTTAATAAGAGCACCGCCTTTACCTTTACATCTTTTCTGCCTATCTTTTCGGCCCTGTTAAGGGAGACAACTGCGTCAGGTGTAAGGCCCAAAGTCATGAGCGCCTCGCCCACCCTGAGCCAATTTTCCGCCCTCTTCCCAAATGTAATAAAGGCGCCGTAGCGGTAATTGACCATGGCGATATCCAACCATTGTTTTTTTCCGTAAAGGTCTGCAATCCAGTTGTAGGCTATTTTTGAACGGAGAAAACCAACAATCTCTCTTCTTGTGGAGATGGTGTTTTCAGGCGATATTTTCGAAAGGGTCTTCATGGCCTCACTGTGGTCCTTTAAGGCCTCAAGGACTGTAGCAAGCCTTATGTAGGCCTCGCCGGAGCCCGCAGTCGCGCTTTTTGCCACCTCTTTATAAAGGTCCCTGGCAAGTAAAGGTTTGCCTCCATCGCCGGCATAATAATCACCGAGTGCTAACCCTGATAGCGCAAGGGCCTCGCCCTTTGATTGTTTCTTTATAGCCGAGTAGGCCAAGAGACCTTCCTTTACAGCCCCGCCGGCCATGAGCGCGTCGGCCTCTCTACTGGCAAAGAACGACATAAGAAAAGGCGCGCTCACAAAACTTAATCTAAGCCCCTTAAATATAAGACGCGCGCCATCGTAATCACCACGCATCATCTTCATATCCCCCATTCCCATAAGGCTTAATGGGTCTTTCGTTGACCCCATCCTCTTGTAGCCGGCCCATGCGGACCTGAACTCACCCTTTAAAAGACGGCTTCCCGCAAGCCAGCCGCGGGCCTCTTTTGAGCCCTCTTTACGCGCCCTCTCAAACCATTTTAGTGATTTTGCCACATGGCCGGAAAAAAAGAGCACCCTCCCCCTGCCAAGGGCGGCCATTGCCTTGAGCTTTTTACCTGTCTTTGCCTCGTAGGCCATGCCATAGTAGGCCGAGGACTCGGGGTAAAGGCCCTCTCTCTCATATCTTGAGGCCAAAAGAAAATGCGCCATTGGCATAAGATTATTTTCCGGCGTCTTTATAAGATCGCGCTCTACCTCCACAAGGTCTCTGTTTTTTTTAATAAGACTGATTATCCCCTTAAGGGTCTCGGCTCCGGCCATATCGCCTTTCTCTTCAAGTGTTGTAAGATAAGTATTTACTTCCACGCCGCCGGCCCCGGGGGCTCTTCCCTTTTGCGGCACAAGTTCACTTAGCATCTCAAGGCCCGGCTCGGGAGAATTCCCGTAAAAGGTCGTTTTCAGCTCTTCTACGGCCATTTTTCTGTATATCCACCGCCAGCCTTCATTAAAGGCAAAAGTCCTCTTATATCGCCCATGGGGAGAAGATTTGCCCGACGATTTTGTGGCCGCGCTTTTACCTGCCATTCTCTTGCCGGGTTTTTTCCCGGCGCCTGCTTTTTTCTTGAGAGATTTTTTGGCGACCTTTTTTTTCTTCTTAGGATGTTTCACGATTTTTTTAGGATACATATCAACGATAATCCTCACGGGTTTATCAAATATTGCATCCCTTATATCCGCCATGCCATTAAGTGTTATAAAGAAGGTGGTATGAGGTTGCCCCTCTTTTTTTACAGTGGTGACCTTCTTTATCCTGAAAAACTTCGTACCTGCGTACCCCGCCTTTAGACCGCGCGAGTCCACATTTGTAATGTCAAGCTCAACGGTTTTCCCCGTCTTTTTTACACTGTATTCAGCCTTTGCGCGCAGCTCTATCACCAGCCTGTGAAAGCCCTTGTGCACTCCCGCCCTTGCGGCCACAATATCTCCCCTCTTCCTGTTGAGGGCGCAGAAGGCCGGATGGGCCGAACTCAAGGTCAGGCACAGTATTACGAGATACATTACAGACTTCACCATAAACAGACCTCCATCTCCTTATGATGAAGATACGCAACACTCGTGCCACTGACCGGGAAAGTGACACGAGTTTTTGAAAAGCCTGTTTTAAGGGTAACGATACCCTGGAAACGTCTTTTGTTTACATAGCAGGTTAATGAGGCGGGAGAGAGAGAGTTTTGTTATGAGCGATGGCCTTTTAAGGGTGTTGGATACTTGACTCTCAGGCATCAAGACCGAGCCCCTTTCTCTTCATCTTTTCAATAAGGGTCGTTCTGTTTAGCTTAAGGAACTTTGCGGCGTTCTTCTTGACGCCATGAACCATGTCAAGGGCGTTTATTATGAGGTCTGTCTCGAACTTATCCACAACCGAATTAAAATCAACGCCATCGGGAGAGATATAAACACGGTAATCAAAGCCCTTGACACGTTTTCTTGAGAGAAGCACCGTGGCCTTCTTGATATTATCGGGCAGATCCTTTTCAGTCACCGTGCCCTTTTCCTTCAATACTACAATTCGCTCAATGACGTTCTCCATCTCACGGACATTGCCGGGCCATTCATATTCCTCAAAGAGCCTCATGGCGTCGGGTGATATGGTTGTCACTTCCTTGTTTTTCTTTTTTGACATCGTCTTCATGAAGTGTTTGATAAATACTGGTATATCTTCCTTTCTTTCCCTCAAGGGAGGCATGTCTATTGGAATTACATTTAGCCTGTAGTAGAGATCTTCTCTGAATTTTTTCTCTTTTATGGCCTTTGTGAGATCCTGATTAGTAGCCGCGAGGACGCGGATGTCTACCTTGATGGTCTTTCTGCCGCCAACCCTCTCAAACTCTTTTTCCTGCAAGACCCTTAATATCTTAACCTGAAGTCCGGGACTCATGTCGCCTACCTCGTCAAGAAATACTGTCCCGCCGCTGGCGGCCTCGAAGCGGCCTATTTTTGTGGCTATGGCCCCTGTAAAAGCGCCTTTCTCATGACCGAAGAGCTCGCTCTCAAGGAGGTCTTCCGGTATTGCGCCGCAGTTTATGGGGACAAAGGGCTCACTTGCCCTATTAGAGCCGAAGTGAAGCGATCTTGCGACTATCTCCTTTCCCGTTCCGCTCTCACCGAGGATAAGCACCGTGGAATCCGTATCCGCCACCTTGTTGATGATACTACGAACAAGTTCTATCTTATCGCTTGTGCCGAGAAGACGGTCCAGCAATTTATGACTGATGTTACGTTTCAGCCTGAGGTTCTCCGACATAAGCTCGCTGACCTCAAAGGCTTTTTCAATGGTGACAAGAATTTCCACCTTGTTAAAGGGTTTCTTTATGTATGAGAAAGCGCCTGCGTTAAGGGCATCCATGGCCTTTTTTATAGAGCCGTCACGGGGTATGACTATGGCACTCGTACTCGGACTCGCCCCTGTGATGGCACGAACGAACTCTATATCATCGAGATCTGCAATATTGAGATCCGCTATTACGACATTGGGAGCATTTCTGCGGATATAGCTTATGGCCGCCTCGGGTTTTTTGATTGTGATTATAGCGTAATCCTCGGCGCGAAACTTCTCTTTGAGAAATTGACTGAGTAAACCTTCCTCCTCAACCAACAGAACATTCCTTTTCCTCATACACATCTCCTTTTAATGAAAGACAACATCGAGGATGTCTGTCGGGATGGATAAATGTGAGGGATAAACCCTTTAATGTAGAAGTGGCTCAAGATGGAAGTGCTCAAGATGGAGGTGCTCAAGATGGAAGAAATGCAGGTTGCCCCACGAGATGTGATTCAAGGTGGATGTTTCGCAGGTTAGCCGATAGCCGGATGTAATTCAGGATGGGGGTATCACAAATTGCCCACGGGATGTAATTCGAGATAGGTGTATTTTAAATTAACCTGACGCCAAGATGTAATTCAGGATGGGTGTATTTTAAATTGGCACGGGAGGATTTCGAGATGTGTGAAGATTATACGTTAAAGTGGAGGGGCTGTCAATATAGAATGTGAGATAGTCGGTTTTGTGACACCATGGTAAAACGCGTCCTATGAGATGGGCGAGTGAGGGGATGATTTTGTGTAAAGTTTCGCCCCTTGCGTCCGATGAGTTAAAGAAGAAGAGCGTATCAGGACGGGCTCTGCAAAATAGTTAAAATGACTTAAAAAAAAAATTTAATTTTTGCACGACATTAAGGAAGGAGCGCTATGTTCCCGATAATAGGACTTGTAGTAGTTTTCGGCGCCATCGCGGCAGGCTACACCATGGAGGAAGGAAACTTTTCTATTTTGATTCAGCCCGCCGAGCTCATCACCATCGGCGGCGCGGCCCTGGGGTCTCTCATAGTCTCATGCCCCTCAAACCTCCTGAAGGACGTATTTAAGGCCATACCCACCATTATAAAAGGCAGTACTCTGAAGAAGAGTCATTACATCTCACTTCTGACGCTACTGTACAACATATTTACAAAGATAAAAAAAGAGGGTCTCCTCTCCGTGGAAAAAGATGTGGAAAATCCAAAGGAGAGCCCTATCTTCCAGGCCAATAAGGACATCATGAAGAATCACCATGCCCTTAATTTTCTCTGTGACAACCTGAGGGTTTTCATCATCGGAATCAAACCAACGGAGATGGAAGACCTTATGGATATTGAGATGGACAGCCACCATGAGGAGGCGGGAGTGACTCCGGGGATTATTACAAAGGTAGGAGACGCCTTGCCGGGTTTTGGTATTGTGGCGGCGGTACTGGGCATTGTCATCACCATGGGCAAGATGAGCGAAGGCCCCGAGGTAATAGGGCACAGCGTCGCGGCCGCCCTTGTAGGGACCTTTCTCGGCATACTGCTGAGTTACGGCGTAGTAGGTCCCCTTGGCAGTCATCTGGAGCACAAGAACAGGGATGACTCGAAGTATATTGAGGCCATAAAGATCGCTTTACTGGCTTTCGCGAAAGACCTTCCTCCCCAGATGGCCGTCGAGGCGGGAAGACGGACAATATTCAGCGGCGCACGCCCGTCCTTCAGTGACCTTGAAGATGCGATTAAGGAGCAGAAAAAAAAGTAAGTCCGGATTATAAAGAAAAGGTATTGAGGAGGCGAAGTGGAGAATCATGATTCAGAACCTGTAATCATAAAAAAGGTTATAAAAAAAGGTCACGGCGGCGGGCATCACGGCGGCGCGTGGAAGGTGGCCTACGCCGACTTTGTCACGGCGATGATGGCCTTTTTCATGGTCTTATGGCTTGTGGCCATGATGTCAATAGAGTCCAAGAAGGGCATGGCGGAGTACTTCAGGAGCTACACAATCTTCGAGGGCACGGAGGCTGGAGGAGGTAAAGGCATTTCCATTATGTCGGGTAACCCACTCATGCTCAACAAGGCCGCATCTAAACCTGTACCCACGCAAACGAAAAATTCCAACAATAAACTTATCCTCCAAATTTCTAAGAACGTAAACACAAGGCTCAGTAATCTGAAGAATCAGATACTCATCTTTACCACTACAAACGGGGTGAGGCTCGAACTCGTGGACCTTGACGACAGCCCCATGTTCGAGCGCGGCGGTTCGAAACTCGTAGAGAGGGGGCGCGATGTTTTCAGAGTCCTTGCGGATTCACTGAAAAACATGCCCTACAAGATAGCCATAGAGGGGCACACTGACAGCTTCAAATTCGCAAGCAGGGAGCACTCGAACTGGGAGCTTGCCGCCGAGAGGGCCAACGCCGCGAGAAGAGAGTTAATCAATAACGGACTTGATGAAAAACGTATCTCCCGTGTATCGAGCTTTGCCGACGTAGTCCCCCTGAACGGCAAGGATACCTTTGACCCCATAAACAGGCGTGTCAGTATCCTTGTGGAAAGGAGAAAGTTCTCACCTGGAGATGACGGCGATCTATTCAGATAGAGATGAAGATATATGAACAGCGATTAAAAAAACCCCCCGCCGGACGGAGCCGGCGGGGGGTTTTTTTAATCTTATTATGTCATCGTTATTGCGCCTCACCGGTATCCTTACCGGACCTTAACATCCTTCTCTGCCAGGCGAATATATACCGCACTATCCTCTCCCTCACCCTATCGTCAATATCAATAAACTTTATCCCCACCTTGTAGCCACCCTCAATATTTTCGCATATCCATACGACCTCTCCAGAGACCTCGAGGTCCTGTGCCTGATCGGGCAAAAATAGCCTTATGGCAAGTTCATCACCCTCGTTGAAGTTCTTGTTGCAGAGGATTTTCAACCCTCCTCCGCTGATATTCTCGATTCGCGCCTCTGGTATCTCAAAGCATTGTTCTGTCGTGGCCTGCTGCATGAGATTTTTGAGCCTCTGATTTATCTCAAAGAGCAGTGAGTACATCTCGGGGTCATCTGATGAGATGGCCTCTACCTTCTTTGAAAAGTGTCTTAACTCTCGAATATTTATGGCGCTGTCCGTAATATTGACGCCATCCTTAAGGACGTAATAAACGGGTATGCTATCCTCTATTCTCACATACTCTCTACTATTGGATATCATGCCAACCATATACATCACCTCTTCTCTTTCATGAGCATTATCCATCTCGCGATCCCCTCTCTATCGGCGTCTTGACCTGGCTGGACAGGTAAGCCCTGTGCGCCATATTACAATTTGATATTTTTTCAAGTCCCCGGCGCGCATCTTCAAGTTCGCCTTCGATAGAGACCCTGAGGTTGCAGTCATAATCCAATATCTCTTTTATAAGGGCAGTTTCCGGGCTTTTTTCGGCCTTACCCGCCTTTTTTAGAAGAGAGATTATTTTTTCGCGTTCGGCCATGGTCCCGGCAAGGTCGTCAAAGCGATTCTGAGAAAGAAGGAGACTCTGCCCCCTTGCCATATCAACCAACTTTTCCAGTAAGGCCCTGCGGTTTAATTTTTTATCTTCCATATACGGCCCCCACCTCAAGGCCAGGCTTGACATCCTGCACGCCTGATAGTGCCAGGGCGTCCCAGCCCTCTTTTACCTCAAGAAAAATTCCTGTCACTTCATCAATAATGTTAATCGAGTTATTGTTGTTGGCCTCTGAGAGTCTCGTAATGCAATAGATGTAGAGGTCTCGAAGGTTAATGGCCACCTCCGCTCCCCTTTTCATATCAAGGGCATTACAGAGCTCACTTATGATGGCAACGGACCTGTTGATGTAAAGGCTCCTCTTCTCAATGTCGTTATCTTCTATGGCCAGGATGGCCATTCTGTTGAATTTCACGACGCCCTCGTAAAGCATTACCACAAGATGAACTCCGTCAGATGTCATTACCTGAACCTTCTGATATGCCTTTACACCCCTCATTAAATACCTCCTTTTAGAAGCCGCCGGCTGATAAAAATTGGCCCTGAGACTTAAGGCCGGCAAGGGTACTCTCAAGAAGAGAAAAACGCACCCGCAGCGCCTCCTCGTAATCACTTAACTCCTGTTCCTTTGTAGTTATATTCGTAGTAAGGGTGGCTATGTTTTTGCTAATCCCCTCCTGCTGTTTCGTAATCCTTCCGTCAACACTGTCGTTAAGGGAGCTTGCGAGATCAAATACAATCTTACCAAAGCCCGATGTTGCAGTGCCCTCTATAAATAGATTTACAACATCTTCATAATTTGTATTAAGTGCGTCCGTGAGTTTGGCGCTGTCGAGGGACATGACACCGGTGCTGTCCCTTGTAACCCCGGCCTGAAGTAGCATATTCATCGTCGTAGGAAGTCCAGTTATGGAAGAAGTCATAATGCGGCTTAGTTCATCGGAGATGCTCCTTGCCACGGGATCACCAAATAGCGTGCCCCCTGTTTTTGTATCAATATCATAACGATTATGCCCCTTGATGTAGCTCATTACGGCATTATATCTGTCTACAAAGGCCACGACCTTTTTCTCTATCTCGCTCACGTCCCGTGATGAGGTCACTGTTACCGGCGTGGCCGAATTTGCGCTCTTCAGTGTAAGGGTTATGCCTGTAAGGACATCGCTTACGGTATTGGATGAGCGTGTAACGGCAAGGCCGTCCACGGTGAAGGAGGCGTCCTGGGCGGCCTGCAGGGTAGTATTAAAGGCAAGAGTAGTATTGTTCTGATTAATGGTTATGGCGTTTGTCGTTCCCGTGGACTTCGCCGTAAGGACCAGCCTGTAAGAGGTTCCGTCGTTTACCACGGAAGACGTGACTCCGTTGTTAAGGGCGGTTATGGCGTCGGAGAGGGTTGTAATAGTGGTGGTGGCGTCAACTGCAACGCTCTGCATGGTACCAGTGCCAACTGTAAAGTTGAAGGAACCTGCTGAAGAGGCCACGATAGTGGTAGCCGAGGCAACGCCATCGGCGGCTATCTTATGGGATTTCGCAAGGGCGCTTACTACGACAACAGATGAGTTGGCTGATGAGGTAGTACCGGCCGTGGCGTCAAGAATAGTGGTGTCGCTACTGGCGGCGGTAAAGCTCGCAAAACCAGAGGTAGTCCTCAGCGCATCTGCGGCGGCCTTCAGGTCGTCAACACGGGATGAGAGCGTGGTGTATGAGGAGTTGACATTCTCAAGTCTTTTCTTATCAGATACCATCTGGTCTATGGGTAGACCTTTTATGCTTACGAGTTGCCCAATTATAGCTTTTGAATCTATCCCGGAGATGATTCCCGTTGCTGTAATAGTCATAGCGTCCTCCCTATCATAAGTGTTTGGCAGGCTCCCCTTTAGTGTTGCGAAGATCGGGTCTTGAGAGCCCGAAGAACCTCACCATAGGCGGGTGGTGAGGGGGCCTTCAGGCCCCCTCACCGATAGAGAGGTCAAAAGGCCCTTGGATTATCTCAAGAGCTGTAGCGCGCTCTGTGGCAGGGTATTAGCCTGCGCGAGCACGGAGATACCTGCCTGAACCATAATCTGGTTCTTTGTAAAGGTGGCCGTCTCAGAGGCGAAGTCCGCGTCCCTGACCCTGGACTCAGCGGCCTGGAAGTTGGTAAATGTAACCTGAAGATTCTGCAGGGCTACGTTGAGCCTGTTCGTTGTGGCGCCGTAGATAGCCCTTGCGCTGTTGACCCTGTTAAGGGCAACACTTACGGCATCAAGGGCGTTCAGAGCGCCTGTTACGCTTGAGAGGACGCCGGATTGAAGGCTGAGGCCTACGTTACCCGTGGCGCCTGCGCTGGTAAGGGCCACAAGGCTTACGCTGAGCTGATTATCCGTTGAGTTCTTAAACCCTATAAACATGGTGAGCGAGGAGATGGAACCGTTAAGGAGCTTAAAGCCTCCAAACTCCGTCGTACCCGCTATCCTGTCTATCTCCTTTATGAGTTTATCGTACTCATCCTTAAAGAACCCTCTTGTATTGGTATCAAGAGTTCCCTGTGCGGCGCTGGCGGCAAGCTCGCCCATCCTTGTAATGATGTTTGTTACCTGCTCGGCGGCCTTATCGCTTATCTCCATGGCGCTGACGCCATCGTTTACGTTCCGCTGGGCGGCCTGAATCATCCTGGATTGGCTACGAAGCTGATCCGCTCTGGCAAGCCCCGCGGCATCATCGGCCGAGCTGTTGACCCTGTGTCCAGATGATAACCTCTGAACACTTATCTTCAACTGGGCACTTGATGTGCTGATGTTCTGTTGCGCAAGCAGTGAAGCGATGTTGGTATTAATCGTTAAAGCCATGTTCTTACCCTCCTTAGTAATTTACGGCATCCCTGCCAGATGATTATCCGTCCGTATGGCAAAGGGCATCTCAATAATCCCCTCCTTTCCCGCCATTGATGCCACCGGACCCTTAATAACCTTATCGGCAGATGGGTAAGAACCTTTAGCCGGGCTCACATATCTTTTCGGTAAAAGACCTTTTCCTCCATGTTGTTAAGAAGATGGGCAAGCTCGTACTCCAATATATCTGCAAGAAGGATATTATCCCGTGATAAACGGGCGTCTTTCAGAGCGGACATATTGCTTAAGATAGCCTCGTAACAGGTAATGGGATTTTCTCTGAATATATCCATGCCATAAGAGAGACCGCACCTGTAGAGTGAATCCATGGTCTTAATAACCTCACCGGTACTCTCGATGATGGCGCCGAGAAAATTGTCTACCTCCGCGGCTCCGCGCCTCAGTTTTCCCGAGGTCTCTTCTATGAGATCGCATATAAAAACAATATACTCGCTAACGGTGTCTATCCCTTTTAGGACTATGGGGTCAACGTCACCTGTAAAGAGCTTTAACTCTTCATACCTCACGGCAGGTTCTTTTATGGCGGTGGCATCCTTCCATCCAAGGCCCTTATTCGTTCCGTCAACCCAGAGTTCCTGGATAAAACGCCTGTATGGTTTGAGGTCCGCCTCTACGGCTTCTATAATATCTCCAACCGTTGAGGCCCGGTTAACACCCCCGAGTTCAAGTTTTGTCTCATCAAGGTATACTTCTGTCATAGCAGGCTCCTTCTGTAGGTTCTATCTTTTATGATTAACGGCCAGGGGCTCTGCCTGAGAGGCCTTCTCATGAAGGTCTCTCAGATGCCGAAGGCCGGAGTTTATCATAGGCAAAAAGAGGTCACACTTTTTTTCCACCTCTATGTACGTGCGTATCGTGCGGTCTATGTCCTTTCCGAACTGGCCTTCCGTGGAGTCATCTTTATTCTCCTTCAGATAGCTCTTCAGATCGTAAGTGTACTCCACAAGGGCTTCCCAGAGAAAAGCGACATTGCGGGCGGCATTAAAAAGCCTTTTTTCCTTCTTCCTTATCTTCTCAAGATTTTTGCCAAGCTCCATGCGAAGACCGCTGATGTGAAAGGCCGCCTTCATCTTCCCTCCCTCTTTGATTATCTCACCGGAGAGCTTTGATACGAGGGTTACATTTTTAACAAGTGTCTTAAAGGCCTCTACAAGCCCCGCCGTATCCACATTCGGTCTCATGGCCCCGGCAGACTCAAGGATTTTCTCGATGGGCATGGTTTTTTTAATATGCCCGGAGATGACCTCCTTAAGGGTCACATGCTCCATGCCCTTTATGAAGGCGCCGCCCTCTGTTGCGTTATAAACGGTGAGCTCAGGGCACTCCTCCTTCAATAGCACCATGTATCGTTCTAACCACTGGTGGAATGTAACCCAATCGTATTTACTGGCAACGGGTTTTCCGTCAAGTCCCTTCAGCCACTGGAGTTTGTGGCACATGGTGCGCTCATGGCCGGAGATATAACGCTCCTTTACCTCCACAAGCCCGCTTTCCTTGTTTATGATGGCCCGTTGGCCATCGTAAACACCGCCCGGCGCGTGACTTTGCCCGTTCTCAAAGGCAAGGTCCTGACCGATAAAGATAATGGGGTCACAGCCGAACTTCACCCCCATATCAAACATGGCCGTAGTGACGGAGCCTCCTATGGATATAAAGGAGGAGCTTCCCCAGAGGCTTGCCTGCTCAAGGCTAAGGGCTATATAGGGGCTGTAAAAGATGAACTTGCCACGGGCCTCTCTACGGAACATGGCCGGGTGTGAGACCTCCGATAATATGAGGCGTATCTTTGTATCGGCCTCACCACTATCGAAGTACTCATCAAGGTCTACCTTTTCCCCTGATATGACGGCATGGGGCACGACCCCGAACTTCAGGAGACTCTTATATGCGGTTATGGCCGATACTATAAAGGCCTTGTCTCTTATACCCGCAAGGAGAGCGGCGTTTTTTCTAAGAGAAGGCCCGGCCCCTACGATAATGAGCGGAAGACCCTTCATGCTATCCGTTAAAACATCTACTGAAGGATAAGTTGAGAAGGCGCCGAGGTTGGCAAAATAATTTTTCAGCCAGTCAACCCTTGAGTCTATCTCCGTCTTTATGCCCACCTTCTGCGATGTATGTGCGTTCTCTATCTTGATGATAAAATCCCTTAACTCACGGGGAAAGGTTAATCTGTAAGGCATGGTATGGTAGCCTATGATGTTATCAAAACCCTCGGTAAAACGCTGAATCCACGAGATAAAAGGCCCTATGTAGTTGGCCAGAAATACTCCCTGCATTTCGAGCTCCCGGCTAAGGTCTATCTTCTTCAGCACAGCTGTCAATATCTCCATGGAAGGCTCGAATATGAAAATCTTTTTTATCCCCTTCTTCAAAAGTGTGCGGAGAAGATACCCGCAACCCAGTCCGAAGACGGCCACACAGTCGGGGTTTTTCTCCTTTATCTCATCGGCCTGCAGGTTCGCTTCTTTCCATGGCCCGTAACTGCTGTTAAAGAGACGGCCCTCGTAACGGAGGACAAAATCTTTATTGCCATTTTTCTCCACACTCGCGGTCTCACCATTATAGGCGCGTAGCCTCTCGGCAAGAATACTGTCTTTTTTGGCTATAAGAGCACAGTTCTTCTCAAATATTTTCATACAGACTCCATCTTTCCCGAGAGGGTTACTCTTCCCTCTTCGCGCTTAACGTAAAGGTAATCTCATTACTCCCCCGCCATAGCCAGTAAGATGTATCGTCAAGCTCTCCTGCCGAATGGTATGCCCTTAAAAAAAACTTTCCGCCGGACTCCCTGTAATTTATCATGGGTACGGTATGGATGAGGCGCCTGTCCGAGGTGATGGTAACTCTCTTCTCATCATCACCAAACCCCACCCATCCCGCTGTCGCCCCGAGGCACCCCGAGGCCGAGATAGCGGGGTTTACAGGCTCGTTGTGGGTAACGGTGTGACCCTTTAGATAAAATCTCTCCGGCCCCATACCGCCGTTTATTGTCTCAAACCATAGGCGCTCCACGTTAAAGGCCTCTGGTAAAAGAGTAAATATCCCGAGGCGAAGGCTTGAGGCCGGAAGCGCCCCTGCCCTCAATCTGTATGTTAACGAAAACTCATTGCCCACCGCGGGGATATGATAGGTCTTATCAAGTAGACCTATGGAGGTCTTTATAACGGCGCTGATATGGACCCCGCCTTCATCTTCCCTTACAGTAGGAGAGACGGGGTGCAGGTCCGTAGTCTTTACTCCCCTACGGCTTGTGTGGATAAGGTGGCCGGAAAAAAAATCCGCCCCAAGCTCTATGGAATCAAAATACCCGTGCCCGAGGGTGCCGATAAGGGGCCTCTCGGATACAGCTGAAAATAGCGCCGAAGAAAGGGCCAGCCCCCGGTCTTTAAGTAACCTGATCACAACTTCGCCGGTACTGACTCTTACCTGACGGCTGTTTTCCTCTACATCAATGGCGCGGCCTCCACGCGGGACAGGCCCGGGGGCGGCACTTCCGTAAAGCCCGGCGCCGCACAAGGCCGGCTCTTTCGCCTCCCCCCCTGCAAATACCCCGGCCGATTCTGATACGGGTC
This sequence comes from uncultured Thermodesulfobacteriota bacterium, assembly GCA_964605225.1. GTDB lineage: Bacteria > Desulfobacterota > GWC2-55-46 > GWC2-55-46 > JADFVP01 > JAJRZX01. Next base: position 9,988 of record CAZSAY010000001.1, on the reverse strand, counting down.
CATTAATAGAGACCTCCAGCCCGGCCTCTCCAAGGAGCCGCGCGGTCTCAAGGCTCAGCCACCCCATGGCGTCGTTAAAGTACAGGAGCTTATCGTCACAGGTGTTTGTGCGAAAATCACTACCCCATAACTCGCAGAGCTTTTCTCTTAAAATATCCCCATCTCTTACAGCCCCGCTCTCAAAGAGCCTCTCAAGGTCCGTGTACAGGTTCAGGCATCGGGCGTTTATATGGGCGCTGTCCCTGCCCGTTACAGACCACCTCAGGGGGTTATACCTCTCCTGCTTTTTCGATACCACGGGGGTTTCGGCGGACTCGAGCCTCATGGGGCCGTCAGATGGGTTGACCTTGAATTTATCTAAAATATCCTCAGGTCTAAGAAGGGCCAGTCTCTTATCCCCCATTATCGAGCCGAGCACCCGCCTTGCCCTCTCAAAATCCCCTCGCGGCGCCGGGCCGTAGCCGGGGCTGAAGTCAAAGACCTCGGCGTCGTTAGAGTAAGCCACAAAGGCCCTCTGCTCACCCTCCTCATAATGGGAGAGGAGGTACTCCAGATACCCCTCATAAGAGGACTCGCCATGGACGCATCTACCAAACTTCTGAAAGGCTATTGAGTGTGACCAGAGAAGTCCTATATCCTCACCGTGTAGCCTTCCCGCGGCCCTCTGTGGTGAGTATAATCTTTTATTGGTAAAATTTTTATGACGGCAGGAGTTATTCCAGTCCATTATAATGGTATCGTAACCCGCCTCTTTATAAAGCCCTACAAGACCCGATGAAAAGGTCTGCTCATTTACAAGGGCGATGCCGGGCCTACGGCCAAGTATCTCCTTATAATACTTATTGCCGAGTTTCAGGTTCCACCTGTTCACACCTGCGGGTATAAGCGGCATAATGGATTGGGCGTAACCAGAGCCTATGAAGCTAAGGCGCTTCAAAGCCCATAGCTCACGTAAGCGTCTTGAAAAAAGGGGGTCGATTTTTTGAACCGTCCGAAGGGTCCATGCGCTCATCTCAATCCCTACGGGAATGCCCTCTTCGGCCATCTTGAGTATGGGCCAATAACACCTCTTTATGACCGCGCTGAACTCGTCTCTCCCTATAAGCGAAAAGGCGAGGTTACAGTGAAAAAGAGCGTAAAGATATAGCCCCGTCATGGTGTATACCCCTCCATTAAAAAAAACTCTCTCACGGATAGCTCTCCTTCATCCTTAGGAGATCGTATTTTATGAACATGCCGGAAGTCTCAAAAAGTACATTCATGAAGATGGGCCTTTTTCTTCGCCATACGTCCGCTATATAGCGCGGGGCCCTGACAGGGTTGGACCTTATGAGGTGATGGGTCCTGTCTGCCTCGACTATGGTCTCTATGTAACGGGAGGTAAAATCCTTTGTTGTGATATTGGGTTTTACCACCTCGAGCCTATCGTAGCTGAACCCTTCGGCAAAGAGCCCCTCGCTCTCGCACCTGCCGAAGAGCTCTGTACCGGGAAGAGGCGTGGCGATATATACCTCACGACTCTCAAAAAGCCCGCTGTAGTTTGCCATGTAGAGCGACCTTCTGATGTCTTTTTTAGTCTCTCCCGGCAGACCTATGACAAAGGTACCTGTAAGGTGAACGCCCTTTTTTTTGGCGTAGCGCAGGACCTCCATGGCCCTTGTAAGCTTAAGAGGTTTTTTCACCACCTTTGTAAGCACCTCCTGCACACCGGACTCTATGGCAAAGCCCATGGAGACGCATCCTATCTCCATGAGCTTATCTATAAGCTCCTCGTCCATGCACCAGAGCGCAAGGACCATGAAGTGTATCTCAATCTTAAATCCCTGCCTCTTGAACTCATCACAGAACTCCTTTGCCCGTGCCCTGTCATGGGTAAAGTTATCGTCTATTATCATGAGTTTTTTTATCCTGTATTTAGATACAAGAAACCTTATCTCGCGAAAGACCTCATCAAGGCTTCGCGCCCGGAATTTTCTGCCCATGGTCCTGTGAACGGAACAGAAGACGCATGTGCCTGCGCAGCCCCGCGTTGTGAGTACCGTGGGCATGGCCTGCGGCTCGCCCCAGGTGACTTTATTGGGTTTATAGTTGCTTGAATACTTCTCATATGGGAAAAGATGCCACGCCGGGAAGGGCAATGAGTCGAGGTCTTTTATAAAAGCCCCCTGGGCGTTACTTACCACAACATCGCCGTCTCTCCAGACAAGGCCCGGCACGGCCTCATATGAGAGGGGCTCCGCCTTATCCTCATCTTTTTTCTCATCCCTGTCTCCGCCCTTACCGCTCCCCTTACCGCAATCGCAGTCCTCACAGCCGCCGCACTCACCCTCCATGGCCTTAAGAAGGGCAGGAAAAGACTCCTCAGCCTCGCCCTTTAAGACAAAGTCTATGTCAGGATTTTCCATCACCTCCTCTGCCATGGAGGTGGGGTGATTGCCTCCCGCCACCACTATGGCCGAGGGCAGGAGCTTCTTGACGAGCTTAGCGGTCTCGAACATGGAGCCAACCATGACGGAAAAATTACAGCTTATGCCCACAAGGTCTGGCCTGAATTGTAATATCCTCTCACCCACCTCTTCCATTGGGATACCCACATCTACATAACCCTTTTGAAGCGGCGCCTCTCTATCGAGGCCCTCTGTCTGACAATCCAGTATGGAGAGGGTATACCCCTCGGCCTCAAGTACCGAGGCAAGGTACATTATGCCCATGGGCGGATAGACTATGCGTTGCCCCGAGGTAGCTATCTTCATATTCGGCTGAAGAAGTAGTATCCTCTTTATCATCAGAGCGCCATCCTCAAGGGTGTTTCAGTTTTAATCTTTACACTCCCTATGGCCTCACGCGCCCTTGCCGCGGCCTCATCCCTTGAGTTGCCGCTTGTTATCACCATCCCTGCCCGTCCCGGGTGTGAGACAAGAGGAGCGAGAGTATCGCCTTCGCTCACATGTAGTATCATCTTCTCAAACCCCGGCATGTACTCGATATCCGAGGTGCTGTATATCTTCTTAACCACCCCGGACTCGGGGAACCAGAACCTCTGGGACACTGGTTTTCTGAACCTGGGGTTCAGGTTGGCGATACTTATCTTTAGACCAAGGGCAAGGCGTATGGCCGCCTCTACTATATCGATACCCGATGAGAGTGGTATGGTATCCGTGCAGAAGTAGCCGCCGCTGAGCCTCGGGGCGGCCTCTATGAGGAAGGGTCCCCTATCGCTCATGACGATGTCCCCCTTTATGGTCCAGTCGTTTATGCCAAAGGCGCGGGCTACATCGAGCAAGAGATTATTAACGGCCCTTAGCTCCCGAGGCCCGAGACGGGCGGGAAGGTCGCCGCCGTTCTCTATGACATAGGGTGCGAACCTATCAAGATACTCGTAATTTCTCTCGGAGAGCCCCGGTGTGGCGATAACCCCTCCGGCCACAACAGACTCTGTGCTGAGCTGAAGTCCCTCTACCCACTCCTCCACCATGACACGGCCCGAGGGGGAGTTTTTTTTGGCCTCAAAAAAGGCCCAGCCCCTGTCCACCCCTTCTGTAAGTCGAACTACTCCCCGCGCGCCCCGGCTGTCAACGGGTTTTACAACAAAGGTCCTGCCAGAGTCAGCAGTGAGGATCTTTAGCTCTTCTGGGCCATCTGCCATGGCGAACCACGGCACGGGGATACCCTTTATTCTACAGGCTCTTTTCATAAGGAACTTATCGCTTGCAAGCCGGGCTGAGCCAATGGAAGGCCCGGGCAAGCCCAGCCCCCGGGCCACGGTTGCAACGGTAAGGGGCACATCGGCCGCCGCCGAGAGGACACCGGATAAGCGTCCATTGGGGTCCGAGGCCCGCACAAGGTCCAGGGTTTTCTCCCCGTCGTATGTGCTTGCCACGATGGCCTCATGGGCAAGGGCAAAACCCGGCGCCTTACTATCACCGTCAGAGACAATGACATAAAGCCCCATATCACGGGCCTTCTGGATAATGGGTAATGCCTCCAACGCTCCGGATATTATAAGGATTTTTTTACCTGCTACATTTCTGGACATACCACCACCTTTATGGCCTTTGACTCCTTTTTATGGAAGGCTATCTCAAATCCATCCATAATCCTCTCAAGGGCCACTCTGTGTGTTATAAGGCCTTCGGCCTCTACCTTGCCCTCCGCGAAGAGACTGAGGGCCTTAACAAAATCCTTTTTTCTGTATCTCTGAGCGCCGCGTATCTGAATCTCCTTCTCCGTAAGGTCCTTGAGATTCATCCTGGGAGTATGATAATGAACGCCCGATAGTACTATTATGCCGCTCCTCTCAAGTGCATCTATGGAGAGTGTAATGGAATCGCTCCCAAAGCCACCAGCCGTCTCGAATACTACGTCAAAGGGTCCGTCGTCGCGCAGTATCCCTGCGGCGAACTCCGGATCCAGGGCGTTATCGGCACCCATGGATACGGCATGGTCTCTCTGATAGGGGTACCTTCCAAGGACGGCCACATAGGCTACCCCAGCGAGGCTCAGGGCCTTTATGGTAAGTAGCCCCAGGGTGCCGCAACCTATTACGAGCGCCCTCTTACCGGCCACATTACCGGCCACGGATATGGCATGCAGGGCGTCGGCAAAGGGTTCTATAAGGACTGCCTCTCCAAAACTCAGCACCGCGGGTATCTCAAAAACATTGGAGGCCGGCAGGCTCACCATATTGGCGAATCCTCCGGGCCGGTTAAAACTCACAAAAGTAGACCTCCCGCAGAGATTATCCCGGCCGCTCCTGCATTGGACGCACTTCTGACATGGCACAAGGGGAGCAATGCAGACTCTCATGCCTTTTTTAAGGCCCTTTACGCCGGGGCCCAACTCTTCTACAACGCCGCTTATCTCATGCCCCGCCCAGTACACGGGTACGGGCGGATTCCTGTGAAAGATATTAAGGTCACTCCCGCATATGCCGCAGGCATTGATAGAGACAAGGACCTCGCCTTTTTTCAGTCCGGCGAAGCTACAGCGTCTTACGTCAAGCTCACCCGGGGCGTTGAATACGGCGGCCCTAAGCTCCAGCGGCTTTTCTGATATTTTCTCCAAATGCATGCTCACGGCCCGGCACCTCCTCCCAGTCATTTAAAAATCTCTCAAGGTCCATATCAGTCATGGTATTAAGGAGCATCTTCTCAAGCACTACAAAAGGCACTGTTGCTATATGAACTCCGGCCCTGGCTATCTCAACAATCTGATGGGGGTCTCTTATGCTTGCCGCTATGACCTCCGTGCCAAAATCACTATGGGAAAATGCCTCCATGAGCTCACGCACAAGACCGAGCCCGTCATAACCCCTGTCCTCAAGCCTCCCGATAAAGGGACTGATGAATGTAGCCCCGCCCATGGCGGCAAGAAGGGCCTGCGTCGGCGAAAAAATAAGCGTAAGGTTCGTCTTTATGGACTCACCGCGAAGAAGCGTCAACGCCTCCATGCCGGCAGGGTTGGCCGGAAGCTTTACCACAACGTTACGAGATATCTCGGCGAGCCTGCGGGCCTGATCCGCCATGGGACCGGCCTCTCTACCCACAACCTCAAGGCTTACGGGTTTGGGATAGACAAGCTCACATATCTCACGGGCAAGGGATAAAAAATCCCTTTTCTGTCTCGCTATGATGGAAGGATTAGTCGTTATGCCGCTTAAAACTCCCCACGATTTAACCTTCTTTATCTCTTTAATATCAGCAGTATCGAGAAATAACTTCATACTTATCCTCCTTGTTTATTAATCATTTTTTCTCCCTCACATCTCCCATACAGACTGCTTTTCAATCAAAGGTTATTGTGATCTTCCCGCCCTGGTCTTCAAGGGCCTTAAGGGCTATGTTTATATCTCCAAGGACAAAGCTACCCTTATCGTACCTCTCAAGATTGATAAGGCCCCTCTCGTAGAGGTCCAGAATCCATGGAATATCCCTTCCCGGATTCGAGGACCCGTAGAGTGAACCTATTAGCCTCTTCTCAAGGTGAAAATCAACGGCAGGGAGGGTAAGCTTCATAAGCGGATGGGGCGAGCCTACCATGACCACGGTGCCACCTCTGCGAACGGCAGCCATGGACTTTGTTATGGTATCCTCCGAGGCCACGCAGTCAAAACATATATCAGCGCCAACGCCTTCTGTAAGCTCATATATCTCATCGGGGTTCAGGCCCTCTCTGTACTGGTCCACGCCATCTACCCTCCACTTGCCGCGCTCTCTTTCTATGAGGATTATCTTCCCCACCCCCTTTAATTTCAGGGCCTCCACTACGGTAGCGCCCACGCATCCGCCGCCTAAGACCACACATACGCTACTCCTATCAATGTAGGTACCAGCGCTCCTGAAGACCGCACCAAAGGCCGTTACTACCGAGCAACTTGATGTGGCGGCCACTTGAAGGGGCAGGGCCCGCGAAACAGGCACGCAACCCGTCTTGTAAACCACTGTATACTCACTAAAAGACGATACGCCGTTAAAGTGAAAAATCTGCTCGGAGTTATCGCCTCTAAACCTCGTAGTGCCGTCAGGGAGAAACCCCCTTCCACGGGGCCACGCCACGGAACTGCATAGATGAGTCTCCTGGCGCCTGCAGAAGTAGCACCTGCCGCAGTAGGCCGCCCAGCTCAGGGCCACCCTATCGCCTGCCTTTATGCCCTCAGTATCCGGGCCAACCTCCATCACCGTACCCGCGCCCTCGTGACCGAGGACAAGGGGCATGGCGTATCGGGTATGACCTGTAATGGCGTTAAGGTCGCTCCTGCAGAGCCCCGCCATCTCCATTTTCACAAGGACCTCGCCCGGGCCCGGAGGCTCCAGCCCAATCTCTCTTACGAGTATGGGGGAGTCTTTTTCCCTTAGCAGGGCGGCCCTTGTCCTCATGGACATTGCGCCCCTTTCCTTGCCAGCACGTTATACGAGGCGGCGGAAAAACAGGGATCCCGCCTGAGGGTAATGGCAAAATCCCCGATATCCCACTTTGTTATGTCCACGGCGGTGCGGGCAAGGGCCGCGCCGTCTTGATCTTGCATGGCCACGGCGAGCCGTCTTTTAAGCTCATCCCCCTTTACGTAAGTTGTGTAGCTCTTCTCAATGACATCAAAGCCTGAACCCCTGAGCATGGGGAGCATTACCCTCTCACCAAGGCCCTGTATATGCCACGGCCATATGGCGTCATCAAGAAGCGAGCCCTCTGATTCACCCCGCCGGCTTGCCGGACATACCCTGTAAGGGTAATAATCCTCTTCGGGCGTGCTGAGGACAAGAGTACCGCCAGGTTTTAGAAGAGACCTGACATCCATTAAAAGCCGCTCCGGGTCCACAACGTGTTCAATGACGTCCATTAGAAAAACAGTATCAAAATACCCCTCTTTTCCCCTCAAATCCCCGGCCTCGCCGCATATGGCCTGAAGGTTTGGGGCAATAGGGGCCCAGGTGCGGCGCACAAAGTCAGTAGTCTCCGCCGATCTATCAAGAAAAATTACCTCTTCGGCAAATTTCGAGAGTAGATACGAGCCGTATCCAAGCCCCCCGCCTATATCAAGGACCTTTCTGCCAGAGGCCTCTCTTATGCCGTAGGCGTACTTCATGAAAATCTCAAGGTCGTGGCCAAAACCCGTGAGGATGCCAAGATTTGGACGCTCACCTGAGACCTTTAGCGTCCCATCCATCTCTTTAAGGGTGCGGGCAACGCTCCGAAGGGTTTCCCTAATTGTTTTTATCTCCTTCTCCCATGGCAGGCCGTATTCTCTAATATCGTCCTTATCCAGAGAAAAGCCCGTCTCCGGGATATGCCCATTACCTCTGCAAAGAGATGCGTTAACGGCCAGGGCCCTACCGGCTATGATGGAGCCGAAGAGAAAGGCGTTGGCCCTGAAGGTATTAACGGGAAAGTAGCACTTCTCGTATGGATGGGCGGATTTTTTCATTAAAAAGGCAAGAGAGGCCGATTTACTGATACCGCCGTAATACTCTTCGTCAAGGACATGGACCTCCCTGAAACCATAACTCCTGATAATGTCCCTGTAGGTCTCTTTTTGCTTTCGAAGTATAAGGAGATCCACGGCGCACCCATCCCCTGCCTCATTCTTCACCTTTGCACCACCTGCCCCCCTGCTCTTCTCCCTCTCAAATACATGCTCAACAAGGGGCGCCGCAAGGGGAAGTGATTCTGGCAGCATAATTATCGCCTCTCCCATTACTCCTCCTTTATACCGAATATAATGGCCTCCCGACCGATACCGTGCCTCGCCATGAGGTCGTACATCTCAGCCTTGAAACCCTTCAGGCGAGGATCGCCGAGCATGATATCAAGCCTTGTTCTAAGCCCGTGACACCGGCTCCCGAGCTCCTCGTCGCCCACGTAGTTCTTACCCATGAGGAGAAAAAAATCCATGGGAAAGGTAGCGGTCACGCTGGCTATGGTAAACCCGGCCTTGATCAGCAAATTCTTCATGGAATCAAAGGAAAAATAATTTATATGGTGCGGCACTGAAATCCAGTAAGGCTCAAAGCCGAGCCTCTCGCCAAGGACTTCCTGCACCGGGCTGAAATCGTTTGGCGCCACGGCGCAGACGATACCGCCCTCATCAAGAAGTCCATATACGCCCTCAAGCACGGCCAACGGGTCGGCAACATGCTCAAGGACCTCGGAGATATGAACCGCGTCAAAGATAAGGCCCTCGTCCTGCATGATGCGGCCATCGAAAAAATCGTTAATCACGTTCAACCCGAGCCTCCTGGCATAGGCGGCCGCCTTTTTTGAGGGTTCCACGCCGAGGCATCGCCAACCCCTCTCGGTCCCCCTCTTCAGGAAAAAACCCGGACCGCAGCCAACGTCCAATAATCTTTTTTTCCCAGGGCAAAGCATTGACTCAAAGGCATCAAGCCTCTCGTCATAGACTACGTTCCACCACTCACTGTCGTCACGTACAGACTCGATAAAGGCGGGCTTATCCCTCGTGAAATACTCGTCCCTGTAAATATTTTTCAGCTCCCCGTCTGATGGCATGGGGAGGATATGCGCGAAACCGCACTCCAGGCATTGCACTACCAGGCAACCGTGCTTTTCTCCTATTACAGGGCCATTGTGAAATGGGCCGTCTACCACCACGGCGTTCCCTCCAGACCTCATACGCGATCCCTCCTGCCGTAAAGTTCGGCTATGATTGAGGCTATCCTCCATGCACCCCTTCCATCGGTTAGCCTCTTCGCCTGTGTCGAGACCTCGCGCCAGTACCACGCGTCTTCAACAAACCTCGTTGCCGCGCCTCTTATAAGCTCCCCGGAGACCACTGCGTGAAAGCCTAGAGAGACCCCGGCCTTGAGCTTTATCAGCGAGGCCATATCCCTCTCATCGTCTCTGTAATTGGAGATAATAATCGGGGGCACACCCATGAAGGCAAGCTCGTATACCGTAGTGCCAAGGGCCGTAAAGGCGATATGAGATGATGCCATGAGCGGGGCCATGTCCTTAACAGCGTAATGAAATGTAATGTTTTTATTTCCCCTGAAAGGCTCCATTGTCTTCATAAAGGGATAATCGGGGCCCAGGACAACGGTAATATGAATATCAGCCATCGTGGATAGAGCGCCGAGGATCTTTAGTGTAATGTTATTGGCATCGCACCACCCCATGGTCAGAAGTACCTTCAGGGGCAGAGAATGTTTCATGGGCTTCATGGCCTTCTGAGCCCTGAAAAAATTCTCTCCAACTATTACAAATTTACTCCCGGCATAGGGGTCTTTCGCCCCCCTTCCGGCCATGAAGGCAGAGGGCGTTATGGAGAGATCCGCAACTCCCGTGGCCTTTGTCCCGTTGTCTATGAGAAGGACCTTTGAGCCTTTTTTCTTAAATGACTCCACATACTCCGTGACGTCTTCTTCCGTATCCATGACCACAACGCCGGAAGGCCCCTCGGCAAGGGCGGGCCTACCCTTCCTGTACCTGCACCAGCTAAAACCGTTCTCTTCAACAAGCTCCGTGGCCGAGCTCT